>CAZOYK010000137.1:0-5507 GCA_964584065.1 uncultured Anaerolineaceae bacterium | reverse complement strand
AGATTCTTCGCAAAAGAAGCTCAGAATGACAGATGCCTGCTCAGAATGACAGCGTGTGTTTGTCATCCTGAACGGAGTGAAGGATCTTGCTTTTTGGGCCTTAAGATTCTTCGCAAAAGAAGCTCAGAATGACAGATGCCTGCTCAGAATGACAGCGACTATTTGTCATCCTGAGGAACGAAGGATCTTGCTTTTTCACCTTAAGATTCTTCACAAAAGAAGCTCAGAATGACAGATGCCTGCTCAGAATGAGAGATGTCTGCACAGAATGACAATTGCGTGCATTGAATGACAGACCCTCTGCAGGATGATATAATCTCATACCGAATTTAATTGGATAATTGAGAACACTATGTTAGATAAACTTGAAGCAATCCTCGACCGTTTTGCAGAGCTGGACCGCCGCCTGGCTGAAGCTGGCACTGACTTTCAGCTCATGGCAGAGCTTTCCAAAGAGCGCTCCGACCTGGAGCCGATCGTCAACCTTGCCCGTGAGTACAAAGAGAACCTGGCAAAGACCGAAGAAACCGAAGAATTGATCAGCGTTGCAGAAGGCGAACTGCTTGAGATGGCATACCTGGAGTTGGAAGAACTCAAAAGCCGCCAGCAAGAACTGGATGCTGAGCTGAAAACCATGCTCATTCCCAAAGACCCGCGCGACAACCGCAACGTTATTATTGAAATCCGCGCTGGGACTGGCGGCGATGAAGCCGGGCTTTTTGTATCCGATTTGCTGCGCATGTACCTGAAGTATGCCGACATCCATCACTATAAAACTGAGATCATCTCCTCCAACGAGACAGGCATCGGCGGTTACAAAGAAGTAACCTTTTCCGTAAAAGGGCGCGGCGCGTATTCGCGCTTCAAGTTTGAATCCGGCGTGCATCGCGTGCAGCGCGTGCCCGAAACTGAATCACAGGGGCGCATTCACACCTCCACAGTTACCGTGGCCGTTTTGGCAGAAGTCGACGATGTGGAAATTGACATCCCTGATTCCGATATTGAGATTGATGTATACAAATCGGCTGGTGCTGGCGGGCAAAACGTGCAGAAAAACATGACCGCCGTGCGCATTCACCACAAACCAACTGGCATCATCGTGGCTTGCCAGGACGAACGCTCGCAACTGCAAAACCGTTTGCGCGCGATGAGCGTCCTCAAGGCGCGGCTTTTTGAGATGGAACAGGAAAAACGGCAAAACGAGCTGGATGCCACCCGCCGTTCGCAAATTGGCACGGGCGAGCGCTCGGAGAAGATCCGCACATACAACTACCCACAGTCCCGAGTGACTGACCACCGCATCAACATCTCCTCATACAACATTGCTGGTGTGATGGAAGGCTACGAATTGGATACTTTCATCGAGGAGCTGCAGCACGCCGAAGAAGCTGAACGCCTGGCAAATTTCGAAACCAATGACTGAAGATTGCCATGATTCTGCAATAAACTGCATTGAGCAGCCACACCTGGTGGCGCTGATCTTGTTGGCGCATGTCCTGCAGAGACCTAAAACATGGGTGCTGGCTCACCCTGAAGCCCAGCTTAACCCCGACCAAAAAGCGCATTTAGAGCGCTTAGTCAGACGCCTGCAAGCAGGCGAGCCCCTGCCCTACCTGACCGGTAAGCAGGCCTTTTATGGGCTGGATTTTGCCGTCAGCCCGGCTGTGCTCATTCCCCGCCCGGAGACTGAATTGCTGGTTGAGCAAGCCCTGAGCTGGCTGGATGCACACCCCGAAGCCAAAAACGCGCTGGACGTAGGCACCGGCTCCGGCTGCATCGCGATAACATTGGCTACGCGCAAACCCCGGCTGACCATTACCGCCATTGACCTCTCCCCTGAAGCACTCAATATTGCCAGACAAAACGCGGAAACGCATCAGGTTAATGAACAGATCACTCTTAAGCAGGCAGACCTGCTATCATCCGGAAATCAAACTTTTGACCTCGTCTGTGCCAACCTTCCCTACATTCCAAGTGCCAAACTCGAGCAAGGCAACACGCTTGGTTTTGAGCCGACCCTGGCGCTGGATGGCGGTGCGGACGGACTGAGCCTGATCCGCCGGCTGCTCGAGCGGCTCCCCCCAAGGCTGAACTCCCCTGCTTTGGTCTTGCTTGAAACAGAAGCCACGCTAGGCGCGGAAACGTTGGCGTTGGCAAAAACAGCCTTTCCACAAGCAGAAGTTAAACTCCTGCAGGACCTGGCCGGGCTGGATCGCCTGGTGAGGATCGAAATCTCATGAAAACGCAGCTCATTTCAGCCGCTCATCCGGATGCGATCGCGCTGGCCTGCGAAGTAATTCGCTCTGGCGAACTGATCGCCTTCCCCACCGACACGCTCTACGGCTTGGGCTGTGACCCTCACCTGCCAGCTGCCCTGCAGAAAATATACTCCGCCAAGGGACGCTCTGCTGCGAAGGCAATCCCGGTCCTGATCAGCAGCGTGAACCAGCTCGAGAGCCTGGTTTCAGGTTTGCCTGACCAGGTTAGCAGGCTGATGAAGCAGTGGTGGCCTGGCGCCCTGACGCTCGTATTGCCCAAAAATCCGGATTTGCCTCCCGATCTGACGCCCTACCCCGGCTTGGCTGTGCGCATGCCGGATCATCTTGTCGCATTAACCTTGCTCGACCAAACCGGACCCCTTGCCGTCACCAGCGCTAATCTCTCTGACCACGAAAACCCGCGTGACGCCCAGGGTGTCCTACAACAGCTCGAAGGAATGGTTGATCTGATTTTGGATGGCGGTGAGCTAACACGCGGGCAAGCTTCGACAATTATTGACTGCCTGGGCAGTGAACCCAAACTTCTCCGCGAAGGTCCCATTCCATTTTCCGCAATTCTTGAAAGGTGGTATGCCGGATGACCCGATTGACAAATGCCTGGCTGGATTTTGTCCTTGACGCCGAAACAGGCTCATTTTTCCTTGAAAGCCTGCGCTTTGCCGGAGCAAACCTGAAAAATGCAAGCTACAACCTTAGCTTTAGCAGCAGTGCTGAGCATCCGGCCGTAAAGCTTGAATCGATTAACCAGGAACAACGGGACGACCCCAAACACGGATCTTTGGAGGTTGTTTCAGCTGTTTATCGGGCAGACACGGTCAACCTGGAGTGGTTGGTGGAGTTTGCCCTGCCAGCAGATCATCCTCTGCTCCTGCAGCATATGGAAATTCGCAATCATTCGGAGCAGGTCTTCCACCCCGACAGAATGACCTTTGGCGTTTTACGATCAGGAGAAATTCACCTTTCTGAAAACCGCCCACAAAAAACCGCTTTTTTCAGCAATGGCTGGCAAAGCTGGTCGCCCGGCAACACCTGGCAATATGGGGAGAAACAAACTCGCAGCTGGCTGAAGCATCTGGCGCACCCAATGCTCTACAACACCGGCACGCCCATTACCCAGAAACACTCGCAGTTCTCATCCGACATGTTTGCTGCAATCATTGACCATGAGGCTCAAGTCGGCCTGATTTGCGGATTTCTCTCCCAAAAAGAACAATTCGGATCGCTTCTTTCCACCCTCCATCCCGAACCAGACCTGCAGGTCTGGGCAAACGCGGACAAGATCGAACTCCGTCCTGGAGCGACACTTGCCAGTGACTGGCTGGCATGGCAATTCTTTGACAGCGCCAGCCCACAGCCCTTCAAGGTTTATTTTGCAGCGGTCGCGCGCGAAAATGAGGTCAGGAAACGCATCGAGACGCCGCTTGGCTGGTGCAGTTGGTATTACTACTTCCAGAACATCACTCCAGCAGAGATCCGAAAGAATCTCCAGTCCGTAAGCCAATTGAAACCTCGCCTGCCGCTCAAGTTTTTCCAGATCGATGACGGCTATGAGCAGGATGTGGGCAGCTGGTTTGAATTTGACCCGCAGTTTCCAGATGGAGTATCTGGTCTTTCTGAGGATATTCGCCGCGAGGGTTTGACCCCCGGGATCTGGTTGGCACCCTTCATCCTGGAACCGCGTTCCAAGCTGATCCGCAGGCATCCCAAATGGCTTTTGCGGAAGGAAAATGGTCTCCCCGTCAACAGCGGTTTTGCCTGGGGCGGGCTGGGACGCGCGCTTGACCTCACCCATCCGGATGTGCTTGGATACGTGCGCGATGTGATCAAGACTTCCGTGCAGGAATGGGGCTTTCCCTATCTGAAACTGGATTTCCTCTATGCCGCTGCTTTGCCAGGTTCGCATCACGACCCCACCAAAACCCGCGCCCAAATCCTGCGCCAGGCTTTGGAGCTGATCCGCGAGGAAGCCGGCTGTGACGCCATTCTGCTCGGTTGCGGCTGTCCGATTGGCTCGGGCGTTGGTATTTTTGACATGATGCGCATCAGCGCGGATGTCAGCCCCGAGTGGGAGCCCAACGCGTTCGGCATCAAAAAACCTGTTCGCAATGAACCCAACATGCCCTGTGCCCGCAATGCTATCCAGAACATTATCACGCGTGCGCCCATGGATCCCCACTGGTGGGTAAACGATCCGGACTGCCTGCTGGTGCGGGCCGATTCCAAGCTGACCCTGCCTGAAGTGCAGTCCCTGGCGAGTGCTATTAGCCTGACTGGCGGAGCCATCTTGATCTCAGACGACATGAGTAAACTCAGCGAAGATCGGCTGAGGATCGCCCAAAACTTGCTGCCGGTGCTGCCGCCAAACCCCCAGGTTCCTGACCTGTTTGAGACATCCATGCCGACCAAGCTACGCCAGGTAATGCAAACGCCTGCTGGTGAGCGCCAGGTGATCGCGCTATTCAACTGGTCGGACGACCCGCAAGACCTTGAGCTCAATTTGAGAGCTTTCGGGCTGGAAGGCAAGCCCTGGCTAATGCGTGAGTTTTGGACAGGCGAATGGGCGGAAGTGGAAACACAATTCACTTTCCAACAGGTGCCTGCCCACGGAGTTCGCTTGATGACTCTCAGCCCACTTCAGAAAATTGCCTACCTCGGCAGCGACTTGCACGTCTCGCAGGGAATTGAGCTGCAATCCTGGAAGGTGACGCGTTCGAGGATTTCCCTTCAACTGAACCTGGGGCGCGAAGCTGAAGGCAGGATTCACCTTTATTGCCAATCTGTCCCATTATCGGTGAAAGTTGACGGGCAGGAAGTTTACTGGATCCAGGAGACTGAGAAAGTAATCAGTATAGCTGTCAAGTTAGAACATACAGTTACTGTAAAGGTCAGTTTCTAATATTTACAGATTTCAGTGTCCTATCAGAAGTAACCCACCCCCGTGCCTGCCATGTGGATCAAATGAGAAGCGGTCAACCACAGGGGGTTGACCCTACCGAAGAACAATTGTCTTTGCCTTTTGAACCTTTGGTTAAGATTCTTCGCAAAAGAAGCTCAGAATGACAGATGCCTGCTCAGAATGACAGCGACTATTTGTCATCCTGAGGAACGAAGGATCTTGCTTTTTGACAGAGTATGCTTGTCATCCTGAGGAACGAAGGATCTTGCTTTTTGAACCTTAAGATTCTTCGCAAAAGAAGCTCAGAATGACAGATGCCTGCTCAGAATGAC
>CAZOYK010000136.1:0-5555 GCA_964584065.1 uncultured Anaerolineaceae bacterium | reverse complement strand
GTGCAAGCGAGTACGCAGAGGAGACTGCGTCTGGGTTGCCGCACATTTGCTTGATCTCGCGGGAAGCGTCGCTGCGTTCCCACAGACCGATCAGCCACAAACCAGTGAAACCCCAGCTTGCCAACTGGTCGAGTGTTTCATCCGGGATTTGATCCAGGCGCTCAATCTGCCTGCCGAATTCCCTGGAAAGTTGGTTGAGCCAGACAAAACTGTTTTTTGCCATCATGACAACTTTTGGCATCCAGTCACTGTCCGGGCTGAAGTTTTCTTCCTCACTAAGTTTCTCGCCCCACGCGTCGACTTTTCCATACTCTGGTACTTGTGTGGGTCCTGGACCGCCAGCAGCAATCAGCAACGCCCTGGCTTCTTCAGAAAGAAGGTCGAGACCACCAAGCAAACGGTAGAGGAGCGAGCCCAGCAATTCAGACCAATTGCTGCGAATGTATTCCAACTGACCCGTCAATGAGGTTGGCACAACCAGAGCAGGCGTGCGCAGCATGGTAACCAGATCCTGGTTTTCCGGACCAAAGACCGGTTGTCTTTTGAAGAAGATCTGGATGCCATCTATAACTTGTAAATATGCGCTGTTCTTATGAAGAAGTGAATCATCGAAAAGTTCACGGTACGAATTAGCTGCAGGATTTACGTTAGTTAACCATGTCATGAGCAATTCTTCGACAGTATTTTCAACATTAGGCACGCCATCGGTGCTTTCAGCCAGGTATTCATCAATGGTTTGCTCGTCAGCGTAAACCGCAATGGGAGGAAACTGCTGATTAAAGGACTTCAATGTTGCCAGTAGTCTCGGTTTTCCAAGCGATTTCTCCAGGTGAGTGTAAAGCGCATGGCGCAGGGCTGTTCCGTTTGCTTTGTAGTACTCATTAAAGACCAGGTGGAAAATTTCATCGATCAAGCCAAGGGCGTTAATCTGACCTGGGGCAATGTAGCTGGTGGTATCAGAAGTGTCGGCTCGCTTTTCATTCATCTGATGAGCAAAATTGCGGGATGCCTGGAAATTGGCGAAGACAACGTTACCGTTATAAGAAAACAGAAGCTCATCAAACTGGTACTTATCTCGGGCTTTGCGCGTGATGTGAAATTCCATGGTGGATGATCTCCTTGAATTCTATTTAGTTGGATTGTCTAATAATT
Source organism: uncultured Anaerolineaceae bacterium (assembly GCA_964584065.1). Lineage (GTDB taxonomy): Bacteria > Chloroflexota > Anaerolineae > Anaerolineales > Anaerolineaceae > Mesolinea. Next base: position 4,403 of record CAZOYK010000136.1, on the reverse strand, counting down.
TTATCATTCCCGCCGGAGTATGTGTGTGGTAATATTTGAACCCGAGCCCCCAATATTTTGTGCCATCCCAAACTCGGTGCGTTTTACCTGAGTTGGACCAGAATTACCGCGTAACTGTTGGGTAACTTCAAGAAGTTGATAGACCCCGGTGGCTCCAACCGGATGCCCGCGGGCTTTGAGCCCACCCATGGTGGCGACTGGAACATCTGAATCGAACTTGATCCTGCCATCCAAGGCCAGCCTGGGACCCTGACCAGGTTCCGCAAAACCGCAAGCCTCAAGCGACAAGGCCGCCATGATGGAAAAGGCGTCGTGGTACTCAAAAACACCAATATCTTGCGGACCGATGCCTGCTTGCGCGTATGCCTGTCGGGCAGAATTCGCGGCAGCAGTGAGGAAAGTGGGGGTCTTGCGGTTTTGGACGGAGAGAGTATCAGTGCAGGAGGAGGATCCGGCGACGAAGACTTGTGGATGATTGTGAGCCAATGGTTTACTCGTCAGGACAATAGCTGCTGCGCCGTCACCAACGGGAGAAGCATCCATCAAATTGATTGGATCAGCAACCATGGGTGCTTCCAGAAATGTCTTTCTTGAAATCGCTTTCTGGAAACGGGCATACGGGTTGTAAGCACCGTTAGCGTGGGCATTGAGCGAAAAATCAGCAAAGTCAGCATGTCGCCAGCCATATTCAAACATGTAGCGCTGCATGATCAGAGCGTTGATTGCCACGAAAGAGAGTCCAAAATCACTTTCAAGCTCGGCATCAGCAGCTGTTGCCAGGCTGGAGGTTATCTCAGAGCCGGGAGAATCAGTCATTTTTTCAACACCCACTACCAGGGCGGAATCTACTTCCCCCGATGCGATGGCGATCAGAGCTGTACGAAATGCCGCTGCTCCCGAACCACAAGCGGCTTCGATAGCCAGACCGGTTTTATGGTGGAAACCAAGCCAATCTGACATCAACGTGCCAAGCTGGGCTTGCTTGTTGGCTGTGATGGCCATCATATTACCTACATAGACGGCGTCTGGATAGCCAATATCCGCATCCTGCATGGCAAGCAGGGCGGCGTCGCCCGCAAGTTCTTTTAATGATTTGTCCCAGTTTTCAGCGACCGGTACCTGACCGAGTCCAGAAATGTAAACTTTTCTCATAGCTACCTCATGTGGATATATTTTATCGCGTATAACTATCATTACCTATCAAAAAGGCTATAATTTTGGCAGAAGGGCTCAGAAAATGCGAATACATGATATCACTCAGACGATACGAAGCGGGATGCCGGTCTGGCCGGGAGACCCGGAAGTCAGATTGGAATGGCTTTCAAGGATCAGTGAGGGGGGAGAGGTGAACCTGACTCAGATCCACATGTGCGCCCATTCAGGAACGCACCTTGATATGCCCAGTCACTTTATCGATAATGGAATAAATTTGGACAATCTTGACCTGAGCACCATGATTGGGAGAGTCAGGGTAGTTACTGTGCCAGATGAAATTGAAATAATTGATGAAGCTTTTCTTAGGACGATCTCACTGGAAGGTGTGGAGAGAGTTTTGTTCAAAACATCCAATACGACACTTGTAAAGGCAGATCCTCTTTCTTTTCACCAAAACTTTGTGGCTTTAGATGCCAGTGGCGCCAGGTTTCTGGCTGAAACGGACTGTAAACTGGTAGGGATTGACTATATGTCCATTGCGGTTTTTGATGATCCAGACGGTGGTCACAAACCTTTATTAGAGGCTGGAATTTTGGTTTTGGAGGGTATCAAACTTGAAGGTGTTGAGGCTGGAGATTACCAGCTGATCGCCTTGCCGCTCAAATTAGGCGGGAGAGAAGGCGCCCCTGTTCGTGCGTTATTGTTGGAGGGCTGGAATTAGCCTAATAATGCGCGTAGCCACATAAGCAAGTTTGAAATTGGGGTAATAATTTTAAAATAAAATGAGGGATATGTGTTACAGCAAATGGTTAGGGCAGGCGCGATTGGCAGGGCTTGTATAATAATTTGACTGTACCTGACTTAAGGTAGGATGCCAAGTATTTCTTGGCAATCGAAAGTTTTCTATATACCCTACGACCTTGGAGCGACTATTAAAAAGGTTACAAGAAACAATGCGCGTAGCCAATTTACAAACCAGGGTTTAACTAATTTCAGGTAATGTCAAAATATGGAAGGCTAAAGTCTCAAGGTCTTTGGCTTTTTTGCTTGTGCCCAGTTCGGCAAGGATCTCATCGATGTGTACCTTGATCACAGGATCGTCATCGAGGTAGGCGATGATGTCGTCCTTGTCCTGTGCCAGCTCGTTCAGCCCCAACTTTTCGTATAGTTCGCTAACTACTCCATAGCTCCATTGATCCGAAATCTTCAATTCATCGGCCAGGTCACGCCGCCCTACCGAAAAGATGATCGCCAACCGGGCTATTTCTGACTGCCGCTCGGTCATACCTGGATAAATGCGTGATTTCACTACCCTGACAGATTTTTTCGAGCTGAATCCGAGTGCAAAAGCTGCTTGATGAGCCCCAGGAGTAAAAACAAGCGAACCTTCACATGCGAAGCTGACTGCCCACCCCAAGGAAGAAGAAATCTCAGACTTGATCAAATAGCCACCAATGTTGCTTATTGGTATTCTATGAAAGAACAAAGGTTCAATCTTGCTGCCTACGCCAAGAACAGTCATCGAGGGATTTTCAACCAGGTATTGGTTCAGGTTTGTGTAGAGATTCGTATTTTGAACGAACGAATCCAAATCCGCTACAACTACGTCAACATATCGGATGGAGTCGTATTCTTCTGCATCCAAAGGACTTATTAAGCCTGCTTCAGTGAAAACCCGCGTGCGCCAATCCCTAACCATCAACATCGACATCCAGTTTAAAGAAAACAGGTCATCACTCAATATGGATACAAGAATATCTTTTGCCATAAATTCCTCTCAGTGTACAATTGGAGTGAATTATAATAGACACTGAAATCAATCTTAAGCGAGGTGAACATGATTCAGAGAATTGCCGTTTTGACCAGTGGAGGGGATGCGCCTGGCATGAATGCAGCCATCCGGTCGGTTGTTCGTTGTGCTGCGCACAAGGGTTGGACGACTTTTGGCGTCAGAAACGGATATCAAGGGCTGATCGATGGTTTGTTTGAGCCAATGGGTACGCGTGAGGTGGGCGGCATCCTGCAACGTGGTGGCACAATTTTGGGAAGTGCCCGTTGCGAAGAATTCAAAACCGTTGATGGGCGTGAACGGGCAATCCGAAGCCTGAACAGGCGCGGTGTTGACGCTTTAGTAGTTATCGGAGGGAATGGCACCCAAACTGGTAGTTTTAACCTCTCTGAAATGGGTTTCCCTGTTGTGGGCATTTCGTCAACTATTGACAATGACTTGTTTGGATCAGATATCACCCTTGGTGTTGATACAGCCCTCAATATTGCTCTTGAGGCTATCGACCGCCTGAAGGTTACAGCATCCTCCCATCAACGTGCCTTTATCGTTGAGGTAATGGGTCGGAATTGTGGATACATAGCACTGATGTCTGGTTTGGCTGGTGGTGCTGAAGCGATCACCTTGCCTGAGATCGATACTGACATTGAGGCCCTGGCGGAAACCCTCCGGCTGGCTTATGAGCACGGAAAATCACACGCCATCATTGTCACCGCAGAAGGCGCGAACTATAACGCAGCTGCCCTAACTGAATATTTCAGGACCAATCGTGAGCGGCTCGGATTCAGCGTACGATCAACTATTTTAGGACATGTTCAAAGGGGCGGTGAACCAACTGCCGCTGATCGCGTTTTGGGTAGTAAGTTTGGTTTGGGAGCTGTTGAAGCTATCGACCGCGGAGAATTTGGGGTGTTGGTTGGCATAAAGCAAAACCAAATTGTCACGACCCCACTCGAAGATATCGTTGGCAAGAGCAAGCCTTTGGATGAAGACCTGTTGAGGTTGTTCAAGATCCTGGATTAGGACCGCTTCATCTTGAGGTAAGCTTCAATAAAACCGTCGATGTGCCCATCCAACACAGCTTGCGTGTTGCCAGTTTCGTATTCGCTGCGGTGGTCTTTTACCATTTGGTAAGGGTGCAGCACGTAGGAGCGGATTTGGCTGCCCCATTCGACTTTTTTGAATTCACCTTTAAGCTCAGACACTTCATCGCTGCGTTGTTGCTGCTGAATTTCAAACAAGCGGGCACGCAAAACCTTTAGCGCACTCTCACGGTTTTGTGATTGCGATCTTTCATTCTGGCATGTAACTACCAACCCTGTTGCAAGGTGAATGACGCGCACCGCAGTCATATTTTTTTGAACATTCTGACCACCTGCGCCCGAGGATTTGTACACCTCAATTTCTATGTCTTCTGGTCGAACGATAATTTCATCATCGTCTTCGATCTCGGGCAACACCT
>CAZOYK010000135.1:0-5626 GCA_964584065.1 uncultured Anaerolineaceae bacterium | reverse complement strand
GTCCCAGAGGAGAAAGCCTCGCAGTTCCAGGCAGAAGCCGACGCGCGCGCCATCCCCATGTGGCAGATCGGCACAGTTTCAACTGGATCAGGCATTGCCATCCAGGCAGAATAAAACCCAGTGTGTCAAATAATTGATGTGGTAAAAGAAGCCCGTGTAGGCGACTCATGTCATTCTGAGCCTCTTTTGCGAAGAATCTGATAATTAAGAAACAGATCCTTCGCTTTACTCAGGATGACAGTGTCGGAGTGCGCAAATGAAGCGCATTCGCCTTTGTAGGGTGGGCTGGCGTCACAGTATCTAGCCCTGTCTTAACATCGAAATAGCCAACCCACCAAAAAAAGCAATCCTCCTTACATTCAAAATTAATGAATCAATTTGCTTGTGACGCGGTGGGTAGGCTATAACCTGGTGTGTTCCTGCACATGCTTTGTGACGCCAACCCACCCTACCTGCATAATTGAAATCACAATAAAGACAGTAGGTCGGACAAAGTACCGGCGAAGCTGTGTAATGAAACCGCCCTTCAGCCTCTGTTCAAGGTACACCTCACGCGGGCTCACTCCGACATTAATTAACTTGGCGGAGTGCGCAAGCGAACCGCATTCCGCACTACGAAGCTGATTCATTAGTTTAGATAAATTGTTAGGGGCACAAAAAAGAGAGGACTTTACGTCCTCTCTTTTATACTTGAACCTAATCTTAGCCTTTGACAGCTCCCTGGGTCAGACCACCAACGATCTGGTCCTGCAGGAAGAAATAGATCAACATGATGGGCAGAGCGCCAATCAGCGCGCCAGCTGCAAACACGCCCCACTTCTTGTCAAACTGACCCGCGGTGAAGATTTGCAGACCAACCATCAGCGTATACTTCGAACTGTCGTTTAACAACACGCGCGCGAGCAAGAAGTCGCCATAGGTGCCAATGAATGAGAGAATTGCCACCACATACAAAATCGGGCGCAGCAAGGGCAACAGCAAATGCCTGAAGATTTGGAAAGGTGAGGCACCATCCAGCATGCCCGATTCGTCAATGGCTCGCGGGATGGTATCGAGGTAGCCTTTCATCAGCCAAATATTCATTCCCATCGAGCCACCCATATACACCAATATCAATCCGGTATGGGTGTTAAGTCCAATCGCTTTGACAATGCTACCAAAATTAGAGATCAAGGTGAAGGTCGCCACCAGTGAAAGCAAATTGGGGAATGCCTGGATGAGCAAAATGCCTTTTAGCATGCCAACGCGCCCTTTAAAGCGCAGTCTGGAGAAGGCAAATGCCGCCAGCGTGGTGATGGTAAGGCTAAGTATGGTTGAAATGCCTGAAATTTTTATCGAATTACCCAACCAGGTCCAATACTTAATCTCCCCAAAGCTAAAGTTGGGGTCCTTATTGAACAGGCGCAGGTAGTTGGACACACCGGCATTCGCGGGGATCAGGCTTTGCGTCGCCAATGAGTTGGAGTTGTCGAACGAGGCGGAGGCCATCCAAAGCACGGGGAATATGGCGAAACCGATCAAGAGCACTGCCACAATCAGGCGGATGATAACACTCGCTCTGCGTTGGCGTTTGATTGAACTTTGTTTGATGATGTTTTCGTTAGGCATTTTCACTCACCTCCTCCCACATATTGGTAAAGCGATACTGGAAGAGCGTCATTGTGCCTACCAGAATGAACAACACAATCGAAATGGCTGAAGCCAGGCCATATTGCACGCCGCGCCCACCGCTCTCAAAAGCCAGTTTGTAGATGTAACTGAGCAAGATGTCGGTATGACCGGCATTAGTGGAGGCACCCACAATAGCTGGTCCACCTCCTATGAACAGGTAGATCAAACCAAAATTGTTGAAGTTAAAGACATACGAGGCGATCAGCAATGGTCCCACTGCCACGAGCAGCAGCGGCAGCGTGATGCTGCGAAACTTCTGCCATGAGCTGGCGCCATCGATGGTGGCAGCTTCGTAGATGTCCGAAGGGATGGATTGTAAGGCTCCGCTGGTGATTAGCATCATGTAGGGGAATCCCAGCCATAAGTTGACGATCAAAACGGCAATCTGAGCCCAAATTGGCTCAGTAGTCCACCGTGGCGCGGTCCCAATGATCGAATTGAGGATGCGGTTGATCACCCCAAACTCCGAGTTGAGCATACCGCGCCAGATCAAAATGGTAATGACCGAAGGAATGGTATATGGGATCAACAGGAGTGTGCGGATGAGCTTTTTGAGCGGAAAGCCCTCTTCGTTATACATAATAGCGATTGAAACACCCAAAGCGAAGGTGGAGAGCACGCTGATCAAAGGGAAAATAAAGTTCCATATCAGGATTCGAGTGAGGGGACCATTCAAAGCCGGGCTGGTAAAGAAATTGATGAAGTTCTTCCAGCCAACAGTTGCCCTGAAGCCGGGAGATACTGTGCGACCGTCAGTGCTTGTAAAAATACCTTCTTTATCGTAGTAAACACGCCCTGTTTCCTGGTCAGTCAGTGTATCAGCAGCTTTATCATACAGGTAGCGGATTTGCAGTTCAGCAGCGTCGTTAGGCGAACGCACCTGCACCGTCTTTGCACCTTCCACACCCTCTTCCCCGAATTTTATGTTGGGCAGAGTATTATCGGAAGCAGCCAATAGCTTGTTCAGCTTGTCGTAGCCGTCAATCGTGACAGGAACGCCATCCGTTCCGGCTTCACCAATCCCCGGATCGCCGGGTTTGGCAGAGATGATGGGTTCACCTGGTTTGGCAAGCAGGGTCTCGCCAGTGGTTTTATCTACCAGCCACAGTGCGTAATTACCCTCGGCAGACTTATAGGCAGTCCAGGTATAGGACTTGCCTTCCGCTGGCAGGTAGGTTTGTGTTTCGATCTGATTTAGCGCCTGCTGCTTGGTGAGCAGGTGTCCGTCACCATAATTGGTGAAAGCGATATAGGTGGTAAAGAATATTGGATATATGACAAAAATCAGCATGAATGCCAGACCAAACGCCATATAACGGAAGGGATAACCTTTCTCCAATGTGAAAATAATATTGAAGAAGACAACAATAATCCCCAGGACAACTGCGATCTGATAAAAGCCTTTGGAATAAGCTTGGTAAATGAACCAAATCGCCCCAACGTTGAACGCAAGCAGTAACACCAGGCGTATGATTTTTGATATTTGGGACTCTGCGACGGAATTTGTTTCTTTTGGTTTATCCACTAGCGACATACAGACCTCCTTCCTCTTGCTAAGTTAGACGAGAAAACTAAATCCGGAGGTCGAGGATGTTTCCTCGACCTCCATAGTAAATAAAACTGAATTAGTTGATGTTGATGGTCAGCAGTTTTGTAGCTTCGTCAAAGACAAAGTCAACAGCACTATCAGCATCCAGGGTGAAGGTATAGTTTGCGCCATCGGCTTCGCCATCAACACCATAGTTGGTGGTCCATGAACCATCGAGGGCAACCTTGACTTCATAGTCACCAGCCGTCAAATTGAAGGGACCGGAGACCCAAAGACCTTCGTCGTTCTTGGTCATCTGAGTGGCAGCACATTCAGGAGCCCATGCGGCCTCACAGCCAGCCTGATCCTGATAGGAACCGGGGACATTGACCATTCCGTAGAGTGGGTTGGCGATCAGGGCGCGGATCTTCTCGGCGCCTTCTTTGAGGGCGGTTTCGGCATCTTGCTTACCGTCACGGGTCAGAACGATAGCGCTGTCCCAGTTACCCCAAACGGAGCCCATCGCAGGGATGGCGGGCATAGCAGTGGCGTTGACGCCAGCCTGGCCGAATGCCAACAGCTGAGGGTTGTCCAATTTTTCGAGGGTTGGGATGAAGGCAGAGGGACGCTGACCGATGTTGTAGAGTTCGGTCATGGTCTCGTCGGTGGCCACGAATTCGGTCAGGAAAGCTTCAGCAAGCAGTTTGTTCTCGCTCTGTTCGTTGATCAAAACAGTCTGGACACCAGAGAAGGGATACCCCTCGCCAGCAGGACCGGCGGGGAAGTTGGTGATGGCAAATGGCACACCAGACTGGTTGATGCGGTCAAGCGCCCAGGGGCCAGCCATGATGAAGGGAGCGGTACCGGTCTCGAAGAGAGCGTGGTTGTTAGCCCAGTCCCAGTCAGCAGGAATGTTGCCCTTGTCCAGCTGGTCTTTCAACCACTGCGCGCCGGCAATCATGCCTGGGCTATCAACACCCAGGTCCTGGTCGTTCCAGTTACCAGCCTCGTCTCTACCAAAGATGTAGCCGCCAAAAGCGGTGTACAAGGGGTAAAGGTCATAGGTGGTGCCGGTGACGGCCATGATGTATTCCACTTTACCATCAGCCTTCAGAGCTTCACCCATGGCGACAACTTCGTCCCAGGTGGTGGGAGGAGTTGGCACGAGATCGGTGTTATAGAAGAAGGCAAGGTTTTCGGTGGCGTAGGGCATGCAGTAGAGTTCGCCATCGTAGGTGCAGGCATCCAGGGTGGATTGGACGAAATCGCCGGCTTTATCGCCAAGGTCAATCGTAGCCACGAGACCATTGGATACCATTGCAGCAACCTGGTCGTGAGCGATACCGAAGAGGATATCGGGACCTTCGCCGATGGGGGCTGCAAGTTGGAAGTCGTCGCGCAGAGCGGATTTGAGCTCGATATTCAGGGCTACGTTGTACTCTGCCAAAAAGGCGGGGGCCAACTTCTCGAGAATAGGAGCGCGGGTGTCGTCAGCCCAAATACGCAGGGTGGCGACGGGTTCTTCCACCACGGGCTCTTCAACAACTGGGGCTTCGGTGGGTTCTTCGACAACGGGTTCTTCCACCACTGGTTCTTCAACCACCGGGGCTTCCGTTTCGACAACAGGGGCTTCTGTTGGAGTGCCGCAGGCACCGAGCAACAGAGTTGCAACCAAAGCGATTGCAATTAATAAATAGCTTTTCTTCATTTCTTTCTCCTTTTGAATTGAAACGATAGAACTGGTTTGGCATTATTGCCATGGTTTTTGTTTTCCATCCTGATCTCCTCCTCCGTATGCTTAACCTGGGATTGGTTCCGCCCGGTTGGGGGTCAGGGTGTTTTCAATTTCAGAGCTTGCTTTAAGGTATTCTTCGAGCTTTGCCTTATCAAGCTTGGACATTAACCCATCAACTAACTTTTTGTAGTCGGGGTAAACGCGGTCAAACAAATCTTGCCCGGTTTTGGTCAGGGTGAGCCTATAGCTGCGCCTGTCGCTGGGGTCAACTACACGGTCGACCAAACCTTCTTTTTGCATCCCTCTAACAACACGGGTCGTGTTACTCTTTGTACAAAGAAGCAGATCACTCAGGTCAATGTAATTAATTCCAGGATTATTCTCAACATGCATCAGCACAAAAAAACGCGGGATGTTCAAGCCAAATTGACCGAGAAAGGACTTCTCATGATTGTCGATATGAAGAAAAATCGACTTTAATGATTTATACAACTCAAATTTGGTTTGTTGCATCATAAATCGCCCTGACAGCGTAGTGTACACCTCAACTATTTTAACGCCATAATCCTGATTGTCAAGAGACTATAATTTATTATAGGCGATTTTCGGCAAGTTGTGCTAATCGTCCAACCTTGAAGTATGCGTTTCAAAAGTGCGTAGTCAAGGGAAAAAAGAGGAAGTTCCAATACAAT
>CAZOYK010000134.1:0-5792 GCA_964584065.1 uncultured Anaerolineaceae bacterium | reverse complement strand
TCAACAGGCACTTATGCTGTTTCGAATCTGACAAAACCTCTTCCCGCGGAATGGGCTCCTGAAACTGGCGAGGTCGCAGGTAATTATGCGGCAAGGATCGGCGCACTTTTGATACGCGATCAGTACTCCATCACAGAAATTCCTGCCAACGTTACGAACACTTGGGCCCTATCTATCACTAACGCGGTTGATGATGAACCAGGAGGAGAAAGCGAAGCGAATCCCAATCTAATTCAGTGACTAATCAACGTGTTTGAGTGTTTACTGATGCAATCATTGGCACGTTGGCATGTGATGTTGGCTAGGGGCGTAGAAATAATCTGATTTAGCAGGGACTTTAGCAATAAGGATGATCGGAATGGAGAAAGTCACTTTCTGGCAGCTTTGCAAGGGACTTTCACCATCAAAAACGCTTTTACGTCTGTCTATTTACTATTGATCTTAACGGAATTGAATAATACGCAATTGATGAGGCTGTTGAACCTCCTCAATTAACTTCTTACCTTTGGGACGTTCAATAGCCGCAAAGCCGGATTTTCAACGCGAAGAGGAGGTTGGTATGAATTTCCAAAAACGAGGTTCAATTTCGACCAGTAAGCCAGGCGCTTTACATAGGCTCCTGCGCAAGTGTTTTGACGTTACTCTGATCATCTTACTCTCTCTATCCTTCTTTCAGCTAAAACCTGAAATGATTGCCAATGCGGCGACAACAATTACCTTTGTTGGTTCTGAATTGGTGGGCTTGCCAACAGATTCCAGTATTGTTATCAACATCATTCCAAACCAGGATATTGAATATCACTATCAATATGGAACCTCACCGGGGAGCTACACTTTCCAGACAGTGAATTACACTGCGCCTGGTGGAAAACCGCATGAAATCACAATTTCTGGTCTGGAACCGAACACACGTTACTATTATCGCATGCGCTACCACGCCCCAGGAGAAGGCCAGGATGATTGGAACGTGCGCGATGAACATAGTTTTGTGACCCAAAGGCCCAAAGGGTCAACATTCGTTTTCACAGTCACCTCTGATTCCCATAATGCAGGCGCAACCGCTCCTTTCACTACTGTTAATCAAGCAATATTGGCAGATCTTCCCGACTTTAATATCGATCTTGGCGATACTCAATTTGCAGAATTTACTCGGAATTCCTCAATTCAAACAAACGTGGACACAGCTTATAAGGAATACCGCGCCAATACGCATTTTGGCGCGTTTGGGCATTCTGTTCCAATCTTTTTATCTCCTGGAAACCATGAAGAAGAAGAAGGTTGGAATCTGGATGATTCGTACAGCCGCGGAATAGCTGATATCCAGGCAAGGAAAGCCTTTTTCCCAACACCGATTGATGGGGATTTCTACAGCGGAAACACCGATCCCCTGGATGCCATCGATGAAGCAACCTACGGGGATGAGTATCGTGAAGACTATTACGCCTGGGAATGGGGAGATGTCTTGTTTGTTGTCATCGACCCCTTCCAATACACCATGAATTTGCCTTACACGCCAGCAGCAGGGGAAGAAAGTGATGACTCTGTGACTGGAAATCAGTGGAGCTGGACTCTCGGCGCACAGCAGTTCCAGTGGTTTAAAGAAACCCTGGAAAATAGTGACGCAAAATACAAGTTTGTGTTCTCACATCAAATGCTGGGTGGAATTAACCGAACGATTTCCGGCGTCGGGGCAGGTTATGTGAGAGGCGGCGCGGAAGCGGCCAGATACTACGAGTGGGGCGGCAAGGATGCCAGTGAGAATTTTGTTTTCAATAATTACCGCGATCCGTTAGTGTTCGGCACCAAACCCATTCATCAACTGATGGTCGAAAACGGAGTAAACGCTTACTTCCATGGGCATGATCATCAGTACGTCTATGAGCTGCGTGATGATATTGTCTACCAGGAGGTGCCCTCTCCAGCAATGTCCGGTTCAGGTTTTTCGGGCATCTATACCGTAGGAACCTATGCAGATTATCAGACGGTCGCGATATGTCCCAATACTGGCTACTTGCGCATTACTGTTACCCCTCAACAGGCAACTGTTGAGTATGTGACTACCGGTTCGATTACCTGCACTCCGTCTTCATTTACGCGGTCCTATACCATCCTGCCTAATGAGGTTGAAGAGGGGGTGATAGGTGATGTCAATGGCGATGATGTCGTAAATTCCTCGGATGCATTGATTATCTTATCCGGCGATATTGGTATGAACATAAGATCGTTTTGCCCGATGAACTGCGGAGATATCAATGATGACGGCTTGGTAAATTCCACAGACGCTCTGGCAATTCTTTCTTATGATATTGGTTTTTCTGTTCCGTTCCCAATTGGTGGACCTGGCTGCCCGGCGCTAATTACCCAACCCCCGGGCTGTCAACAATAGAGTGGCTATCCTAACTTTGAATGACAGTATCGTGACAAATATTAATTCTGATTGAAAGGAGAACAACATGAAACACGCAAAGGTAAGCAAGACAATGCTTTTGCTCACTGCCTTTCTGTTCATCTTAGGCAGCTTTGTCGTCCCGTCAACTGCTGTATATTCACAGACCGGTACAGTTGTAGCCACTGCGGATGCTTCGGATACAGCGCCTGCCGTAGGCGAACAGGTGACCGTTACGGTCAGCATTGACATGAGCGCGGTAAACCCTCCCGATAATTTACTGGGAAGCTATACGGCAGCACTGCACTGGAACCCTGCTGTGCTAAGCTACGTCAGTTATGCCGGTGCCCCGCCAACAGGGTTTACAGGCGCTGTCAACACCGCAAATACGGCTACTGGCACTATCAACTTTAATGGTGCCAACGCTTCTGGCGCCGCGGGTTCTACGGTGGTCATTGCGGTCACATTCAATGTTGTAGGCGGCGGTAACGCGTCGCTGGACCTGAGCTTTTCAGCCATGGCCGCCGCGTCGACCTTCCAAAGCCTGTTGGGAATTCTTACCGTCAATGAAGACTCAATTGTGGCTGAAGGAGGCGGCGTGCCCGGCGTCGTGGAGTTGGATGGGGATGTGCACAGCAATACGGCTGCTCCCAACAGCTCCAGCATTTCCATTGCCCATACCACTGGGACAAGCAATAACCGCCTGATGCTGGTTGGTATTTCCTGGAACTGCGGTTCGACTAACCGCACCATCTCTTCAATTGTATTTGACCCTGATAGCGCTGGGGATAATATCCCGCTTAGCGAAGTGATAACGCAGCTTTATAGTTGGTCAGCCAGTGGTAGCACGAACTACCGTTATACCGCTATCTATAAATTGGTAGCCCCGCCGGCGGGAGTTTCAGGCTCGGTGGTAATCACTTTTTCAGGGGCAGTATCCAACGGCATCATTGCCGGTGCAGCTAATTTCAAGGGCGTCGACCAAAGTGTGCCCTTGGGGACACCTAATGGCGCTGTGGGAACAGGGACCTCCACCAGCGGCACGCCCAACCCGTCAGTCACACTCACAGGGCTTGCCGGCACAGAGCTGGTATTCGACAGTGTGTTTATCGGTGCCAGCAGTACGTCTCATCTCATGTCAGCGGATGCTGGTCAGACGGAGTTGTGGAATATCCTTGGGTACAGCTCTTCCAGCACCTCGTTTAATGTGCGCGGCTCTGCCAGTACGAAGCCAGCGACAGCAGGCGATGTTACCATGAGCTGGACAACCTCAGGCTACGGCACGACTGCCACCCGCTGGGCAATCGCAGCGGTACCAATCAACCCCGCGGCGGCTGGTACAACCTTTACAATCACCGCATCGGCTGGAACTGGCGGGAGTATCTCGCCTTCCGGAACCATAGTGGTCAATCAGGGTGCCAATCAGAGTTTTGCCATTACACCAAACACTGGTTTTACGATTGCGGACGTTCAGGTGGATTCGGTCTCACAAGGCGCGATTTCAAGCTACACCTTCACCAACGTGCAGGCTAATCACACCATTACTGCCACCTTCTCAGCTTTGCCAATCCAGTTCACTATCACGGCATCGGCTGGAACTGGCGGAAGCATTTCGCCTTCCGGAGCTGTCCTGGTCAATCAAGGCGCGAACCAGACTTTCACCATCACACCAAACAGCGGCTATGTGATTGCAGACGTACTGGTAGATTCGGTTTCCCAAGGCGCCATTTCGACCTATACTTTCACGAACGTTCAGGCTAATCACACGATTGCAGCCAGCTTCACGACTGCTCCAGTCCCGGTGACTTTCACTGGAACTGAACTATTAGGGCGTCCAAAGGATACATCGATCTCGGTTAAGGTGTTACCGGATGTAAATATCGATCTTTACTATGAGTACGGCACTACCTCCGGCGTGTATACTGCTCAGACGCCGCAGACAACCGCTACGGGTGGTGTACCCAAGACCGTAGTGATCAGCGGTCTGACTCCCAACACCCAATATTTCTATCGCCTGCGCTATCGCGCCAGTGGTGGTACAACCTTTAGTGCGCGTCCTGAGGGTTCCTTCTGGACTAAAAGGGCTGAAGGTTCCACGTTCACCGTCGATATCACTGCGGACTCTCACGTGGACATCATGCTGGGTAACCCAACAACCTGGACGAATACACTGAATCGCGTCGCGGCGGATGACCCGGATCTGCTGTTCGACCTTGGCGATACCGTTGCCATGTATGATAACGTTGGTATCGGTGATGTCGCGGGAGCGGAAAACCAATACAAGATTCAACTGGGTTACTTTAACGTCGTCAGCGACTCGGTACCCGTTTTCCTGACACCGGGAAACCATGAGAACCAGGAACGTTGGCATTACTACAATGGTGCTAATAGTCGAAATATCATTGGAGTGAATGCCCAGAAGAAATTCTTCCTCAACCCAGTACCGGATGACTTTTATTCGGGTGATCTGCAAACGGATCCGAATGTTGTTCCGGACGGCTATACAGAAGCCTACTATTCGTTTACATGGGGTGACGCGCTGTTTGTGGTCATCAACCCGTATTGGTACACAGAAGACCGACCCTACGTAAGTAATCCTGGCGGCGGCGATGACGAATCCGCTAGTGTCATAAAAACCGGCGATACCTGGACATGGACGCTTGGTAAAGAGCAATTTGATTGGCTGAAGGCCACCCTGGAAGGGAGCAGTGCCAAGTACAAATTTGTACTCACCCATCAAATGGTCTCAGACGGCAGCTGGTCAGGTCAGGAAGATTATGGCCATGGCGGCGCAAACACCAACCATATCGGCGAGTGGGGCGGATACAACGAAGATGGCACCACGTATGCCTGGGATACGAAACGTCCAGGCTGGGGTCCAGATACGGTGCATGACATCATGGTAGACAATTGTGTCAGCACCGTGTTCCACGCACACGACCATCAATATGCATACGAGAGCAAAGATGGCGTGATCTACACATCAGTTCCAAGCTCCGCTTTCACTGGCAATTTCAATGGATATACTGGCGGGAATGGTTACACAATATATGCTAACACCGCATCACAAGACCCTGGTTACCTAAAACTGACAGTTGGTCCTTCACAGGCGACAGTGTCTTACATGAAAACCGCTGGTACCGGTGCCACACATACCTATACCATCCAGCCTTGTGTCCGAAATCAAGCACCAGTACTTAATCCAATCGGCAACAAGAGCGTGGCGGAACTGGCGACACTCACCTTCACCGCCGCGGCCACCGATCCGGATGTACCAGCCAACACGCTGACCTTCAGCCTGGTTGGCGCGCCTGCCGGAGCGAGCATCAATGCTTCTTCCGGTGCCTTCACCTGGACGCCGACCGAAGCGCAGGGCCCTGGCAGCTACCCCTTCACCGTCAAGGTC
>CAZOYK010000133.1:0-5803 GCA_964584065.1 uncultured Anaerolineaceae bacterium | reverse complement strand
GACCCTGACATTTTTATTTGTGAACCCACCTGACAGATTCACTTGCGAATGACAGTTTTTTTGGCTAAATTCGGTGAAGCGGCAAATCAAGATAGAAGGTGCTGCCCTCACCCAGTGTGCTCTTCACGCTAACATTTCCTCCGTGCTTATCTGCAACCGACTTTACGATTGCCAGCCCCAAGCCCTGACCGCGGTTCTCGTACGTCAGGTCATCATCCACATGGAAGAAGCGTGTGAACAATTTGGGTTGATCCAACGGCGCGATGCCTTTGCCGTTGTCCTTGACAGCGATGTGCATCCAGCTCGAATCGCGATCAACGCTGATGAGCACGCTCTCTCCCCGCGGACTGAACTTGATCGCATTTTCAATCAGGTTGTAGAGTGCTTGCTGGACCATGATTTGGTCAGCCGAAATATAGGGCGTCCTCAAACCGCCGTAATCCACGTTCAGACTGATCTTCTTCTGCTGTGCCTGGACGCCGATAAGCTTGATGGTGTCGTCAATGGTTTCCTGAATATTAAACCTTGTGTAGACCAGTAATCCGTCACCGTCCAGGCGTTCCAGGTTCAGGACCTTGTCCACCAGGCGTGTCATCGTATCGATACCAGCATCGAT
This sequence comes from uncultured Anaerolineaceae bacterium, assembly GCA_964584065.1. Lineage (GTDB taxonomy): Bacteria > Chloroflexota > Anaerolineae > Anaerolineales > Anaerolineaceae > Mesolinea. The sequence continues at coordinate 5,187 of CAZOYK010000133.1, read as the reverse complement.
TTTTTCCACGTACTTGCGTTGTTCGGGGCTCAATTTTCCGATATTGGACAGTAGTTTGGTATGCCCTTTCATCAACCAGAGCGGCGCGCGCAGATCGTGACTGATGTTGCTGACAAATTCATTCTTTTGGCTGTTCAATTTTTGCAACCAGCTTGTATCCCGCAGCAAAACCACTTCGCCCTGCTTTTCCTGGTCTCCCTGAAATGGAATTCGCAGCACCTCATAGGTCTTATTCCCGTCCAACTGCAAGGTCTTCAGTTCGCCACTTTTCTTGTCCTTGCTGAGGAGACTGTTAAGTTTCTCATTCACAATCCGCACTTCGCTGCCTTTTTTTCCAAAGAGCGCTTCGCCTTTGTCACTTGCGGCGTTCGCGGCCGAATTGCTGAACTGAATTTGCCCGTCTTTGTTGATGATCAAAATTGGATCGGAAAAGGCATCAAATGCCAGGTTTAACCAGCCTTTTTCGTTTTGAACCTTGGAAATTTGCTCTTTCGTGCTCAAAGCAGCCGAAGCGCGGTATGCCAGCTGTTGGTAGAACTGGATATCTTCCTGATCAAACCAGTGGTTCTGCTCAAATCCTACCCACAGCACCCCCTGCGAATTGCCACCGCCGCGCAATTGTAACGCGGCAATGGATTGCGGATGCGGTGTTCCTGAGGTCAGGCCAAAATACTGATCCACTTTCAGATCGCTCAAAATGAGTTGGTCCTGATCACCGATTTTTTCAATGATGAGCGTGTCCAGGTACGCGTAGAGCCGGGTGTTTTCTCCCTGCCCGAGGCGCAGGCGCATCTCGCCCCGCCGGCTTTCAGGCGACTTATCCAACAAAATGAGACGCGCTGAGGAGGCGTCCCGGGTCAGTGCTGCCCGTAAAATCGAGGAAAGCACAAGATCATATCCTTCGCGCGAGTAGTGGGAAGGATCAACGGATAGCAACCTTGCCTGGGCATCATTGCGCGTCTGCAAATTCGCCCGCAGCTTCTCCAAAGCGGTAAATAGCGCTTTTTCGTTGCCAGAGAGCACAGCAGGCGCGATTTGCTCTTCGTAATCTCCATTGGCCAGTTCCTGGATGCGTTCCATCACTTTGTCATATGGGTTCGATGAAGGTCGCGCCTTGATGAAATCCTTCGGATGCCAGTCGGAATTCAACCAGTAAACAAAAGCCCAGACGATCAAGGCACTGATCAACACTTCAGGAATGTGGCTCACTGCCAGGATCAGGATTTGCTCCAAAATAATGAGTAAACTTCGTTCACCGTAAACCAGCGCGTGAGTAAATTGGGTCAAAATGATAACTGCGACACTCAGCAAAAAGGACCACAGGACTCGCGCCACCGTATGCTGCTTCCAGTCACTGTGCCATTGGGACTTCTCGCGCGCCAGCGTCCAGGCAAAAGCAAGCCCAAGACCCGCGTAGAAGAACATTACCATCGGGTCCTGACCCAACCGTAAGTACTGAACCAATCCCGTGCCGATTCCAAGGATTACCGCCGGCAATGGACCAAGCAGCCCTACAGCCAAGAAAATGGGTAGCGCGCTAAGGACCATTACAACGGGCTGGGTTGTTGCTCCATTTAGAGTAAGCAGTTGCCCATCAAAGGGTCTGAAATTCAAAAAACTGAGCGGAAAAACCAACAAAGCCAGGAAAACGAACCACTTGAGTTCGCACAGCGAATAGCGGAAATCCCATTGCTGCAGTTTCCAGATTGCCAGACCCGTGGCAATCGTCAACAGGGCAGGCAGGATCCAGAGTGCCCACTGCATTTCCGCAGCAGGCAGTTGATTGAGGGAATTGGTGAGGGTCGATGCCGGCAGAAACATATCGCATAAATTATAGCATGCCTGCAATGATGGCTGGCAGCCGTCTTTGCATTAGAGCATTCTTTTTTGCCTTAAGATTTTGCTTTAACTCAACCGTAAATAGATACCCATCAGGGTGCAGGTGAAGCACAACGAAAACCGATTCGGCTGTAATAAAAAGGGTGGCCGATATCTCGCTCAGAAGTACGCATGGAATCCCATGGCCTGTACCAAGCCCCACCGCGTACTATCTTTGAATCACCGGTGACAGGACCAGTTGGATTTACCCAATTCGACTGGCTGCTGTAATAATCACTATCATCCCAATCACTTACCCACTCCCACACGTTTCCAGCCATGTCCAGAACACCGTATGGACTGGCCCCGGCTGGATAACTGCCCACTGCACTGGTATCACCAACACAATAGTCTATTGTTAAATAATTGACGGAATTTGCCAGGCTGCAGCTTGGTTCATTGTCACCCCATGGGAAAGTTCTTGGACTAATCCCTCGAGCGGCCTTTTCCCATTCGGCTTCTGTCGGTAATCTTTTGCCTGCCCAAATGCAATAATCTTCAGCATCATTCCAATCCACATAAATAACAGGGTAGTCGACATAAAAAGGATTATCATAATACGAAGACCGAGTGTTTGAACTAAATAAACTTGGTTCAATGCAAGCTCCTGCTGTGACACACTCGGCGTATTGCGCGTTGGTAACTTCAGTTTTGTCAATGTAATAAGCGTCCAAATACACCTTATGTAAAGGAAGCTCGCTTAAGCGGCACTCAATCCCCCCGTTGTGGTCCGGATCGCACCCCATTAGAAATTCTCCAGCTGGGATATAAACCATATCTGAATAATCAACTTGCGGATCAGAACCTTCAGGTGTGGGTGTAAGGTTTTCTTCGATTGGACAAAGGAAGTAAGGATCTGCCTCATCACCGCCTTCTGCCATCCACCCCACCTGCCCACTATCTGTTCTAACTTGCCACCATGACCAATTGTTACCAGCACAAACAGGCCCTCCAATTACATCAAATTCAGTATTTGATGGGAGCGAAGTAAGTCTTGAGCCTGACATACCAGGAGTGCTTCTGACTTTTACAGAAGTCACAGACGGGCAAACCTTTGCGCGATTTCCAACAATTAACCTTTGAGCTGGGGCACCTGGACAAGAGGATTGGCCAGTGTTATTGTCCTCTGCAGGTGGTTGGGAAGTTAATGTTCCTGGGCAAAGGAAATACTCACCTTCTTCATCCCCTCCTTCAGGAATAAAACCTATCCAGCGATTTGTCGTGCCAACACTGAACCAACTCTTTCCATCCCCGATACAAAAAGGACCTGAAGAAACCCACAACTCGGTTCCATAGGGAATGGTTTCTTGCTCAAATTCCGGACCCCCATAAAACTCATAGCCGGAAGGAACAACACCCTCTGGCGCACAGACGTACGCCTGCTCACCAAGCTTCAAGCGCTGTGGTAGTGCGCCTTGACATATGGCTTGTTCAAAGTTTGTGATGTTTTGGGTTTCACACGGAATCACATTATATGGCTTGACGCCAGGTGCACCCCAATTGTATCCATCCATTGTTCCATTAAATAGGGAGACAAGTCTAAAATCTCCACCTATAGATTCCCTGTAAAAAATAAAACCAGCAGTATCTGATCCCTTCGAGGAAACGCCACAATCTGCAACATCCGGTTCCCAGCCAGAATAAAAAACCGCAAGCGAACCAATTGAATATTCGATACCTTCACATTTGAGTTCACCTTGCAAGTATTCCTCAATTTTCTCCAAAGGCTGGGGAGACCAACCGGGAAAATCTATTCGACAACTAGTTATTTTTCCTGCACCTAATTCCCAATCATTGGTAAAGAATTCCTGCAAATAACTGACATCTTTGTACTTAATAGTATTCTTTACTTGTTCATAAACATAATTTGGGTCGGAGGGTCCTCCAACAGGTTCAATAGTTGGAATGGGAGTAGGCTCAGTTGTGGGTTTTTCTGGAACCAGTGTAGGTTCCGTTAATGGGGTCTCTGGTGTAAGAGAAGAATCCAAACTGACTTGTTCAGTCTCAGAAAATTCAAGCGTTTCCTGGTTACTAGTTACTGGTGAGATAGTAATGGCACACGAATTCAGGATCAGTGCAAGTAAACTACAGGCTATCAGAACTGCAATTCTTTTTCTCATGAGAACCCCATTTCGACGAGCATGTCTTGCCGTTATTATTCAATTATAAATGATATCGATTGAAATATCGCCTCACGAAGGTTTAAAGAAAGAGCAAAGTGATAATTTCGCAAAGTGGTCAGAACAATACCTGATCAAAAATATCGATTGGGTACCATAAAACAAAAACGGAAGCTTACCCCTTAGTCTCGCTTTTCGAGCAGCCCCATCACAGATTCCACAACCTCATACACAGTCATCTTGTCTGAATCGATGATGACGGCGTCATCCGCCGGCTTCAGCGGGGCGATTGCCCTGCCCGAGTCGATCTCATCCCGGTGCTGCAGGGATTCAACCACATCCTCCAGGCAGGCGTCCTTCCCATGGCTGAGATCCTCTACGTAACGGCGCTGAGCCCGGACTTCCACTGAGGCATCCAGGTAGATCTTCAGGTCCGCGTCAGGCAGCACGACCGTGCCAATATCCCGCCCGATCATCACTATCTTGCCCTTTTCAGCAATTCTTCTCTGCTGAAGCGTCATCGCCTTGCGCACGCCCGGATATGCCGAGACCTCCGAGACGACCGCGTTCACGGCGGCTGTGCGGATATCCCAGGTGTGGTCTTCCCCGTTGATCATCACGTCAAACTGGCGTCCGTCCTCGCTGGTTGCAGGCTGGATGTCGATGACAATTCGTTCTGCCAAGTGCGTCACTGCCGTTTCATCCGCAATTTCGATGCCCTCTTTCAGAGCCTGCAATGCCACCGCCCGGTACATGATGCCTGTGTCGAGGCACATGTATCCGATCTTGTTAGCCACAATGGTTCCAATGGTTGTTTTCCCGGATGCGGCTGGTCCATCAATCGCTATGTTTTTGGGCAATCTTTGTAGTTTTGGTTGGCACATGGTCAATTTGCTCCTGTAAATAGATTTAATCGCACCCAAAGGACGCCATTTTGTGAGACCAAGGGCAAGGGCTCTCCAAGCAGTGTCTTCAGGAAATCAACTGGTTTTACCACACTTGAGTCAATTTTTCGGAAAAGCACGACATTCCTGCCCCGATAAGTGTCTGCAGCAGAAAATTCGGTTTCACTCTCGGAAAGCATCAGATCTGCCTGGAGAACGTTTTGCGCGCTTTTCCAATCAACCTGCTCCCTGAAAAACCAGGCAAATTGCTGCTCCAGTCTGCCCAGATCGTAGGTAATTTCGGT
>CAZOYK010000132.1:0-5816 GCA_964584065.1 uncultured Anaerolineaceae bacterium | reverse complement strand
TTTTAGCATAATCGATCGTAATTTGCGCCTCACTCACACCAGGCTGGTCTTCTTCTTCAACAGGATAGGTTTCTTCAGTTCGAACTTCCAAGGGATAGGTTTGTGCGGCGGGGGCTGCGGTCTCCACGACCTGGGCGGGTGCCTGGCAGGCAGGCAAAATCAGCAGAACTACTACAGCCAGAAGGGTCACGATTTTTTTCATATTCTCCTCGATTTCAAAAAAATCAACCCCTTCTGGATTAGAAAGGGTTGAGAATATGAGCGTTTCTCACCCACCCTCTTAATCCGAGAAGGTTATGTTGGGTTTACCTGAGGGGGGCTTCCTGACTTGTCTCTCGACTTACAGTTGCGGTACAGTGCCGGACTTTCACCAGCTTCCGCCATTACACCTTGGCTTCCGGGCGTCGGGTAACCTCAGTATTTCAGTTGTAAGAATATCTTAGCATTCAAGCCTAAAGATGTCAATCAAAGAAAGATTATTCTGACTTATTTTCGTCTCCGATTCTTGATCCACTCTTATTTGATCGCAATCGGGATATAGACTTTAAATCCCGTGACATAAATATTTACGGTATCAGGAACGGAAGCTTGCATAAGGCTGTCAGTGACCACCAATGAGAAGGTCAGTGTTGATACACCTGATGGAGAAACGAAAGTGGGGCTGCAAGCTGCCGGATTATCCAAGACTACTACCGGACCCGCCGTCTGAGTCCACTGATAGGTCAATGGAGTATGCCCATCGGGATCAGAACTGGCACTGCCATCCAGAGTGACCGCAGAACCAACAATCACTGTTTGGTCCGGACCGGCATTTGCCACCGGTGCCTGGTTTTGCACGGTGATGGTCACTGAATCTGGCGGCGAGGCGCCCCCGAGGCTGTCAAATACGTACAGGTCAAAAGTCAGAACACCCGGTACGGGTGGGGCCGGAAAAGTTGGTTGAACCGCCTGAGGATTGCTTAGTGGCACCCCTGGGACACTGGTTTGGAACCACTGATAGGTCAGGGGCAGATTACCATCCGGGTCATAGCTTCCGGTGCCGTCAAGCGTAACCAGAGCAAGCGCGGTAACCGTCTGGTCAGGACCCGCATCGGCAACCGGCGGACTATTGATGATGGTGATGATCACGTAGTCGGGGGTTGAAACCGCACCCAAACTATCGGTAACAATTAGTTGCAGCACCACAACCGCAGGTTGACTGGTTGCAATAAAAGTTGGGGAGACCGTGCCCGGATTGATCAAGGTGATCGGCAGACCACTCGCCTGTGACCATGAATATGTGAGGGGATAGTTGCCGTCGGGGTCAAAACTACCGCTGCCATCCAGGGTGACCATCAGGTTGGTAAAGACAACCTGATCCGGCCCGGCATTCGCTAGCGGGTTTTGATTGGTCACACCGGTGTAAGCCAAATCGGCTGTCATAAATGCCGAACAATTGGTAATATTCTTTACACTTGCCAGGCTGTCTGCCCCGCTGTATAAGCGGCTGTTTGGTGTGGACCAATAATCAAATGTTCGATTGTTGGTCGAACCCGGGAAGGGATCCCCAGTATCCCCCGGATCCGTGCCATTTTTAATCTCGTTCAAACCGTCTGCTTCCATGAACTTAACAAGGGGATGGCTTTCGTTGTCATTAGGAGTATAAATGCCGACACTTTCATCAATGTGGAGGATGTGCAAGCCGCAGCCCGGCAGCCCGGCATCATAACTGGTGAGCTGACGATTCTCCACCAGAAAGTATTCTCCTGAACCAGAGTACTGATACCATTCCCAGTCCACACCGCCCGGATTAGGCGCGAGCAGGAACGCGCTCGCATTCGTCTCCGATTGTGGAATGATAACTCCTGTTTGTGTACCGCTGATCACTGTTGGGGTCAGCCAGCCCTGATACCACTTCAGCCAGGCATCCGGCATGGCAGGTGAACTGCCTATAGGGTTGGTTCCGGTGGCGTTCCATACCCCTGTCGACATAATGGACCAGTCGCCGGTCCCATGCGAGGTATAGTCTGTATCGTAAAGGTCAGGCCAGCTCAGGTCGTGCCCCAGTTCATGCGCCATCACCCCAATTGTTGCAATGTGGTTTTGATGAATCTCCCCAATCTGTGAATATCCACCGTTGTGATACCAATCCCCCAGGTAGACACCATCAAGGTAAGGGAATCCAACACCGTTTAAATCCCAGTGGTGTGCCCAGACATTGGGTGTGTTGGGGGTGAGGCTGTAAGAAGCTTCGTAACCCGCAACCACTACCAGGACATGAAGCTCGCTGCTTGAGATGTACCCATCCACATTGGTGTCATAGAAGGCGAAATTGACAAATGAATTAGCTTGCGTAAGGGCATCATAGACAATCCATTGGTTTGCAGTGGTGAAGGTGTTACCGGTGTTGGGATGGGCATATGGCAGACTGAGCCACCCAACCACACCGTCATTTGCCGTGCCGTGTGTCTCTGTTACCGGATACAGGTTCAGATTGGAATACGAACTTTTATCATAGAAATCCTTGACACTGCCTGTACTGCCAAACACCTGCGACGCAAATTGCGCGGCTGTATACGTGCCGCTGCGGTCGCTAAAGCTCGCCAACAGCACTAATACTGGTTGCGGTCCGCTGTTCTGGTATTCGATCACTGGTAACCCTTGGTGTTCTGGTTTTTCAACCGCTGGGCGCAGGTGAGTATCCAATCCAGCAGGTACTTCTGAGCCAACAGGCACTGTTTTGCCTGCCAGGAGATACGTTTTTAATTGCCCATCCACCAGGTTGGCGTAGACCCACCAACCCAGGTCATCCTGGATGATGGTGTAACCGTCGAGCGTTTCAAAACCATTGGACCATTCATCACCCCACTGTTTGGCGATTAGCTCTGAACCATCCGGCTGGAAAAGAGTGTGTTCAATGGGTGCTGCTGGTCCAGCGGAAACACCCTCAAAAGACAAGCCGGCAAACAAACAAGCAGCCAGAGCTGCCAGAAAACACAATAAGCGAAGGTTTTTCATGATCAACTCCTTAACATTCCTGGCATTAACATGGTAGCGACGGGATGCTTCTTCAGCAAAAAACAAAAGTGATTGAAAAAAATACGATTTGTGTTGGTAGAAAATCAGGATCCCAACTTGAGATGGTGTTGGCAGGGTTAATTAATATAATAACGGAAAAACAAAAGAAATCAAATTAAAATCGTTGTTAATTTTTGCTTCAATCTTGATCGACATCTCTTACGGTTCCAGCATTCTCACCTTCAAAGGTGACTCTTTTACCGGTCAGCCTTTTTACCCGGGCGTGAAAGTGATAGTCAGGACAGCAAAAACACCATTTTCGGTCGATAAGAGACATTTCAATGTAAAATAAGCCAGATGAAGAAGACCAGCCTGCGCGCGCTACCGGAAAAGAACCTTGCGAAATTTCAATCTCAACAAACAGGGAATGATTGCGCCATCCATTCCCTTGTTGCCGCGATTGAATTGCTGACTAATGTCAGGTTGGACCCCCAGGAAATAATCCATGAGGTTAACCAAATCTGGTGGCGCGGCAACTTATTCCGCCTTGCACCAAAATCCGGCATCACCCCCCCGATGCAGGTGCGGCTGCTGCGATACCTGGCAAAAAAACACCATCTGCCCCTCCAGGCAAAACTCTTCCACCTGAGCCCTGAGCTAATACGGGCAACAGCCGAAGCAGAAAGTATCGCCAGCCTCGTGACCATTTATTGGTGGTTTGGTCATTCCCCGGCAATTTATTACATGGATCGACCGAAAAATTACAATAAGCTTAAGGGTGCAAGCGGTCACACCATGGTTTTCGCGGCCTATGACCCCGAGCACTACAGCGGCGAGGTACACACCCCCTGGGGGTTCATCAATTCATGGGTCACGCAAGGAACCGGATTGTTTTGGATGGAAGATCAAGCATTTCAAAAATCCTGGGGCATCCCGATTCCACGTTGGGGTAAGAATGCCACGGTTGTCATCTCACACAAGGAAATTGATCAATAGTGAAACCATTTGCATTACTCGGCAAACTCGCCAAAAAATACTCAAAAATGATCCTTCTGACGACCCTGACAATGTTGGGTCTTGTTGGTGCACAGCTTTTGATCCCCTGGATTATCCGCCAACTGATTGACCATCTCACAACTCAGCCGCTCAACCAAGGCACCATTGACTTCATTACTCGCATTTCGGTCATTGCCTTGGTCATTTTTGTCGCCAGGGCTGGGATGCAATTTATCCGCTCTTACGCTGCCCACAAAGCAGGCTGGGGGGTCGTTTCGGATGCCCGCCGCCTGGTTTACCAGCACCTCCAAAAGCTTTCTTTGCGCTTTTACGAGGATAAACAAACCGGTCAGTTAATGTCGAGGATTATTAATGACACAGATCTGTTCGAACGCATGATCGCACACGCGCTGCCAGACGTGATCGTGAACGGTATCACCTTGGTCGGCGTTTCCGTTATTTTGCTTTCCATGAACATCAACCTCACACTCCTGACCCTCATTCCGATTCCATTGATCATTCTTGCCCTGATCGGTTACAGCAAGTTGGTTCGCCCCGCTTTTAAAAACCGTCAACAGTCAATCGGCGAATTGAACGCGGTGCTCAACGATAGTCTTTCGGGGATACGGGAGGTCAAGGCTTTTGCCCGCGAGGAAGACGCGTTGGATAAGGTGGATGACAAGATCCAGCTCGTTCTGCACAAAAACCTGCGCGCTTTGAAGTTGATGGCGATTTTCAATCCGATATTCGACTTCGCGGCAGGCATTGGACAATTGCTCGTCATATTTTTTGGCGCACGCATGGCAATTGCCGGCACGCTCTCAATCGCAAACCTGGTCGCGTTTTTTCTCTATCTCGATAGCTTCTACACCCCGGTGCGCAACCTGGGCAACTCGATGGAAGCCGTTCAGGAATCCCTGGCTGGCTTTGAACGCATTGCCGACATTCTAACTGTCTCGCCAGAGATCGCCTCGCCTGCTGAACCGCACATCTTTCAAGGGCCGATTCAAGGGAACGTCCGCTTCGAGAACGTCAACTTTTATTACAACCAGGGCGAAGAAGTCCTGACGGACATCAACCTCGAAGTCCCAACTGGAAGCACTGTTGCCCTGGTCGGTCCAACCGGCGTAGGCAAAACCACTCTGGTTAGCCTCATCCCGCGCTTTTATGACGTGATTGGAGGCAATGTCCGCATCGATGGGGTGGACGTGCGCGAGATAGATCTTGACCTGCTGCACCAATCGGTCAGCATGGTGTTGCAGGATGTTTTCCTCTTCCATGGGACCATCCGTGAAAATATTCTGTTTGGAAGACCTGGCGCAACGGAAGAAGAAGTAATCAGTGCGGCCGAGATCGCCAATGCCTCCGAGTTCATTAATCACATGCCAAACGGCTACGACACGCTCATCGGCGAACGAGGCGTCAAACTCTCTGGTGGGCAAAAACAGCGCCTCTCTATTGCCCGGGCGGTATTGAAAGACAGCCCCATCCTGATTCTGGATGAAGCCACATCATCTGTGGATACGGAAACCGAAATGTTGATCCAACAGGCGCTCGAACGCCTGATCAAAGGGCGCACCACCATCATCATTGCCCACAGGCTCTCAACCGTGCGGAATGCCGATCGGATTGTGGCTTTGGAAGGCGCCCGGATTGTGGAAACGGGCACACATGAGGAATTACTGGCAAAGAAAGGGCTTTACCACAAGCTCTACACCGCCCAGCAGCAGTTGTATTGATAGAGGGGTTATCTCAACAAAGGCGCACTGTCATCCTGAACAAAGTGAAGGATCTTGCCCCTTTGTCGGTAGGATTCTTCGCTG
>CAZOYK010000131.1:0-5867 GCA_964584065.1 uncultured Anaerolineaceae bacterium | reverse complement strand
CTGTCATTCTGAGCAGGCATCTGTCATTCTGAGCTTCTTTTGCGAAGAATCTTAATGTGAAAAAGCAAGATCCTTCACTCCGTTCAGGATGACAAACATACCCTGTCATTCTGAGCCTCTTTTGCGAAGAATCTTAACAGATGGTTCAAAAGGCAAGATCCTTCGTTCCTCAGGATGATAAACATACGCTGTCAAAAGGCAATATCCTTCATTCCTCAAGATGACAAACAAAACTAAAACCAACCGTGTATAATAGCGCGCAGGAACATTATGCAGCTATATCTTATCCGTCACGGACAATCCACTAACAACGCCCGCTGGGAAAATCAGGATGGTTATTTTACATACCGAAGCTCTGACCCAACCCTGACTGAAAAAGGGGTGCGCCAGGCGGAGCTGTTAGCAGATTTTCTTGCAGTTTCCAAACCAGGGGAGGAAGATTTCTGGCGCGATCCGCAGAACAGGCTCGGTTTTGGGCTCACCCATATCTACTGCAGCCTGATGCAGCGTGCGATCCACACTGCCAGTATTATTGCTGACCGGCTTAATTTACCCTTGGTAGCCTTGCCCGAGGCGCACGAAGTGGGTGGGATCTATCTTGAATCTGTGGTTAATGATGTGATTGAGATCAGTTGGGAACATGGCGTCAACCCTGACTTTCTCTCGACCCATTACCCTGATCTCAGCCTGGCAAAGCCCATTGATGATAAAGGTTGGTGGCGCGGCGGAAAGGAAGATAGCAGCCTGCCGCTGAAACGCGCCCAAGGAGTGTTAAATTGGATCAAAGAGCGGCATCTTGGTTCTGATGACCGTGTGGCGATCGTAACGCATGGCGGTTTTACGAACTACCTTCTGCGCGCGATGCTCCAAATATCCCCGGAAGAACCCGATAATCGCAAATTAGATTATCGCCTGATCTACAACAATTGCGCCATCAGTCGTTTCGATTTTGTTGATAACCGCATCATGATGGTTTACCATAACCGTGCTGATTTTCTCTCGGATGACCTTGTAAGTTGATGGAAATATTCGAAAAAGGTCTACTTCAGCAGTTGATCTTCCTGATCCCAAAAATGAAAATCCTTCTCGAAGCAAGCGATTACATTACGGCTGGCAAAACAGATCCCAACAATTTGGCAACCCCCATGGCACGGGGCAGGCTGAGCTCTGGTAAAATTGCAACCAGGAGCCCGGTTGGGGCAGAAAGAAATTGGAAATGCCTTTTTACGTCAATATCCTCATAATTTTTATTCTTTTTATATTTAATGCCATCTTTGCGATGTACGAAATTGCGATGGTTTCCTCAAGAAAGACTCGTCTGGTGGCTCGCGCTGAAGACGGTCAAAAGGGGGCTTCTGTTGCCATGGAGCTTTTGCAGGATCCTGATCAGCAATACCTCTCGGCAATCCAAATCATGATCACCATGATCGACACCCTGGCTGGTGGTATTGGAGGCGCTCAACTTTCCCGACCTTTGGCAGAGGTCTTTAAAGGCATCGACTGGCTGGCGCCGTTTGCCGAGATCGCTGCACTGATCCTGGTGGTAATTATCATCACCTATTTCTCGATTGTGCTGGGCGAATTGATTCCCAAACGCATCGCGGTAAGTAAGCCTGAAGATGTAGTTACCAGGCTTTCCCCGATGATCAAAGGGCTGACAAATGCGGTACGTCCGATAACCAGGCTGCTGAGCGGCTCGACCAATCTGGGCATCAAAATTTTCAACATCGATGTCACCAAAGAGCCTGCCATTACTGAAGAAGAACTGAAAGGTTACATCCAGGAAGGGCGACAGACCGGTGTCTTCGATGAAGCGGAGCAGACTATGGTGGATGGCGTTTTTCGTTTTACCGATCGCCGGGTGGACGCCATTATGACCCCGCACACCGAATTGGATTGGATAGATTTGGATGATGACCACGACACAATAGTTAAAGAATTGATGGAAAGCAGCTATTCCCGTCTGCCAGTCGCCCATGCCGATCTGGATCGTTCGATGGGTTTCGTCAATACAAAAGACCTGCTCGGTGTCGATATCCACGATCCGCAGTTTAACCTTGAAAACTACATTCGTGAACCCCTGTTCTTCCCCGGCAATATGCAGGCAGTCAAGGCGTTTGAGCAGTTTCGCCAAACAGGTATCCATCATGCCCTGGTGTTGGATGAGTATGGCGGCGTGGAGGGTTTTGTGACCCTTTACGATGTCTTGGAGGCGATTGTCGGAGAAATTCCACTGGATGAGCATGATAAAGAACAGGATGTTGTGCAGCGAGCAGACGGTACCTGGCTGGTGGATGGGCTGATCCCGATTGACGAGCTCAAAGAGATCATGCGGGTTGATGAATTACCTGAGGAGAACCAGGCTGGTTTCCAGACTTTGAGCGGTTTTGTTATGAATCAAATGGGGCGGATTCCCAAGACTGGTCAATTCTTCGAATGGGAGCACTGGCGCTTTGAAGTGGTGGATATGGACGGTCACCGGGTGGACCGGGTCTTGGTGACGGACCTTTCAGATAAGGAAAATCCTTCCGCCGAAATCTAATTTTACGGCTGCCAGCGGGTGAAAATGGCGTGCGAGAGCACGTGACCCGCACTTTCTTCGATGGTCACCAACTCACCGGTGGTGAACTCTCCGCGCTTGCCAACGATCTCTTCCATTGCCTGCCTGGTGATCAAAGCCGAAGCCGTGATGGCATAGGCGGTCAGGATCACGAATCCCGCATCCTTCGCAACCAACGAGCGGCAGGCTTCGATCAGTTCGGGCATGCGCTTGAAGAAGTCCCAAACTTCGCCGCTTGAACCACGTCCGAATTTTGGCGGATCCATCATGATGCCCTGGTAGGTGTTACCGCGACGGGCTTCACGTTTGATGAACTTTAGCGCGTCTTCCGCAATCCAACGTACAGGCTTGTCGGACAGTCCTGAGAGTTTCATATTCAGGTTCGCCCAACTGATGGCGTGCTTGGATGAGTCGACGTGGGTCACTTCGGCGCCGGCTGCCGCCGCAGCCACACTCGCCAGACCGGTGTACCCGAACAAGTTCAGGACCTTGAAAGGCTTGCGCGAAGCGCTGATGCGTTCGGTCATCCAGTCCCAATGGCTTGCCTGCTCAGGGAAGACCCCCACATGGCGCGAGCTTGAAAGCTGTGCCTGGAAATGCAGGTTGCCGTACGAAAGCTTCCAGCTCTTTTCCATTGGATTGAGCATGGTCCACTTACCTCCATATTCCTGCTTTTCTTCCACCAGCAAAGCGTGCGCTTTTTTCCATTCGCTGGCTGGCAGGCTTTTTGCCCAAATGGCCTGGGGGCGAGGGCGCACGAGCAGGTAGGGACCAAAGCGTTCGAGCGTCTTGCCATCGCCGCTGTCGAGCAGTTGATAGTCTTTCCAGTTGGGAGAAGTTTCGAGAATGATTGGGGTTAAGTCGTTTTTCATTTTTTTCCAATTTCTTAGAAGAATACCTGAACCAGGTAGCTGGTGATCAGTGAAATAACAGTTGAGATCGCCAGGGAATCGAACAAGATTTGAGGCAGACTTTGCTGCTTGGAATTAATGCGGTGTCTTAATAGCAAAATAACTGAGCTGAGCAGTACGATCAGCAACAGTAGATAGGCTGGAGTGACTTCGAGAACAATGAAAAGCACGTAAGCCGAAGCCGTTGCAAATACCAAAAGGGTGATCAGCATTGGTCTGCTTAGCGGTCTGGCTGTCTTCTCAGCAGTCCATACAGCAAAAATAAAACCAAACGCAAGCAAAAAAATGGTCAGCAGAATGGCTTCAACTCTCAATTTTTGGGCAGTTGCCAGGTAGCCTGACAGCCCAAAGATGATCGATAACAGGGGTTGTTGTTTTCCTAAGCGCATCAAGGCGGAATTTCCCAAATTGAGACTTTGATGGGAAAGAGTAATCGCTATCAAAACCCCAAGCAATCCAAGCGCAATGTTGAGAGGGCCAAGGAGGGCGGCTAAAGCCAGGCAAAGCAAAACGATAATAGCGCTGAGCGATCTTGAAAACTTGATGGATACATCACCGGCAGCGATTGGATTTTGTGAGTTACTGCATGTCTCTGTGACTGCCATGGGGGCTTTCTCGATCTTTTGATAGATTAGCGCAAAGCTGAAGAGCAAAAGATTGCCAAGGATTGCAATCCCAAGACGCAACGCGGAACCTTCGCCGCCGACAACGCCACCCAAAAGCGTCGCTGCCAGGGTTGCAGGCAGGTAATCAGGGCATCCCACCAATTTGTAAATTGATCGAAGGATCTTCATCAGATGTAAAGTATACCAAATGACCCCGTCGAAGAGTTCCCAGGTCCTAAAGCCATCAACCTTAACCATTTTGCTAAACTTGGGTTTAGAATTGCGTAAAGGAGAAATCTATGGACTTTAACCGAGTGATTGACCGCCGCAATTCTGAGTGCATCAAGTGGAATCGTTTCGATGAAGATGTTTTGCCAATGTGGGTGGCTGATACAGATTTTAGATGCCCCGAAGCAGTGATACGCGCTTTACACGAGAGAGTTGATCACGGCATATTCGGTTATGGAGCTCCTCCAAAAGAACTGGACCAAACCGTTATTCAGCGCATGAAGCGTCTCTATGATTGGGATGTTCAGGACGGGCAAGTGGGCTATATCCCGGGCATCGTTACTGGCTTTAATGCTGCGATTCGTGCCTTCTGCGAACCAGGCGAGGCGGTTATTTACCAGACGCCTGCCTACCCGCCCTTCATTGGTGCCCCAGATGCAGCCAGGCTAATTGGCGTCCAGAATCCGCTTCTCCAGCAGGAGGATGGCACCTACACCCTCGACTTTGAGCGATTTGAGCAGCAGATCATCAGCGAGAATGTTAGTGCATTCATCCTCTGCAATCCTCAGAACCCCACTGGCAGGGTCTTCACCGGCGAAGAGCTGACCCGCCTGGCTGAAATTTGCCTGAGGCATGAGGTTTTGATTGTTTCTGATGAGATCCACTGCGATATTCTCTATGACGGTCATAAGCATATCCCAATCGCCTCGCTTTCCCCTGAGGTGGCGGCTAACACCATCACCTTTATGGCCCCAAGCAAAACCTACAATATAGCCGGTTTGCATGCTTCTGTATGTATTATTCAGAATCCCGGTTTGATGGATAAATTTCATAGATTCTGTGATGGGTTGGTTGGCTGCCCTGGAGTTTTAGCGCTGACCGCTGCCCATGCGGCGTATGCCGAAGGGGATGAATGGCTTGCTGAACAAAATCACTATCTGCAGCAGAATCGGAACTTCCTGGATGATGCCATTCGCACCCAACTGCCCGGAATCAAGTGGAACAAGCCCGAAGCCACCTTCCTGGGTTGGCTGGATTGCAGCGAATTGGGCTTGGGGGAAGCACCCTTCGAATTCTTCCTGCGCGAAGCACGCGTTGGCTTGAATGAAGGCAGGACCTTTGGTCCTCAGTGCGGCGACTTCGTGCGTCTCAACTTTGGCACCAATCGAACAAACCTTCAGGAGGCCGTCAATCGCATGCAAGCTGCGCTGGCTGCCCGCTGAGACGGGTGATGAATTCGGATTCAATTAGTACCAATCGGGATTATTTGCGCCAGGTGCAGTACGGCAGCGCTGAAAACCTTAACGCCCGTATCCAAATTCATAAGCGTTTCACGAAAAGTTCCCAGGTCTGGGAGGACTTCATCTTTGAGCATTTGCCTGACCTGAGCGGCAAGCGCCTGCTGGCGTTGGGCTGCGGCAATGCCGTCCAGTGGCGCAAGAATCAGCCTCGTTTTGCCCCGGATGCCACCATTGTATTGACCGACTTCTCCGAAGGCATGCTGGCAGAAGCCCGCGCAGACCTGGAGGCGGATAAACGCTTTTCCTTGCGCTGCATGGATGC
>CAZOYK010000130.1:0-5880 GCA_964584065.1 uncultured Anaerolineaceae bacterium | reverse complement strand
AGTGTTTGACAGCACCGGTGGGAACGCCGGGCTGGAAGTGGTCGGGGATTTGCAGCGCTTGATGGTCAGCTGACTCTCAGATCGATATTTAATAAGACCTGGCAAGAGGCAGGTTGATACACGCTATCCAGTGTGTATATGGCGGAGCGCAAGGTTTTGTGACAACACCGAGCCAAAGAGATTAACAAACCCGCATTGTCTGAATAGGTCCGCTGGTATCAGGCACTCTATTATTTCTTACCCGGAATTCTAAGTTTCATTTAGCGCTACATGTTCAGCCCAACCCTGCTCCTGAGTATGTCCAGAGCGCAAACGCAGTTCCCGAACAGAATGTCATTTTCCGCGCTCTTTGTCTGAAAACCAAGCGCCAGAATCATTGGACAACTAGAAAAGACAACACAAACAGTAACTTATTTCATACCTTGGAAGCAGGACAGGTACATGTTGAGCCGGACAGGCGCCTCTCCAGCCGTGCGCCTCGCGTCCATGTGTAAGGCATCTGGAGGCAAACAAACCAAAAGCAACTTTTTATTGTTTTCACCATAATCCGTAAATCGGTCCCATAATAAAGACCGCAAATATGCCAATTGTGTTGTAAAAGCCGTGTGTGAAAATCGAAACCCACAAGTTGTCATCAGATTTCCGCTTTAGCAGGCTGAAAATGACGGCATCGAAAATCGTCACGACGACCCCAATCCAGCCTTGTTCGAGATGCGCCAGGCCAAAGACGAGGCTTGAAATCCAAATACTCAAAATCACACTCCAAAGTGACTTACCAAATAAGTCGCCAAACAGCTTTTGAATGTAACCACGGTAAACGACCTCCTCCCCAAAAGCAGCCAAAGACCAGCCAATCAAAAGCAAGACTAGCATCTGCTGTACATTTCCCTGAAGGGCTCCAAAACCGCTGTATTCAATCCGCAGACCCGTAAGATGATTTAGTATGGGCATCAAAACCCCCACGTCGAATAGCTGTAATAAAAATGCGAAAATGAACGACCATCCAATCAAGGAAGTCCAGGAATTTGGTTTTCTAAGTCCAAGTACTTGGACCTTTTCACGGCGGATGAGCAAAGAAAATACCGCCATCACAAGAACAATGATTGTTGGAATAAGCACATCCAGCAATACCACCATAATTGCTATCACAATCTCAATTATCGTAAGGATTCGTAGTTGTGTTTTATCCATCTGCCGCCCCAATTTGCGTTTAATGATGAAAGCCCATCTTTAGAATGAGTTTCGGGGAATATATGAAAATGCGGCTGCGTTTCGTGGATTAAATTAGGTAGCGCAGCTTCATCAAAGAACCAAATCCTCAGTTAACTCTTTTTGTCCCCCTTCTGCCTTTCCAGATAAATATCTTCATGATTCCCTGCATAAGGTCAGGCAGAGTCCCGACCAGCATCAGGATAAAAACATCAGGCATCCCCTGACGCATGTACACAATGCTGGGAATTAATCGAAAACGGTCGCCATAGAACTGGCTAACCTGCCAGAAAACAATGGTCGATATCACCACTGGAATAATGAAACTGATGGCAATGTCGAAAGTTCTTTTAGCAGCGGAAACTTTGCTTATTCTTTCTTTCCATCCGCGTAACGCAAGGAAATTATGGGTATGCAAAACGCACAGGCCTAAAACAAAAACACCAACAGCCCATCCAACCCACCTCACTGACCACCCTTGTTTTACCGGTGGAGGAGTTTTCCCAAGCACGACAGCCTCAACACTCGCGGTCAATTGACTGGCGGAAATGAAGTGGTCAACCTGATAACCCTGGTTCGTTAAAAGGATAAATGCGCGATTTCGTCCAGGGTAAATGTTGACCTCGGTGCGAAAGGTTTGGTTTGCTCCGCCGTGAACAATCTTCGTTCCTGCGTCATAAATGAACCAACCCATTCCATAATTGCCAATTCCTGGTGATAAGATGCGTTTCATCATGGCAGCAGAAACCAGCTTAGGATTGTCGGTCTGAAACTCCAACGCGTACTTGGCCATATCGGCAGCGTTGGAGACAATCCAACCCGCTCCCACACCATAAAGTGGATATCCTTCTTTTGCTGGAATGGAAAAACCAAACAAGCGCGTATGCCCCTTGGGCATATCAGCCGCCGTGGAAGGGTCAGCCGTGGAGTCTGCCATGCCCAAAGGAACGAGAATGTTTTCGTTGATATACTCTGAATAACTCCGGCCACTTTGCAGCTCTATCAGATAAGCCAAGACCGTATAACCCATATTGAAGTATTGGAATTTTGCGCCGACCGGAGCGGTCAATTTGGCTTTTGCGAGGGAACGAACAGCATCCTCAAGCCTGTTATCGAGGGGCAGGATTACGCCATATCCGGCATCAGAGAGACCGCTGGTATGGTGAAGCAGGTGGTTGATGGTTATTTTGCCAGACTCTTTTTCATCCGCAGCCCGAAACCAGGGTATATAGGTCTGGACCGTGGCGTTCAGGTCGAGCTTTCCTTGTTCTGCAAGTTGAGCAATCGCCAACGCGGTGAAGGATTTACTCTGCGATCCAACATACACCTTGGTCTGAGCAGTCATCAGATCACCATTTCCATCTTTGCCATAACCCTTTTGGAAGATAACTTCGCCATCCTGAATGACCGCCAATGCCACTCCCGGTAATCCATGTTTGTCCATCTGACCTAATACGACGGTATCTAACTTTTCCGTGTCGATTACTTCTGAGCCTTTATCAGCGGCCGCGAATGATGGTGCCGACAACATTACATGCATCAGAAGAAGAACCATGAAGATAAAAAGACGCTTTTTCATTCGGAGGCCCTATTAGTAATTTCGTGTTGTTTAGGACATTATACATACCAGCCGGGCGAATCCAAAGCGGAATTTCCGAAGCTATTGATTGTTGATCATTTATCAGGAAATTTCCACATAGAAAGGGAGAAACAGGCAGGCTCTACCGATTAGACTTGCTGGTGTCAACAAACAATATCAGCTGTAAAAATTAAACGCTGAGTAAAATTAAATTATTGGGCAGCCCAAGGCTGCCCAATACCAGTGAATATCTTTTGACGCCCCCGCGAATTACACCTCGCGCATTTTTCTCGCCTCTTCCGCCTTCATCCCCAGCACCACCGGTGTGGAGCGGTAGCCAATGCCCATGCGGTCGATGCCCATGTCAATCAGCGCAAAGAAATGCTCGCGGTCCCGGATACCGCCCGAGCCTTTTATTTTGCAGCGCCCCCGCGCGGCGTCCATCATCACCGCGATGACCTCCCTGGTCGCCCCGTCGCTCCTCCCGCCGGTAAAAAAGCCTGTGGAAGTCTTTAGGAAGTCCGCCCCGGCACCAATGGCAGCCTCACATGCCTGCCGGACTTCTTCAAGCGTCAGCGCGTCAGTCTCGAAGATAACCTTTACAGCCACACCAAACTTGTGGCAGACCTCCGTCACCGCGCGGATATCCGCCTCCACCTCGGCGAACATCCCGCTGCGGATCCAACCGTAGTTGGCGACCACATCCAGCTCAGCCACGTCACCGCGCCGGCAGTACTCCTCGGCCTGCAGCACTTTGGAACGGGTGGTAGAGAGTCCGAATGGGAAGTCGCACACGACGCAAATTTTCGTGGCAGTGCCGCGGGTAAGTTCGGAGGCAATGTCCAGCGAAGCGGGGTTCACGCACACCGTCGCGCAGCCAAAATCTATTCCTTCCTGGATGTATTTGCGAATCTCTGCCTGGGTAAACTCAGGCTTCAGCACGGATTGATCGATATAGGCTGCCAGTTCCCAGACGGTCATCTCGCTTGCTTTTTTGGTGGGTTTCATTGTGTTCAGCTCCTGCTCCTAATTATTACCGCGAAGAACACGGTGTTAGTGGCTAAAATTATATCGTAAATCATTAGGATCGGATAAAAAAAGACCAAAGTCATCCCGAAAAAATCTTTTTTCATCACCCTGGGCAGTAATAAGGGCCATCCCGGGCAGCCCTGGCACGCTCCACAGGCTGCAGAGCATCCGTGTTTGTGATTGCCCAGCCTGAATAAAGTCAGGCCGGGAATCCAACATTTGTTTTCGACGGTTGTGCGGTCTTGCTGAGGACAAAAAAAGGCCGAGCGGATCCTACTTTATCAGCGGCACAATCAGCAGCGAAGCCATGCCAATCAGTTTCATGAAAATCAGCGTGGACGGGCCCGCCACATCCTTAAGCGAATCCCCCACCGTATCGCCGATGACCGCGGCAATGTGCTCCGGCGTCCCGCGTGAAAACTCCAGGTTCTCAATCATCTTCTTGGCGTTGTCAAAAGCTGTGCCGGTATTGTTAAAGAAGGGCCCCAACAGCGCGGAACAGGCCACCGACCCCACCAGCACCGCCCCCAGCGCGTTCATCCCGAAGGCGAATCCAATCGCGATAGGCACCAGGATGCTGATGGCGCTGGGCAAAATCATCTCGCGCAGCGCGTTGCTGGTGGCAATATCAATGCATTGGGAGTAATTCGGCTTTGCCAGGCCTTTCAAAATATCCGGATTCTGCTGGAACTGATCCCGCACGGCATCCACCATAGATTCAGCCGTTTTGGCGGTGGAGCCGATGACCAGCGATGAAATCAGGAAAGGCAGGCACACCCCAATAAAAAGGAAGCTCAGGTTGAACGGCGTGGTCACATCGATGGCGTCGATGCCAGCCAGTTTATAAAAAGTCAGGAAGATAACAAACGCGGTGATGGTGCCGGAAATCATGGCGTACGCTTTGGTGATGGCTTTCATCGTGTTCCCCACCGAGTCCAACTGGGAAAGCTTGTCGATGACCTTTTGGGAAGCGCGCGACATACCGGCGATGCCCGCCGCGTTGTCGACAATCGGGCCAAACGCGTCGGCCGCCATGATAAAAGTAATCAGCAGGTCAGTGCCGATATTGACGCCTACCAGCGCCAGCAGGCTGTTGCCGGAAAGGGAATACACCCCGATGACGACGCCCATCAAAACGATGACCGGCAGCACCGGGCTTTGCAGGCCGTAAGAAATCCCGGTAATCAGATTCAGCGCCGCCCCGCGGTTGGAAGCTTTGGCTATATTCCGAACGGGTTTGCCTTCCATGCCGGCATAGTAGCGCGTGCTGAGCGACGCAATGGTTGTAATCAAAACGCCCAGGGTGGCCGCGATGCCAATAATCCAGTCATTCAACAGCAAAAGGGACATCCCCAGCGCTCCAATAATGCTAAGCACTGAGCTGACAAACAACCCGACGTTAAACTGGATGGACGGGCTCATCCCCCTTTTCCACTCACGGCTGGCAAAGATGCCGGCCGCTGAGGCAAAAATACCTACGCTTTGCAGCAAGAAGGGAAAGAAAATGGCTTTTGGCCCATAAACGGAAGCCATAGCGACCGCCACGATGGAGCCTGTGACAAGGTCGTCGCTGAACGTCTGGAAAAGGTCCGCGCCCCGGCCGGCGCAGTCGCCCACGTTATCACCCACCAGGTCAGCGATAACCGCCGCATTGCGGGGATCGTCCTCAGGGATATTCTCTTCAATCTTGCCTACCAGGTCCGCGCCCACATCCGCCGATTTGGTAAAAATGCCGCCGCCAATTTGCGCGAACAGCGCTGCCAGGCCGCCTCCAAACGCGAAACCAATCAGCGCGTCCGGGTCGCGAAAGATGCTGAAGAGCACTGAGAGCACAATCAGGCTCAGGCCGGTGATACACAGGCCCATCACCGAGCCGCCAAACAAGGCGGTGCGGAAAGGTTCGCGTTTGCCTTCTTTGGCGATATCCGCGGTTTGCAGGTTGGTGCGCACGCTCACGCTCATGCCAATGTACGAAGCCAGTAGCG
Organism: uncultured Anaerolineaceae bacterium; assembly: GCA_964584065.1. GTDB lineage: Bacteria > Chloroflexota > Anaerolineae > Anaerolineales > Anaerolineaceae > Mesolinea. The sequence goes on along the minus strand of CAZOYK010000130.1, from coordinate 78 downwards.
AAGTGAGCACCCCAAAGACCGCCGTCAAAGCCGCCTTCCAATCCAGAATCCAGTAAAGCAGGGCGGCAAAGAAAGGCG
>CAZOYK010000129.1:0-5957 GCA_964584065.1 uncultured Anaerolineaceae bacterium | reverse complement strand
GAATCCGGCATGGACGTCACCAAGGCTGAGTTCTGGCAGGGCGGGTTTGACGTGATCGATGGGATGGTCAAAAAGCTCGAGAGTTTGTAGGTCAAATTATCTGTTGACAAAATAGAATAAGGTGTCGTTTTCGGCACCTTATTTATTGGTTGGAGCTAGGAAGCATGGGCAAAGGCTCCCTTGTGTAAAGGGAGCTGTCAGCCGTCAGGCTGACTGAGGGGTTGTTCGCAGGCGGCATCAATGTACTCACATACCCCGCGAAAGTTCCTGCTGACTTCGGTGTTGGAAATCCGCAAGACTCTCAGACCATAGCCTTCCAGAAATGCTGTACGTTCCTCATCTTTTTCCATATTCTCTTTTTCGAAATGCTGAGAACCGTCCAGTTCGATAACCAGTTTTGCTTCCGCGCTGTAAAAGTCGACGATGTATTTCCCCAAAACTTTCTGACGAGAGAAACGAACTGGGTATGAACGCAGGAAGTCATACCACAAATGCCGTTCTTCTTTGGTCATGTTGCTTCGCAGCTGCTTTGCGTAAGGAACCAACTTCTTGTTATGCTTATTATGCATCACAATCCCTCCGTCACGGCTTTGCCGTGCCACCTCCCTTTACACAAGGGAGACTTCAACTTTTCCTACTCAAACACACCTGCTTCGACGTAATAGCGTTTCCCGTCGCGGCTGGCGAAGAAGGCGACCATGTTCTTGTAATGCATTGGGTTGTATACGCCAAAACCGCAGCAATAGTGGTGGGCGACCTCATCAAAACCGAGCATCACTTCCTCTTCGGCATAATTTAGCCCGAACTCGTCACCTTTTCTGAAGATGAAAAATGGCTCACCAGCCAATAACTGGAAACCGAAGGTTTCGTCGTATCCGAATAATTGGCTGAGCGACTCGCCGCTCCTGAAAATCTCACCCTGGGTTATGCCTTTGAATATGTTACCCTCCGTTTGATACGCGACATGCGCCATCTCCATGTACCAATGATTTCCGTGCACCCAGACGCCAAACACCGCATCCATACCAGCAGAATGGGTCAGGTCTCCTGCCGGTACGCTCAGGACGACCTCGTCATCCAGCCTGACCTCTACGGTAGCGTCTGTTATGTTATCAATATTGGTGCGTGCGGTCAGCACTTTTCCCTGAAACACTGGCGTTTCCTCATAACGAACTAAATCCTTGCGTTCAGATTCATGCCTTTTCATCACCCATCCGGGCAGAGAACCGGTTGGCCTCGATTGTATGTGATCGTCGTCCGGCCAGGAGCCATCCTCCAACCAGTAGGCTTCCACTGTAAGCCCCGCGCCGGAAAGGTCCATGACGGTTGTGTCGAAGGCGGAAAAGAGACCCATTTCAACGTAATACTCAACTTCGTTCCTCTGGGCAAAGAAGGTCACCATGGTCAGATATGCCTTGGGATTGAAAGCCGCCCCACTGCAGCAAGCATAATGCGAAACACTTTCAAAGCCGAGTTGGTATGTTTCCTCGGCGTAATTAATGCCGATCTGCCCGTCTTTACTAAAAAAGTAAAAAGGCTTGTCGTCCAGTGGCTGGAAGCCAAAAGTTTCATCGTAGCCGTACTGCTCATTGATCGAAACCCCATTCACGAAGATTTCTCCCCGGGTTATGACTTTGACGCCGTTACCATCAGTTTCAAGCTCGACGTGCGCCACTTCTGCATACCAATCCTCACCGATCACCCACATGCCGCGCAGGGGATCTACTGGGCCACCCACGCCGCAATTAACTGACAGCACTTCCTCGTCCCCAAGCTTGAAGGTAACGGTAACATTTTCGAAAGAAGCGGTTATACCATCACCGCTTTGGTTTTGCACATAAGTTCGTTGAAAAGTTAGTTGACGTCCGTTGAGCGGTGGGGGTGAGAAAGGTTGTGAAAAAATGTCACGCAATGGCCGGCGGGTTTTGAGGATCTCGCTGGAAGGTCCGGCGATGGTGTTGAAACTCCCATCATCCCTGTTTGGCTGGAACATACTTTTTTCATAGATTTCCATGGTCAGGTCGCCAAAATAGAAGACCTCTGGTCCGCTTGTATATGTTGGCGTTGGGCGGACAGTTGTTGGTTCTGCGTCAGTTGGTTCTGTTATGGGCAACGCGGTCGGGAGAAGAGGCTGTAAGGTTGTTGCGTCGGGAGCCTGACTTGGAATGCAGGCGGAAAGCAAGAGGGTTGCAAGAACTACGTAAACAAAGAGACTTTTAGGTTTCATCGTTCCTTCCTTTCAGAATAGAGGTAGGTGGACGCCGACACCCTGATTATATCCCAAATCAAAAAACCGGTTTCTGAAGGTGAAACCGGCTGGTTTAAATACTAAATAATACTCAGTAAAGGCTTTACTACAAACGTTTCTTTTAGTTATTCGTGGCCTTGTCCGCAGCCGTGGCCGTGCTGTGGTTCGTGGTCGTGTTTGTCTTGGTAGGGCGGAATGCGCATCCTTGCCCTCGCAGTGCAACTGCAAGGGCTTGCGCACTCCGCCGTGGATGTGGGTGTTGGGATTTTTTTGTAGGGTGTGTTGGCGTCACGTGACATAAACAGAAGCGAGTCGTTTTGTAGCCAACCCACCACAGCACAAACCGAATATGTGGATGTCGGAGTGAGCCCGCGGGAGGTGAATAATTAATAACGGTTACACGGCGGTCTCATTCCGACCTACAGAAATACGAAATTTCAACTTTGTAACGGATAACATATCTTGATGTTGTCTGGAGATATGGCAAGCCACCTTCCTGTGCTAACATGTGCTTTGCGCGAAAGATGGTTTTGTTTCTTGTAGATAATGGTGCAAGGGATTGATCATTCGGATTTGTTACAATCTGATGAGAACTATCATTGCTGATTAATGAGAGGTGGCTAATGTCTCTGCAAATTAAACGGATCTACGACCCATACGAGGAATCGGATAGCATAAGATACCTGGTGGATCGCCTTTGGCCACGAGGTGTCAGCAAGGAAAAAGCCCATCTGGCTGGATGGTTAAAAGAACTTGCTCCCAGCACCGCCCTGCGAAAGCAATTTGGGCACATGGCTGAGAGATTCACTGGATTCTCAGCGCTCTACCGGGACGAACTGGACTCCAGCCCTGAGGCACAAACGGTAGCCCGGCAGGTGATCCAGCAGAGTCAGGGGCAAACCGTGACCCTGCTCTACGGCGCGAAGGATACGCATGTGAATCATGCGATCGTTTTACGGGAGTACCTGGAAGAACTCGCCAGCTTTAATAAGGTTTGATAGGTTCAATAATATGAGGTAGTCATTACACGGTCGTGCGTGCAAGACCTTGAAAGTGTAAAATTGTTCCATCAAAGCAGACAGGAAACGAAAATGGCAAGAATGACATCCCCCGCCGACATGATGACCTCTGTCACCGACAGTATGAAAGAACGCACAGGCAAAACGCTCGAGGAGTGGGTCGCTGCAGTGCAATCAGCCGGCGTTGATCAGCTGGACCAAAAAGCGGTCCGTAATTGGCTCAAAGACCAGGGTGTGCTGCAAAACAGTCAATGGACTATTGCGGATGCAGCCGCACGGGCGGCAGGCTGGGAGCGACCAAGCGTGGAGGGTTACATCGATTCGCAGTACCAGGGTGAGAAAGCACCCTTGCGGGCGATTTTTGACACACTGCGCGAAATTATCGAGGATTTGGGTGAGGATGTAAGGTTTGAAGGCCGGGGAGGTTACACACCTTTCGTGCGCAAGCGCCAGTTTGCCGCAATCCAGGCTTCTACCAAAACCCGTGTCGATCTCGGCTTACGCTTCAAGCAAGCTCCAGACTCGGATCTACTGAGCACCACCAGCCTGCCCGGGCAGTCGACTCATAAACTTGGGTTGACTTCTGTTGAGCAAATTACGGATGAAGTCAGAGAGTTGATCCGACTGGCTTATGAGCAGAATGGATGATTGGTAGGAAGGGCACGGTGGAGCGAGCCTCGTAGGGATGGGCAGATTGTTCTCGCCGGTCTCCGGATACCCTCCACTTCGTCGCGGGCACAGGCCGGCGAGGGTCTTGACCGTTAGGTCTCCACACTAAGCCGGATTGAACCCCGCACAAGGACGCGGGGCAGGAGCGCAATTCGGCTTACGAAAGGACTCGGCGGGATTACACCCCGCCCTACGGAGCAAATTCCTGCTGTACGGGGTGAGCTCCACCGTTCGACAAACAAAAAGGACGGCAAAGAGTCGATCTATAATCTAAATAAAGATTGGAAGCATAAAAAAATGACAACAAACAGCAAAACCAACGAATTAGTCCTCGCAGGTGGCTGCTTCTGGGGGATGGAAGAACTCTTCCGCCGTCTGCCTGGCGTCCTCGACACCGAATGTGGCTACACCGGCGGGGAGAACGATCACCCCACCTACCAGCGCCACCCCGGGCATGCGGAAGCGATCAAGATAGTCTTTGATCCGACCAAAACCGATCTGCCGCATCTGCTGGATTTCTTCTTCCGCATGCACGACCCCACAACGCTCAACCGCCAGGGTAATGACATCGGCAGCTCTTACCGCTCTGCCATCTTTTATGCCGACGAAGCACAAAAGCAAGCAGCGCAACAGATGATCGATAAGGTCAATCAGAGCGGCGCCTGGAAGCGACCTGTGGTGACCACGCTCGAGCCGCTTGGAACCTTTTGGGTAGCTGAGGATTATCACCAGGACTATCTGCAGAAGCTGCCGAATGGCTACACCTGCCACTTCATTCGCCCCATCCCGAGCTTTCTGGAGAAGGCTGGCTGACCAGAGGCGAGTATGCAAGGCAAAATACCCACGCCGCCCGAAAGCAAAATCCGAACTTACCTGAAAATGCTCAAGGGTTATGGGTTGATTGCCTTGGGCATTCTCGTTCTTTTTTCGGGGTACGGCTTTTTTACAGGTGGAGCGCCAGGGCTGATTACTGGGTTCAATTTAGGCTTGATTGTCTGTGCCATCGGGCTGCCTTTCCTCGGGATAGTCATCAGCCTGACCTACTGGAGCGGGTTTGCCGGCAGGTGGGGTGAGGAAAAGTACAAAGAGCAATTGGAAGGCAAACCTGATAAGAAGCAGGATCAGGACTGGTAAATTAATTGCAACCAGAGAACTTGGGAGGATGACGATGAAAACAAGATTATTTCTTCTGATGGTTATTTTTGCGCTGGGCTTGAGCGCCTGCCTGCCCCTGGTTGAAGTCCCTCCAACGTCGATGCCGCCGGTTGAGATCAGCCCTGAGCCAAGCGATATGCCTGCCACGGAACCTCCCACCGAGGAGATCCAGCCAACGCCAGAGCCAACGTTGGAACCGACTGCGGAGGTGGAAACACCAACCCCAAATCTTTACGCGTATGTCAAGGATTACCAGGTTTACCTGCTAAACCCCACAGATCTCTCGATGGTGAAGATGGGCGATTCCAACCACGAATTTGGTTATGATTCCGACTGTTGGCAAAGTGCTCCGCGTATCTCGCTTGACGGTCGCTACCTTGCTTTTGAAATACACTGTGTGAACGCTTTTGTCGTGTATGACCTGCTTCAGAACACCAAAATTACTGAGATCCTCAAGGCCTCTGACCCCGAAATCCTTGGCGATACCCTGCTCGGCTGGGCGGAAAACGGGCGGCTTTACTATACCCGCATGGTTGGAGGCTGCAGCTTTGAACCTGAACTGAAGGGTCCCGATAGAATGGAAGTTTATTCCTACGACCCCGTGTTAGGCGGCACCCGCTACGAATTTGATCTGCCCAAGGTCAACGACGCGCCACATGCCTACAGCATCGGCATCACCATCGATCCCCAGGCAGAACACGTGATTGCCTGGAACGCAGCCTGCTCGGTTGGGCTGGGCAGCCGCTTCCTGCTCACCACTGCCACCGGCGCTTACGAGCTTGAACCTGCCAACTGGCCGGCGAGTTTCGGCGATATCGGCGGAAGTTATTCTGCCTTCCCCGAGGAACAGTACGTCTACGGGGCGG
>CAZOYK010000128.1:815-5988 GCA_964584065.1 uncultured Anaerolineaceae bacterium | reverse complement strand
ATTCAATTATCATGCTTTTCTGAGACTTAATATACAAGGGCGAGATTGGAAGCACTGCGATCGTTAATACGTAAGGGCCTTGATTTGCTTCCAATCCGCCATTACATCATCAATCAATATCAATGAATAACCCTGCGACCTGAGTAACCACCATCGGCGAATTGAGAGCACGATAGATTTGTCCATCATATTTTTCACGGTGCCCTCAATTTCGCCCTACGATGAACTGTGTCAGGGAAGCAGGGTATGGCGATCTGAATAAATAGCGACGTGATTGTGCCGCCTGTGCCCACCGTGAAACGGATGGGTAGGCTCTTGCCCGAGCACAGCATGTCGCCACAGGCGTCCGGTACCAACTGGAGACCTTCGGTCACCTCCCGTGCACGGCCTGGAGGCCGGCACGATCATAAACTTCTGATGTCAGGTTGAACTACGCAACCTGACCTACGACTGATACATTTAGGGCATATGCGTAGGGCATGATTGGAAGCACTGCGCAACCCATGATGCATGGACCTTGGCGTGCTTCCTATCCGCCATCGCACAATTAATCACTGGCGATTACCATCCGGATAACTGCTTTCGGCGAATTGAGGGCACGATACGTTTGTCCATCATATTTTTCACGGTGCCCTCAATTTCGCCCTACGATGAACTGTGTCAGGGAAGCAGGGTATGGCGATCTGCTTCAATATTCGTCATCGCGAGTCTCTTTTGCGTGGCGATCTGCATTTTCTATATCCTAGATCAAATTGCAGACTGCCACGCCCCTCTTACACCTTTTAGTTAGCTTTCTCGATGGAATCGGGGCTCGCAGTGACGTCCGTTCGAGGTCACAGACCGGCACGATCAAAAATTATCAATCCCGAGAAACGTGTCCAATTCTTGCGCCTCACACCCGAGCTTGAGCGCCATTTTCTCGCGCAGGGCATCATCGGGGGAGAGTTTGGTATAAGATTCCATGAACACTGAAAGCATCATATTACAATCTGCTGCTTCATGCGCGATGTTTTGTTTGCGCAGACGGTCGTTGTTGCGGATCCAGCCCGGCTTGCGCGACACGATCTCGTCCGCTTCCAAGCCCAAGGCGGCAAAGCGATTGAAAAGCTCCGCTTCCTCGCTGCTCAAGCTGCCCGCTTCCACTTCGGCGTAAGCTTCAGCCAGCTCACCAACCTCAGAAAGGAAGAATAACAGCGCGCTCTTTTGGTCAGCCCACTGTAAGCCGCGCGCATTGTAATATGCTTTGATAATTTCCGTGTTCATCACTCACCTCTGGCATAATTGTAACCTTCGAATGGAAACTTGATGCATCAACTAATTGTGAATCTTGGTATCATATAACCCGTGAAGACTAATCAATTACTCGAACCCGACTGGCTTGCGCATGTGCTGCACTCACCTACCGCCGATTATCTTTCGAACCCAAATCCGGCTTTAGGTGAAACGATCACCGTACGCTTGTTGATCCCCAGCCAGGCTGAGCCCGACCAGGTGGTTTTGCGCAGCATCCCCAATGGCGAACAACAGTTCACAAGCATGATGCCGCAGTCCGCGCAAGCTGGCTATCGGGCCTGGGAGGCGCAACTCAAGATCAACGAGCCGCGCGTCAGTTACCGGTTTGCCATTCAGAGCGGAGGCAGAGTTTGGTGGCTGAATGGGCTTGGCGCAAGCCTTCACACACCGCTTGCCCTGTTCGACTTTAAACTCCTGGCAGGTTTTCAACCAATCTCATGGCTCGAAGGGTCAGTGTTCTACCAGATCTTCCCGGATCGCTTTGCCAATGGCGACCCATGCAACGATCCGATTGAAGAAACCGACCCTCGTTACCGATACACGCGCAAAACCTTCCCCTGGGGCGAGAAGGCAGCCCGGGATCGCCGTTTGATGCCATTCTATGGCGGTGACCTGGCAGGCATTGAAGCTCACCTTGACTATCTCGAGCAGCTTGGCGTCAATGCACTTTACCTGAATCCAATCTTCACTGCCTTCACCAACCATCGCTACGACGTCAGTAATTTCCGCGAGGTGGATCCGGTTTTGGGTGGTGATCAGGCGCTGGTGTCTCTGCGCCAGGCTCTCGCAACCAGGGACATGCGATACGTTTTGGATATCGTCCCAAATCACTGCGGTTTTATGCACCCGTGGTTCCAATCTGCGGTCCAGGATAATAACAACGAAACGCGCGGTTACTTTTACTTCGCTGAAAACACACAGGATTACACCTCCTGGATGGGTTTTGGTCACATGCCCAAGCTCAATTACGCGAGTGAAGCTTTGCGCCGTAAAATGGTCGAAGGCGAAGACGCCATCTTTACGTATTGGCTCAAGCCGCCGTTTTCCGCGGATGGTTGGCGGGTGGACGTGGGCAATATGCTCGGCCGGCATGACGCGCACCAGATTAACCTCGAGCTGCTGCGGTCAATTCGCGCGGCAGTCAAGCGCGTTTCGCCGGAGGCATACCTGGTGGGAGAGAACTTCTTTGAAGCCACCGAACAGCTCCAGGGGGACGGCTGGGACGCAGTCATGAATTACACCGGCTTTGCTGACCCGATCCTCCACTGGCTGACGGGGTATGAACAAGACGCTTTGCGCTGTGACGCGGTCTTGAAAACGGATATTCCCTGGGAAACCTCGACGATGCTGCAGGCGTGGAACGAGAACCTGGCTTCGATCCCCTGGCAAATCGCCCTGCAGCAGTTCAATTTGCTCAACAGCCACGACACTCCCCGTTTGCTGACCTTGCTGAAGGGAGATAAGGCCTTCAGCCAACTGGCGTCAATCGTGCAGTTCACCTTCCCCGGGGTGCCTTGCCTTTATTATGGGGATGAGATTGGGCTGGTAAATGAAGAAGGGTTTGACTCTCGCAATTGCTTCCCCTGGAATGAAAGTCAGTGGGATCAGGAGACTTTGGGTTTTTACAAAAAGCTGATCGCGTTCCGACGCGAAAGTGTGGCTTTGGCTAGAGGGGAATTCCGAGTTTTGCACTCTGACCAGGACCTGCTGATCTATGCCCGCGTTTTGGGGGATGAATGGGTGTTGATCACTGCCAACCGCTCCGAGCAGCCCCATCCTCCCATGCGGCTCGAGTTGCCGGGGCTTAACTTGACTGGTGAGCGTGAGTTCAATGCGCTGTTTGGCGCGGGCTGCGTCTGGGCTGGCACTGGCTGGCTTGAACTGCCCGAACTGACCAGGGGCGGTGAGGTCTGGCAGTAAATCAGGTTGCGCTTATAATCAATCTATGTCAAGTTTGTTTCAAAGACTTAAGCAAAAGTTGAAAACCTGGGGCGAGCGCCGTGGTGAGATAAGGGGGAACGTACGCCGCTTTTACCTGGATCTTAATGATCGCCTGGGCGGGGCTTTGGGCATTCTTCGGCATGCTTTTAATAATTTTACCCTTATGCGTGGCGCACAAGCATCCGCCAGCCTGGCCTATTATGGTCTCTTTTCCATCTTTCCTCTACTCCTGGCGGTTGTGTCTGTCGGTTCGATGTTCCTGGAAGGGGAGTTGGTAAAAGTAGAATTATTGGAGATTATCACGCAGTGGATCCCCGTCTCGGCTGATACGGTCAACACTCAGATTACGTCTGTGCTTAATATGCGTGGTCCAGTCACGATTGTTGCTATTATTTCTTTACTGTGGTCGGGCTCAAATGTTTTTGAAAAAATTATCGTAAACGTCAATCGTGCTTTTCCCAAAGGAAGTCGGCCAGGCTTTCTCAAGAGCCGGGGTATGGCTTTGCTGATCATATTATTGATGATCCTGCTCTTCAGCGCCTCACTGGTTTTCAGCACGGTCGTAAACATTTTTACCTCAACCGATAATGCTCTTTTTGGCAAATTAATCAATTCGACTAAAGCCTGGGTGGAATGGCTGAGAATTGTCCCGCTCGTTTTAAAGATTTTGCTGTTTTTGGCTGTTTACAGCTGGATCCCTCAAAGCGCGAGTATTCTCTTCAAGGCACGCTTGATTGGGTCGGTGGTGACAGCAGTCCTCTGGGAGCTTTCAAGCCGTTTACTTGGCTGGGCGATTTCCGGCGGTTTTACCAACTACGAAATTATTTATGGCTCACTGGCTTCAATCATTGCCTTGATGTTCTGGCTTTACCTGAGCGGTTACATCCTTTTTTTTGGTGCCCACCTGGTGCATGCGATTGACACGCATCTGAAACGCAAACGAATTGAGGCTGGCATAGAGGTTTCTCAGGCAGAAGGGGAGGCGGCATAATGGACCTGTCTATTTGTATTCTGTCTTTAAACGCGCTTAATTACTTGGAACCATTATTGGCATCAATCAAACAATATACCAATGGGGTAAGTTATGAGGTGATCCTCGTGGATAACGACTCCACCGATGGCACTGTGGATTGGATCGAACAGCATCACCCGGAAATTTCTTTAATCGCCAACCAGAGTAACCTTGGCTATACACGGGGTAACAACCAGGCGATGGCACTCGCGAAAGGTGACTTTTTGCTCTTGCTAAACCCTGACACCTTGTTGACCGGGGATTGTTTTGGACCACAGGTTTCCTATTTACGGGAAAACCCCGAAGTTGGCATCACAATCCCAAAAGTGCTCAACGCGGATGGCAGTTTCCAGCAGCAATCACGCCGGGGAGATGCCCGCCCCGTGGAAGTGTTTGGTTATTTTCTGAAGCTTGGCAAGCTCTTCCCCAGGAGCAAGGCGCTCAATGGTTACCTGCAATCCTGGCTGCCTGAAGACGAGATCGCGGAGGTAAAGGCAGTTTCTGGCTCCTGCATGTTCATTCGACGGGAAGTCTATCAACAGATCGGCGTACTGGACGAGCAGCTCTTTGCTTACCAGGAGGATAGTGACTACTGCATGCGGTCGCGGCAGGTTGGCTGGAAGGTGATGTATGTGCCCTTGAGCAGCATCATCCACTATGCGGGTAAAGGCGGTTCAAAGACCCGTCCGTATCACTCCATCTACCAATGGCACCGCTCGTATTACCTGTACTATCGCAAACACTTCGCCAGGGAGCATTTCTTCCTCTTTAACTGGTTTTATTACCTGGTGATGGTTGTGAAGCTGCTCTTTGCCTGGTTGAAACGGTTTATGAGAGGGAGATAGAAACCACAGAAATGTTGGGGACGGCTCTGCTTATCTTCCTGCTATAAAACGAAAACATTCTTTGTAGGGCGTGACAAAGTGC
>CAZOYK010000128.1:0-805 GCA_964584065.1 uncultured Anaerolineaceae bacterium | reverse complement strand
TTAGTTTCTGGTGACCTTGGCGTGCTTCCTATCCGCCATCGCACAATTAATCACCGGCTATTACCATCCAGATTACTGTTTTCGGCGAATGGAGGGCACGATACGTTTGTCCATCATATCTTTCACAGTGCCCTCAATTTCGCCCTACGATTAACTATGCCCGGGAAGCAGGGTGTGGCAATCTGCCCCTAACCCCGTCATCGCGAGCGAAGCGCCTGTGCCCGCATTGCAGGGTATGGCAATTTGCCCCTAACCCCGTCATCGCGAGCGAAGCGTGGCGATCTGCCTTTCAAATCTTTAAGAAGCAAAACATAACTGCAGACTGCCACGCCCCTTGCACTTCTCTGGGTTGGCACTCTCTACAGAATCGGGGCTCGCAGTGACGGTCGTGTCCGTCATCGCGAGCTTCTTTTGCGTGGCGATCTGCCTTTTTCAGTTGACTGTGAGTCTGTATTAATAAAACAAAATTAGTACCAATCTTTAGACAAATCCTGCCAATCAGGGTTTATTGAACGGATCAATTTTTCTTTGTCTTCTCGCGAACCTGCCTTTATTTGTTTTTCCCTGTAAATTGCAGCTTCAATATCCCCTCCACACTCGTAATAAACAAGCTTATATAACTTGTACTTGCTCGAAAAAAATCCGCCTTCTCCTTGTCGGTGTTGAGCAACTCTCTTCATCAAGTTGCTTGTTACTCCTGTGTAAAGGACTTTATTATTGATCGTCGCCATAATATAAACGCAGTTTGAAGAAGCACCTGGTTCATCTTGGCACCGCAAGGAAAACTCGCCGCAGCCTTATAAAT
>CAZOYK010000127.1:0-6050 GCA_964584065.1 uncultured Anaerolineaceae bacterium | reverse complement strand
GACAGGATGACAAAAAGAAAAGACAAAATGACAATAAGAAAAGACAGGATGACAATAAGAAAAGACAGAATGACAAAAAGATAAGACAGAATGACAAAAAGAAAAGACAGGATGACATAAAGAAAAGACAGAATGACATAAAGAAAAGACAGGATGACAAAAAGAAAAGACAAAATGACAATAAGAAAAGACAGGATGACAAATAGGAAACTTAGAGGTCGAGCATGCCGTTGACCCTACGAAAAGATTAAAAGAAGACTCTTCGCAGAAGAGGCTTAGAGTGAAAAGAGCACGAAGCAAAAACTTGGCTAAAACGGAAACAAACAAAACAAATATGGACTTATTGAAAAAGTTTATTCGAAAATACGGTGTACCTTTCCTTCTAATAGGCACATTCTTTTTCTTTTCCATGCAGGCGGGGTTCGCGCAAGGCGGCACACAGGCGGGGGTGTTTGAGGTTCCCCAAATCAGACCGGGGGTGATGGTGGAAGTGCCGGTGGAGATCCGGGATGTGACGGACCTGTACGCGTTTGATATCGAACTGAGTTTTGACCCGGAATATCTTGAATTTGAGGACGCCGATCCGAACAAGGACGGCATTCAGCCAGGTTTTGGCACCTTTTTAGACCCCGGGATGACACTTTATAACATCATTGACCCTGAAGAGGGAGTGATCCACGTGGTGATGAGCCAGATCAACCCATCTGAGCCGAAAAGCGGCTCGGGAAACCTGCTGGTTCTATATTTGACGGGATTGAAGGTTGGGCAAACGACTTTGGCAGTGAGCAAGGTGGAGCTTTCGACCCGATATGGGGAAGCGATAGCGGTCAGCGGGGTGGATGCTGAGATCGTGATCGCGGCCCAGGCGCCGGTGGTGACGGCGACGCCCATCCCGGTGATCGACCCGATTGAGATCACGGAAATTCCGACGTTGGACCCTTCACAAATACCGCCAACGCCGACGCCGATGCCAAGCGCGACAGCGACGCCGATGCGGACGGCGACCTCGCTGGCAACGCAGACGAGGACCGCGACGGCAACCGCGCAGGCGACGCAGGTAAAGACGGCGACGAACGCGCCTACTACGACGCTGGCGCCCACGGCAACGCTGGCGCCAACCACAACTCTGGCGCCTGGGGCGACTCTTGCGCCCACAGCAACGCTTACGCCTGGGGTAACCCTCGCCCCCACGGCAACACAAAGCCAGGCTGCAACGCTTGCGCCCACGGCAACTTTTACACCCACGGCAACGCTTGCGGCTGGGGCAACTCTCGCCCCCACGGCGACTCTTGCGCCTACGGCAACGCTGGTGCCTACGGCTGCGGAGAGCGAGCAGCCTACGTTGGCTGCGGTGGTTGAGGTGGGGGAGACGCCCACGGCTGAGCCAACGGCCCTGGAAGAGGTTGGGAGCGCCACGCTGACCCCGGCGGAGGCTGGCAGTAATGAGGGACGTGTTTTAGCTAAGGACAACTCGCAAGGCATGGGGAAAGGGCTCCCATGGCTGATTGGCGGGGGTGTTCTTTTGATCATTTCAGCCGGGATTTATTTTATTATCCGGAAAACCAGAGGTATCTTAAAGGAGGATTGATGACGAAAGGCAAAAAAAACATGCTACTAAGCGGAATGATCGCCTTGCTGCTTGTTTTTGGAATGGTGGGATTCCAGGGCGCTCGCGCCCAGACGGGGGTGAGCCTGAGCTTTGACCCGGCGGCGGTTACGGCAACGACTTGCGGGATGGTTGAGATCTCGCTGAATGTGGTTGGTGTGCCTGAAAGCAACCCGCTGACAGCTTACCATCTGGAGGTTACTTTTGACCAAAGCGTGGTTGAGGTTGTTTCGGTGGAAAATGGCGGGTTTTTGCAGGGGGATCTGCTGGAGGAACCGACCAATGATGAGGGCAACGAAACTGGCAGGCTGATCTGGGGGGCGGCTCAGCAGGCTGTGGGTGGGGTGAACACCCCGCACAGCGGCAACGGGAGCCTGATCAGGATCACGCTCAAGGCGAAAGTGGCGGGCGGTAGCACGACATTTGTGATTGACGCGGAAAACAGCATGCTGATTGACTGGCCGGACGCCTTTGAGGTTGGTTTCACGGTGGGTGGAGACAGCGTGGTGACAACCGTGGGCTGCGCGCCGACGGGATTGGAACTTTCGCCTGACTCTGTGAAGGAGAATGAACTTGCGGGGACGATTGTGGGCAATTTCAGCGCGACTGATGAGGATGTGGACGAGACCTTCGCTTACAGTTTTATTGAAGATGGAACTTATCCTGATAATGCGCTTTTTACGATTGATGGCGCTGTGTTGAAGACGGCGGTGATTTTTGACCATGAGGAAGATGACATCCGGCTGATAAAGGTGAGGGTTACCGATTCTACCGGGCTTACTTATGAAAAGGAGTTGCCTGTCAACATTGTTGATATCAATGAAATCCCAATAATTGAGCCGATTGGGTTGATGACGGTCGTGGAGAACGAAACGCTTACATTCACAGCGATGGCAACCGATCCTGAAGGAGCCGCTCTGACCTGGTCGCTTGGAGAAGGCGCGCCAAGCGGCGCAAGTATCGATCCGGTGACTGGCGCGTTTAGCTGGGATACCACTGGATTTGCGCTCGGTGATTATCGCTTTGACATATGTGTGAGCGATGGCGTTTACCTGGTGTGTGAGACGATCACGGTAAGGATTGAAGCCACCCCGGATCCACTGCCAATCAAGATATACCTGCCGCTTATTTGTAGATAAGCCCAGGGCGGATTAAGACAAACAAGCTGGCTCATATGAGCCAGCTTGTCCTTTTTATCGGTCAATTGTTTTTCACTCTTATAAGTGGAATAGGTAGGGTTGAAAGCAGGATACGAGCAGTAATATTCCAATATCAGAAAACTGCGAATATATCAAAAACACATGCTTGCTTAAGCCTATCTAAATAAGTTGTCTATAAAATCAGTCTCAATCTAACAGGAGATAACTATGAAAAATAAAAAATCAATCACACTAATTGCAATCGCAATTCTTGTTATGGTAGTAAGCGCATTTGTCTATAGCCCAACCCAGGCAGCCGTTGAGGCTGGTCGGGGCGGACCGCCAAACAAACGGAACCAGCCAGCAAACGCGGCAGGAATGATCGTTCCGACCACACTGTCCGAACAGGAAGCGGCGGATCTTGCTGAAGCCATTCAAGAAGAGTACACCGCCATGAACACCTACCAGGCTATCATGGATGAGTTGGGAGAAATCCAGCCGTTTTCCCGCATCGCTCGCTCAGAGCAGCAGCACGTGAACGCCCTGATCCGGGTGGCAGAACGCTTTGGCGTTGAAGTGCCAGAGAACGCCGGCGAGATAGCTGAGATCGAATGGAACACTTTAGAAGAAGCCTGCCAGTTGGGTGTGACTTTCGAACAGATAGATGCGGATCTATATGACGAGTTGCTGCCCAACACCACCAACCCAGCGCTTATCCGGGTTTACACCAATCTGCAGCGCGCTTCGCTCGAAAAACATCTGCCGGCTTTCGAAGCCTGCATTCCCTGAGCACCACAACCTATCTGCCCTGGGGTACACTTATGTATCCCAGGGATTTTTTTGAATGAGGAGAAAAATGGAATCATCTCAACCAGCTAAGAAACCAATTAAACGCCGTAAAACCAACCGAATTCGAGGATGGGTGCAATTATTCTTTTTTGTGCTGATCGCGTTGATCGCGATTAATCACACCTTATCGGAAGATGGCAAAGGTATCCCGTTTCTCTCTTCGGCCTCACTGCACGCGATTTGTCCGTTTGGGGGTGTGGTCAGCCTTTATCAGTTCATTACCACGGGGACTTTCGTACAGAAGGTGCACCAGTCCTCGCTGGTCCTGATGATCATCGGCGTTGTTCTGGCATTATTGGCTGGACCGGTTTTTTGCGGCTGGGTTTGCCCATTGGGAACTTTTCAGGAATGGATCGCTAAGATCGGCAAGAAGATTTTCAAGAGACGCTACAACCATTTTATCCCCGCGAAGGTAGATAGTGCCCTACGTTATCTTCGCTATCTTGTGCTGATCTGGGTGGTTTTTATGACTGCCAGGTCGATGACGCTGGTGTTTGCAAATGTGGACCCGTATTTTGCGCTCTTCAATTTTTGGACCAGCGAAGTCGCCATCGGAGGATTGGTTGTTTTGGGACTCACTATCCTTGCATCATTGTTTGTTGAGCGCCCCTGGTGTAAATACGCCTGTCCGTACGGCGCTTTCCTGGGGATTTTCAACTTCTTTCGGATTTTCTCGCTGCGACGCAACGCCGACACCTGCATCGATTGCAAGGCTTGCGATAAAGCCTGCCCAATGAACATTGAAGTCAGCAGCAAGTCTGTTGTTCGTAATCATCAATGTATCTCTTGCATGGAATGCACTTCGTCTGCTCACTGTCCGGTGCCTCAGACGGTGGACTTCGTCATTGGAGGTAAGAAATGAGAATTACACCACGCTGGATGGCTGTGCTTGTTGTAACGGTTCTGTTTGGTGGGATTTTGGTCTCGATGGCTTTGGGGGAATGGACAACGAAAACCACCAAAGAGCCTTTGAAATTCAACGAAGGCGAATTTGCCGGAGAGTATAATCCCGCAGATATCCGTGGATCTTACACTTTTGGGGATGTGTCCAGGCTGTTTGAAATCCCGCTTGAAGACCTCGCGGTGGCTTTCCGCATCGAGGAACCAAATGTTGCGGCAGTCGCGCTCAAGACACTCGAAGAAAAATTTGCGGATCTTGACGTCGAAGTGGGGACCGGCTCTGTAAAACTTTTCGTTGCGCTTTACAAGGGCGTTCCCTATGATTTGAGCACAGAAGACGCTTTCTTGCTGCCAGAGGCCGTGGAGCTTATAAAGCAGAAAACAACTCTTAGCCAGGAGCAAATAGACTATCTCGAAATTTATACTGTCAGTGAGGAGGCTGGATTTGTGGCACCGGATGTGCAGGAAGGGGCTGAGCCAGTTGAGGTCGCTCCTGAGAGCACACCCGCACTCACGCCGACAGGGGGGGCGGGTAATCCCGGAGGGGGTTCCGGGACCCCTGACCCCGAACATACGCCTGAGGAATACAAAATTGCCGGGAAGACCACTTTTCAGAATCTGCTGGATTGGGGTGTTAAGCAAGAGGATATCGAGAAGGCGATAGGTCAGCCTTTGCCAGCAGCGAATTTGCTGATCAAGGATTGGGCAGCGGCAGAGGGCCTTTCGTTTTCAACCTTCAAGAGCCAGTTGCAGGCATTGGTGGATGCGGCAAGGTAGGTAAGGTTCAGCCCCGCGTGGAAGGATGAGGAGTGTGAGTGGAGCGATGTCGCAACCAGTAATTTGGAGAAGAAGCCGGGTTGAACCCCATCCGCTTCGCTCAGGGGCAGGTGCTGCGCAACCCGGCCTACGGGTAAGCAAGCTTACTTCTACAAGACAGATCGCCACGCAAAAGAGGCTCGCGATGACGGGGATCCATATTTGCGAGGAGCAGAGTTACGCGGCGATCGGCATTTATCCCTGATCGTGCCGGTGTCCCCGCCGCGCACGTGAGGTGACCGAAGGTCTCAGGTTTGTAATGGACGCCTGAGGCGAAGTTCTGTGCTCGGGTGGAACCCGGCACAATCTTGTTTCGAAAAGAGCAGCACCTGTCTTTCCTCGGAGCATAGTGACGCGGTAATCTGCAGATATAAAAAAAGCCGGGTTGGACTGCGCAACCCGGCCTACGGGTAAGCAAGCTTACCTCAAAAAAGGTAGACTTCTAAAGTCAGGTTGGGCCCCGCATGGAAACACGTGGGGCTGGTAGCGGAACCTGACCTACGACCAGAAGCAGATCGCCATACCCTGCTTCGCGGGCACAGGCGCAAGCCTTGTAAAAAGACACAAGGGCACGAGAGGCTTGCGATGACATAGATCTGCCTTTGCGAAGAGCGAAGTGACGCGGTAATCTGCAGATATAAAAAGAGCCGGGTTGAACCCCATCCGCTTCGCTCAGGGGCAGGTGCTGCGCAACCCGGCCTACGGGTAAGCAAGCTTACCTCAAAAAAGGTAGACTTCTA
>CAZOYK010000126.1:0-6056 GCA_964584065.1 uncultured Anaerolineaceae bacterium | reverse complement strand
ACAGGGCGATCACCGTGAGCACGGCGAAAACGAACGGCCACAACAGCACCCGGCAGAACTTTGTTTGTGATACCTTGGAAGGATGTCATGATCTCAGACACAAACATTCTCACACCAGTTAGCAGGATGAACAATGCCACAGCCATGGTCAAACCTGTTTTGATGATGTAGATGATCCAGTTAGTGGAGCCTGCCATACCTGCAACGATATCCTTACCCAAAGCTAACATGACAATAGTAATAAAGAAAAGAAGCACAACAGAGGATGCAACCACGTTGTCCTGGAAAATATTGAGCCAATTCGGAAATTCGAATTTTTCAATATCGTCTTCTTTTTTACCCAGTTTGGGAGCAATTCTGTAAGCCAGCCAACTACCTAACATTTGTTGATGACCAACAGTAAAATCAGCGCCATCGGTCAACTCTGCAACTGGCTTGATCAGAGCGCCTGACATGATAATCCAATACAGAGCTGTGATAACAGAAGCGATGAGCACTGTCAGGAACATGCCGGTGTTGAGGAAACGATAAACGATATAGGTAGCGATTGCGGTCTGAACCAGCATGACGTTGCCAGTGAGGAAAACCGCCTTTGCTTTTGTGTATTTTCCTAAAGCAACCAGGATCAGATTGACAACGAATGCCCCCAGCATGGTGTAGGCTGCCCACGAAGCAAACTCGCCAAGGGCTGCGTTTGTCTGAGTCATGGTGGAATAAGTGTCCAGCAAGATACCGGTCATTCCAAACTTTTCACTGAGTGGCGTCAGGATGCCGCCAAAGGTTCTGATCAACAGACCCGATCCTTCGCCCATGACCAACACACCGACCGCTGTTTTGATTGCGCCAGCAATCGCCTTTGATGCAGACTCACCCAAAGCCAGGTAGCCAATCAGAACGATGATGGCAAATAAGATGAATGGTACGCCAAGAATTTGCTTAAGAATAAAATTTAAAACTTCCACTTTTGAGCTCCTTTTCTTTACCTATTAATGTGATTGGACCAACTTTAGGTAAATTATACTTTTCACAAATGTGGGGTCAATGCATAAATGTGCAAGTTTTAAAATCCATACTAATTACTTAAAAAGAACGCACAAAAAATATAAATAATAGGAATTTATTAACTGTAAAAAGATGCATCCAATAAAAAAGCTGTTTAATCCGATTGAATTTAACAAATTTGATAATATTTGACAAAATGTTTACAAAAAAATTAAGTAAACATAGAGTTCTGATCCCTGCACAAATGTGCAAATATTTATTTGTTACTGAATCGTCACAAAATTATTCGAATTACCACTCAATCAAGTAGAAGTTTTTAGACGCAAGTGGTCGATCAACTTTTCGCGTTCAACGCTGACCTGTTCAAAATTGTGCAAATCCTTGACCACTACCGTACTCCCCTCGATCTCCTCAGGTCCGAGCACCAATGCCCTGCTGAGCCCCAGGCGGTCAGCGTACTTGAACTGTTTTCCCAGTTTTTCAGGTTCCGCCTGGATCACTTTGAAACCTGCAGCACGCAGCTGACTTGCCAGGCGAATGGAGTCCGTCAGGGTGTCTTCATTAAAAACCGTCACGAACAGGGTTTCGGGGTCCACCAGGTCTTCCGGGATCAAGCCATAAGCTTCCAACACCAACATGATCACCACATCCCCCATCGCAAAACCCACCCCAGGCAGAGGATTTCCACCGACATCCCCCACCAGGTTCGCGTAATGCCCGCCGCCCAAAATCGCCCGGAACTCACCGTTAACGGCATGTGCCTCAAAAACGGTACCGGTGTAATAATCCAATCCCCGGATGATCTTCGGATCATAGGTGATGTACTCCGCAACACCCAGGTCCTTCAGGATTGAAAACAGATCTCTCATCTGCTCGGATTCCTGCCAGAGCTCCTGGTTTTCGAGCAATTCCCGGATCGCATTGAGCTGTTCCGCGCTCAAACCTTCCGCCAGTACTTTCTCATCCCAAATGTCTGCCGGCAATTTGTCAATCCGGTCGATCAAATGCAGCATGTCAGGCTTTTGTTCTGGGTTAATTCCAATCTTGCTTAGTTGCCCATCCATGAGCCTACGATCGTTGATATATAGCTTGACCTGCTCGGGGGTCAGCCCAACATTTTTCAGGAAAGTTGCTGCCACTGCCAGCAATTCCGCGTCCGCCTGGATGGAATCGCTGCCGATCTGGTCAACATTCCACTGAAAGAATTCGCGCGTGCGACCTTTTTGCGGTCTTTCATAGCGCCAAAATGGGCCAAAAGACCACCACCGCAGCGGGAAGGTCAGCTGGTTCTGTTTCAAGGCGATCATGCGTGCAAGAGTAGGGGTGAGTTCGGGTCGCAAAGTGATTGGGTCGCCACCGCGGTCGTTAAAAACGAACGCCTGTTCCTTTACAAGCTCTTCTCCGGATTTCGCCGCATAGAGATCAATCGTCTCCAGGCATGGACCTTCATACATCTGGTAACCAAACGCTTCCGAAGCCTCCGTTAACTTTCGGATCAGCCACTGGCGTTTCGCCATTTCGTCTGGATAAAAATCCCGGGTACCCTTGACACTCTTGATCACATTCTTCATAACAACCTCTTTGTACTTAACTCATTAGTATAACATGGTGGGTTTCGGGTAAAATAAACCCAGTAACTTTTTAGAGGATGTGAAATGAAATTTTTGGATGTAATTGCTCTTTGTGAAGGCACGCTCCTCACACCGGATGTGGACCATGTACCAGAAATCAAAGGTGGCTTTGCCGGTGACCTGATGAGTGACGTGCTCGCTTCAATCCAGTCTGAAGCGGTGCTCATCACCGGTCTCTGCAATCCCCAGGTTGTTCGCACAGCTTTAATTGCAGATGTCCGCTTGATCATTTTTGCGCGGGGGAAGAAACCTGGAAATGAAATCCTGGATCTTGCCATCGAGGAAAACCTGCCTGTTGCTACTTCGCACCTGGGTCTCTACGAGATTTCAGGCAGGCTTGCCCAAGCCGGATTACCCAGCTGTGAAGTGGAATTGAATCTCTTTCCAAAAGATTAGGATTCAATGAGCGACCAGGCTTCAGTCTCCGATAATCGCGCTGGTGTTATTACCAGGGTTGAGGAACTTGGCTATGAACTAAAAATCGGCCAGGTGATGACCACCAATGTGGTCACATTCTCCCCTGACACGACCATTCTCGAAGCGCTGGATGTGATCAAACAACATCGCATCTCGGGCGCTCCAGTTACGGTTGAAGGGGAACTTGTCGGAATCATCTCCACTGAAGACTTGATCCGGGCTTTGAGGGACGGGCGAATTGATCGCAGCGTTTCCACCTACATGACCAAAGATTTAATCACGGTCAAAGCCATAGACAAGGTTGTGGAAGCCCTGAAAGTGTTTCAAAAGACAAAAGTAGGCCGCCTGCCTGTCGTGAATGAGAACAACAAATTAGTCGGTCTGCTTACCAAAGGAGACATTACCAATGGCTTGTTAACTGCGCTTCAACGGGACTATCAGGCTGAAGAAATTATCCGCTATCGCGCTTCGCACCTGTTTGAAGATATCGAGTCAGACCGCACGAGTCTTATCCTGCGGTATCGCATTATCAAGGATGACTTTGTCCACGGCGGTGCGGCTTCAAACAACATCAAAAGAGCGCTCCTGCGCTTGGGTGCCAACCGGCAGATTGCCAGGAAGTGTGGAATTGCTGTGTATGAAGCTGAGATGAATCTGATCATCCACACCAACAATGGCGGCTTCCTGAGAGTGGAAATAGAACCGCACAAAATTACAATGGAAGCTTACGACGATGGGCCTGGTATTGATGACATCGAGAAAGCGCTGACTCCTGGATATTCCACCGCAACCGAAGAGATTCGCGACAAAGGCTTTGGGGCAGGCATGGGTTTGGTCAATATTCGTTCCTGTGTAGACGAAATGACCATGAAGTCCTCCAAGGAAAGCGGCACAAATCTTTTTATGACCATGTATTTGGACAAGCTCGAAAGTTGAGGTCAAACACAACATGTGCTCACTCCAAACCATTTTAGATAATATCGAACTTCACGTTCTGACAGAACCGCTTGAGTACTCGCAAATTGAAATCACATCCGGCTACACCTCGGACCTTCTCAGTTGCGTCATGACTGGCGCCCAGGCGGGTGGCATCTGGGTCACTTTGATTGCTAATATCAACATTGTGGCGGTTGCTTCCTTGCTTGAAATTTCTGCCATCATCATCACAGAAAATGCTCAGCCAGATGCTGCCACTATTGCCCGCGCGAACCAGGAAGGCATTGTGCTGCTCTCCACGCCTGTTGGCAGCTACCAGATCGTTGGAAAGCTCTGGGAACTGGGAATTAAAGATACTGATCCAAACCAATGAAAAGCCTCAAGGCAGAACTCCATATCCACACAGTGCTTTCTCCCTGTGCCACGCTGGAAATGCTGCCCCCCTTTATCGTAGAACGCGCCCTCGAAACCAACACCCACCTGATCGCAATCACCGATCACAACGCCAGCGCCAACGTGCCCGCGGTCATCAAGGCTGCAGAAGGCAGCCAGCTGACCGTCCTGCCTGGGATCGAACTCACAACCGCAGAGGAAATTCACGTTGTTTGCCTTTTCGACACCTACGCGCAGCTGGTTGAGTTCCAAAAAATTGTCGATCTAAATCTGCCTAATATCCCCAACAATCCTGATTTCTTTGGATTACAGTTGATCGTCGACTCAGAGGGCAATTATCTTGATACAGAAGAACGCCTGCTCAGCAACGCCACCTATCTCACAATTAATGAAGCCCAACGGCATGTGCATCGCCTGGGGGGGCTCTTCCTCCCAGCCCACGTCAACCGCGAAGAAAACGGCCTCTTACCCCGCCTGGGAGGCATTCCTCCTGAATTGAATTTATCGGTTCTTGAAATCAGCAACATTTCCAGGTCCGAAGTTATCCAGCGCTATCCATACCTCAAGGATTACCATCTCATCCCCAGTTCTGATGCCCATGATCTTGACGCAATCTCTGGAATCCTGAGTTTGCAGTTGGAAGAGATTTCGGTTGCAGCCTTACTCCACGCGTTTCAGACCCAGTATTGATCCGCTACCAATCAGCTTGCCCTCTTCATCCCTTTTTCCGCGCTTACAAACACGATCACATTTGTCCATAATTTTTGACTCAACGCTTTTTCACGTTGACCAAAACCGCTGATAAGAGTAAACTATTTGTAACATTTTTCACAAAGGCGGAATGCCTTTGAGATATAGGAGCATGCAAAAAAATGACGTCAACACCCAAGCAGCTGGATCCCCTCGATAATCCCCAGATGAGGCAGATTATCGACAACACCATCTCAGAATTTGGAGAGCAGAATGGCGCCTTGATGGTAGTTCTCAACCACCTTCAGGAAAGAATTGGCTTCATCACAAAACCAATGCAAGCTTACATCGCCGGAAAAATGAATGTTCCAGTGAGTAAGGTGCATGGTGTGGTGTCCTTCTATTCTTTCTTTACCACGGAACCCCGCGGCAAACATGTCGTGAAATTCTGCATTGGCACTGCCTGCTACGTTGGCGGAGCTTCTCAATTGATAGACAAAGCCAAGCAGGTTCTGGGTATCGAACCCGGTCAAACTACTCCAGACGGGCTGATCACCCTCGAAGTCTGCCGTTGTGTGGGAGCTTGCAGCCAGGCACCTGTTGTCGTGGTGGATGACCTCAATCATGGGCGCTTAAAACCCTCGCAATTCTCAAAAATTCTGACTGATATTCAAAAGAGTGAGGCAGTGGCTTGAGAGAACTCTCACTTCACCTTCTTGACATTGCCGAGAATAGTATCTCTGCCGGCGCTTCAAGAATCGTGATCTCTGTGCGTGAAGACCTGGTGGCCGACGAACTTTGGCTTGAAGTCACCGACAATGGCAAGGGCATGTCCGAAGAAATGGTCGCGAAAGCGCTCGACCCCTTTGTGACCACCCGCACCACCCGAAAAGTCGGTCTTGGAATCCCCTTGCTCAAGCAGGCAGCTGAGGCTTGTGGTGGATTCCTCAAAGTCGAATCAGAGCTTGGCAAAGGCACTAAACTGAC
>CAZOYK010000125.1:0-6137 GCA_964584065.1 uncultured Anaerolineaceae bacterium | reverse complement strand
GCTCTTCGGGCACGGGCACGGTGCCGCATTTGGGGCAGTAGATCATGGGGATCGGTGCGCCCCAGTAGCGCTGGCGGCTGATCAACCAGTCGTGCAGGCGGTAGCTGGTGGTGCCAAAACCAAAGCCGTTCTCCTCGGCATAGCGGGTAGCCGCAGCTATTGTTTCTGATTCAGGGGTACCGGTTAGCGGACCGGAGTTGACCATTGAGCCGTGCGCTTCAACCGCTGCGGTCATCTCTTCGGGGTCGATCAGGTTGTCCCCATTGGGATGAATAACGACCTTGATGGGCAGTTTAAACTGGCGCGCGAACTCAAAATCGCGCTGGTCGTGGGCTGGCACTGCCATGATGGCACCGGTGCCGTAGCCCATCAGCACGTAATCCGCGATCCAGATCGGGATGTGCTGATCGGATGCGGGGTTGATGGCATAGCCGCCGGTGAAGACGCCGGTTTTCTCACGCGTGACCGATTCGCGCTGGATGTCCGACTGGCGTTTGGCTTGCTCCTGGTAGGCACGCACCTCGTCCAATTGGGCAGCAGTGGTAACTTTTTCCACCAGCGGGTGCTCGGGAGACAGCACCATGAAGGTGGCACCCCAGAGCGTGTCGGGGCGGGTGGTGAAAACCTCGATTGGATCGCCAGCCTCAGTTTTAAAGGTGATGGACGCGCCTTGTGACTTCCCGATCCAATTTTGCTGCAGGGTTTTGATGAATTCCGGCCAATCAAGCCCTTCGTAGTTGAGCAGCTCCTCGGCATACGCGGAGGTCTTGAAAAACCACTGTTTCAGGTCTTTGCGGATTACTGGCGTGCCGCAGCGTTCGCAGTGGCGGTCTTCACCATGCACCTGCTCGCGCGCCAGAGTGGTGTTGCAGTTGGGGCAGAAGTCCACGGGGGACATCTTTTGGTAAGCCAGTCCGTTTTTATAAAACTGCTCAAAAAACCACTGCGTCCAGCGGTAATACTTGGGATCAGATGATATGATCTCAGAGCGCCAGTCGAAGGAATTGCCCATGGAGCGCAACTGCCCGCGCATGTGTTCGATGTTGGCATAAGTCCACGTTTTGGGGTGGATGTTGTGCTTGATGGCGGCGTTTTCAGCCGGCAGACCAAAGGCGTCAAAACCAATCGGGAAGAAGACGTTATAGCCCTGCATGCGCTTGAAGCGGGCGCGCGCATCGGAAGGCGTCATGGCATACCAGTGACCGATGTGGAGGTCGCCGGAGGGGTAAGGCAGCATGGTGAGAGCATAGTGCTTTGTTTTCTGCGGGTTGCGCTCGGGTTGGTAGAGTTTGTCTGCCTCCCAGCGTGACTGCCACATGGGCTCGATGTCTTCGGGTCGATAGGTCGGTATTGCGGTTGGGTCCATCATGTTTTGCTCCTGTTTTAGCTGTTTCTGCCTTTTTGAACCTTTATCAGGGCGAAAGGGAGACAGCCTGTGTATTAAATAAAAAATCCCTGCGTGCAGGGACGAAATTGCTTTCGCGGTACCACCCTGCTTCCCATCACGAAGATGAGCAGCTCATGGAGGCGATAACGGGTCTGACCGTCTGCGGCTAAAGGGCATCACCACAGCCACGCTCCAGTTGGAGGGGCAGTTGAGTGGGGTCTAACGCGCTCCGCGGGCACTTGCAGCCTTTCAGCCAGGCGGCTGCTCTCTGGCGGATGACCGATGCTCTGCCATCGTGTTTGTGATGCGAGTATATCACAATTTGGGTGGCATAATCACAGGCATTTTTGGTAGCGGCAGGCCCCGTGCCTGCCCAGGGTAAATACCGGAGACCTGTCGGCCAAGAACCGCGCGCGGTGGGGACACCGGCGCGATCGGATGTAGGGGCACGGCATGCCGTGCCCGGTTTGATCATGGGGGATGTAAAGGATAGTGTATTTGGTAGCGGCAGGCCCCCATGCCTGCCCAGGGTAAATACCGGAGACCTGTCGGCCAAGAACCTCGCGCGGTCCCACAGGGAGCCTTTGCACTGGGGACACCGGCGCGATCGGATGTAGGGACACGGCACGCCGTGCCCGGATTGACCACAAAAAAAGTAAATTACGGGAGACCAGAAGGTCAAATATCTCGCGCAGCCTGTGCCCGCAATGGAGTGGAGGGTATCTGGAGACCGGCGAGAACAATGGCCTACATGGATATCTCAAACCGATCAAAAATCGTGTTAGCTATCTGGTGAAAATAGCAACACTTTACCATCTCGTGCATCAAAAACCCCTTCTTCCAGGACGTAAACTCCTTCAAGGCAGAGTCCGGTTGAAATGTTTTGCTGGATCGCAGCAGTGATCGACTCAATGTCCGGGGTACCTATTGTCAAGGTCAGGGTGCAACTCTGAGCTGAAGGGTAGGTGGAAGAATTTTCGGTGATCAGCTTGATCACCGATGGAATGGCAGCCATGCGGGGGAGGTGCATCGGATCAAACGCATCGGAGAATGGGGCTGCAGCAAACGCTGGCGCATATTCATAGCCTGCCTCGAAAATCGCGCGGACCGGGTCACCCTCGGGATCCAGGTAAGAAATCAGTTGGTCAACCCCTTTATCTGAAACAGGCCAACTCCCATACGGCAGCGCTACGTAATTACTCAACAAATCGGCATACTCCGGATGCCCTGCCAGGGTGAGATATTCGCGCAGCTTCTCATCGTTCATCGCCAGTTGGGGTTGGATGAATTTTTCCCCAACTTGGTCGAGGTGGGGATGACGGAATGTATGGTTGTAGGGGTACACGTGGTGCTCAATCCCCCAGGTGATTGTCTGGGCGAGCGCTTGCTGCCAGCCTTCAGCTTCGTACCACCAGGTGCCTGTGAAGAAGCTTCCGTAGTGCTTATCCCCAAGATTTGCGAACATGGCAATCTCGAAACCGAAGTTTGGACGCTCATTCGAAAACTGGTAAATTGCTCCTACCGCAGAAAGTTCAGAAACCTCTCCCTGATCGTTCAGTGCTAACTGGTTGGCAAAATAGGTGTCATCAATCGTCAGAATCAGGGGTCGGCGACCCGCAGGTACGCGGATGTTTCCATCGAGTAAGTCGTCCAGGGAGATCAGAGAGTAGCCTGATTCGTAGTGAGCCTCCAGGTCGGCCTTCAGGTCGCCGAGGTAGCGAACCATGCCTGAGGTCTCATCCCACAGGTTGGGTGTGAAGCGGTGGTAATTCAAAATTGGAATAACTGGATCTGATACCCAGACGATGGCATCCAGGCTTATGGGTGTTGGCGTCTGGCTTGGGGATGGGACGGAAGTGGCTGTCTGAGATGGGGCCTGGGTCGGCGTTGGGAGGACTGTGGGGGTTCTGGTGGGTGGAATGGTCGTGGCAACCTGCTCGAAGCCTGTTGCGGGTTGGCAGGATGTCACAACCAATACCAGGTTTATGATTAGGATTTTTGTCAAGGGCACGCGCACAGGAACCTCGCTATGAGAGGATTAATGAATTTTATCATCCCTGCTGTGTTGTCTGAAGTAAAAAAATACAAGGATTTTATGCCCTATTCTTTGAATTCGCAGGTGCTTCTGAAGTATACTAACGTCAGGTTTGGCACTGGCGGATGAGTGGAAAGATAATCCGGGTTTTTCCTTAAGCGGTGCCAACAACCATGTAAAAGAGAAGGCAAAAATGCACAACATCCGAAAAATTTCTGACGACCTCATCTACATCGGCGCTAACGACCGCCGCATTACGCGATTTGAAAACCAGCATCCCGTCCCGAACGGAATGTCCTATAACTCTTTCCTGCTCCTGGACGAAAAGACTGTCCTGCTTGATACCGTTGATAAGGCAGTTGGAGAGCTCTTTTTGGAGAACCTCCATGTGGCGCTGGACGGTCGCGAGCTGGATTACATGATCATCCAGCACATGGAGCCGGACCACTGCGCCCTGATCCCGCGCATCCTCGAGCTTCACCCCCAGGTAAAGGTGGCTGGAACCCAGAAAACCTTTGGTATGATCCAGCAATTTTTCGGGCTGGACCTGGCGGAACGTGCCATGGTCATGAAAGAAGGCGACACACTTACGACAGGCAAGCATACGCTGCGTTTCCTGATGGCGCCGATGGTGCATTGGCCTGAAGTGATGGTCACCTACGACGAAACCAGCAAGCGGCTGTTTACGGCGGACGCCTTCGGTGCTTTTGGAGCGATCAACGGCAACCTTTATGCCGACGAATACAACGTGGATTTCGACCTGCTGCCTGAGGCGCGGCGTTATTACACCAATATCGTTGGCAAGTACGGACGCCAGGTGCTGGCACTGCTTGAAAAAGTCGCCAAACTCGAGATTGAGATGATTCTGCCGCTGCACGGTCCTATCCTGAGGCAGGACCTGCATTATTACATTGATAAATACAGCAAATGGGCATCCTATACCCCGGAAGAAAAGGGGATCGTGATTGCTTACGGCTCAATCTACGGTAACACGGAAAAAGCGGCTGAACTGCTGGCCGCTAAGCTGGCAGATCGGGGTGAAAAGAACATCGTGGTCTACGACGTCTCTGCCTGGCATCCTTCCTACATCCTGAGCGATTGCTTCAGATTCGACCGGTTCGTGTTTGCATCCTCCACCTACAATACGGAAATTTACCCTCCAATGGAAATGCTCCTGCTGGAGTTGAAGGGGCATAATATGCAAAACCGGGCAGTGGCTGTGATCGAAAACGGTTCCTGGGCACCCCAAAGCGGCAAGAAGATGCGCGAATTGCTGGCAGAAATGAAAGAAATGCGGGTGTTGGAGAGCGAGATCTCGATCAGGTCGGCGATGACCGCGGCCGATGATGAAGCACTTGATGCCCTGGTGGAACTGATTGCTACCGCTTAGCAGAATATTTTAAGAATAACCAAAAGTGCGCGCCAAACGGCGCGCTTTTTTGTGTAATTGGTTGAAATCGCGTCCATCAAGAGTAATAGCAAACACAATTTAAGAGGAGAGAAACGCAGAGAAAAGGTTCTCAATTTTTTTCGTGCCCGGAGAGAATGATCGGGCAGATCAGCTGAATCTTGTTGTATGTTGTGGAAGCTTTGTTTGGTGAGGGCTTGATAGTAAGGCATAATATATTGATATGTTTCTCGATTACTCTGCGACTTTATGGTTACTGGAGGCAATATGCGCAAGGGCATGATACTGGCATTACTGGCTGCCCTAATGGTGTTGGCAGGAATATTTTCAAGCTGTCAGCCATTATCCAGCACTCAACCTTCGGAGGAGGTAAATCAGGCAACCAGGGCTGCTGCGGCTACAGCGCAGGCGCAAATGAACTTACTCCAGATTGAAGCCTTCGAACTGGAAAGGGAATTGGATGAGAACTTTTCGGATCATTACGTCGGCATCAATACCGAAAGTTACCCAAGTTTGAAAGTGATCGTCTACCTGACCGGGGCGAGCAAGGCTGATCTGGCACCCTTTGTGGAGGACCCCGCCTTATTCGAGGTGATTGAGGTCAGAGAAGAAGCGATTTCCCGCCAGTCTTTACGCGCAACGCGCGAGGCATTCAAGACAGAGATGGATAAGGTTGGTGTGACCTATACGACCGGGATCAAGATGGAACCTGCCCGGCTGCAGGTTTATGTTTACAACATTCCCGAAGCCCAGGACAAGTTGGAAGCTGCCAGCGTTGCCATTCCCGAAAATATTGAATTTGTTCAAATGGAAAATTTGCCGGAGGGTGGCTGAGACACATAAAGCATACTCTGCCGGCGGCAGAGTAACCAAAAAAAACGATACTGGAAGATATTAACCGCAATATTTAACCAACGCGTCCCTGAGGAATTGGGTCGCGCCTTGAGCACCCTTCCGGCGTCAGTCGGAACCGACCTTCTCAATAGTCTGTTAAATAGAAACAGCCTTGCGGCTGTTCTTAGGGATTACAAGAGATTCGAACTGTGCGCCGCCTTCCGGCGTCAGTCGGAACCGACCTTCTCAATAGTCCGTTAAACACAAACAGCCTTGCGGCTGTTCTTAGGGATTACAAGAGATTCGAACTGTGCGCAGCCTTCCGGCGTCAGTCGGAACCGACCTTCTCAATAGTCCGTTAAACACAAACAGCCTTGCGGCTGTTCTTAGGGATTACAAGAGATTCGAACTGTGCGCAGCCTTCCGGCGTCAGTCGGAACCGACCTTCTCAATAGTCCGTTAAACACAAACAG
>CAZOYK010000124.1:0-6186 GCA_964584065.1 uncultured Anaerolineaceae bacterium | reverse complement strand
CAATGGATTTGCCCTGCGCGGCCATCCCCTTGAGCGTCTCGATCAGCTCATCGGCTTCCTGGGGGGCAAGCACGGCGGTGGGCTCGTCCATGATCAGGATATTTGCACCCCGATAGAGAATTTTGAGGATTTCAACGCGCTGTTGCTCGCCAACCGAAAGTTGCCAGATCTTGGCAGTTGGGTCAATATGGATACCAAATTGCTCCGCCAGGTTACTGATTTCCTGGTCATACTTTTTAAGGTTGAGGGCAAAGCGGGGTGCGTCGAGACCGATGAGCACATTCTCAGTCACGGTTTGATTTTCGACCAGCATAAAATGTTGATGGACCATGCCAATTCCAGCAGCAATCGCATCTTTAGGAGAATTGAAATTTACCTTCTCACCATGGATGCGGATTTCTCCGGACTGGGGTTTGTAGAGACCGGTAAGCACATTCATAAGGGAGCTTTTGCCGGCACCGTTTTCACCTAAAAGGGCGTGGATCTCACCCGGGTAGATGGTGAAATTGACATGATCATTGGCTAAAACGCCAGGAAAACGCAGGACAATATCCTGCATTTCAACAGCGGGAACTGTGTTTGTTTCTTCAGGAAAGGCCATGTAGTTTTCTTTTTTATTTATAGGAGAGATGGCTCCTGGGAGCCATCTCTCTGCAAGGTTTAGCTAATTCTAAGGAAGCTCGGCAATAACGTTCTGGTTCCACCAATACATACCCACGCCGTCAGCACAGGGAGCACCTTCAGCATTGGCGAAGCAGTCCAAATCCACCTGGCGCAGGCTCTCGCCTTCGGCGAGGACTACATTCCCTTGGTTATCGGTAATTGGACCAGTGAAGACGTCGAAACGAGTCTTTTCGCCTGAGAGGAACTTGGCAAGTTCGTCACGAACGAGCTGCAGATCTTCGGCGGGCAGGTCTTTGGCACCAGGCATGAGCTCCTGACCTTCCATAAAGCCATAGAGACCGAGACCGCCTGAGTCAGCATCAAAGTATACAGGCTCACCAGCAAATGTTCCGTCCATGGATTTTTTGACCTCAATGGCATAGAGAGGACCCCAGTTCCAATACATGGTGGTAAGGCAGGTGTCGAGCGTGCAGTTATTGATGTAGTCGTACGTGATACCCCATTTGCCAGCGGGAGCTGCAATAGCGGGAGCAGGAGTGTCAGCACCAGTCATCACGACCTGAGCGCCAGAATCAAAGAGAGACTTGGCTGCCTCCTGTTCGATGGTTGGGTCGTGCCAGGTGTAAATAAAGCGGACATCCAAAGTGCATTCGGGGCAGGTTTTTGCCATGCCAAGCGCAAAAGCGTTGCCAAGACGGAGTTCTTCCGGGATGGGGAAGGTAGCCATGTAGCCGACCTTGGGGTTACCATCAAGTTTGGCGCGGGACCCAGCCAGCATACCAGCGAGGTATTTGATATCTTCCATGGCACCCATGATGTTGCCGAAGTTAGTACCATTGAACTTGTAGCCGGAAACATGGATAAAATCCTTGTCGGGGAATTCACCAGCGACGGTTTCAGTGGCATCCATGAAGCCGAAGGAGGTTGTGATGACCATGTCAAAACCTTTTCGCGCCAGAGAGCGGGTAACCTGCTCGGAATCGACGCCTTCTGCGACGTTTTCAACATAAGCAGTATGGACGCCAGGAACATTATCCTGGACGTAGAGGCGACCGACATCGTGTGATTGCGACCAGCCGCCATCATCGTGGGGACCAACATAGACAAAAGCGACATTGAAACAGCCTTCGATCGGAGCAGGCACCTGATAGGCACCTTCAGCTTCAAGAGCAGATTCTGCTTTGCAGTCTACAGTCGGAACGGGAGCTTCCGTAGCTGGTGCTACAGGCTCCTGGGTTTGGCAAGCAGCCAGAAACATACTTAAAACCAAAAATATACTGACGAACGTTAATAGCTTTTTATTCATTGTTTCTCCTGTTTTGGTGAATTTGGTGTCTATCGGGAGTTTTATTGGCATAGCCTTCCTCTCTACTCCTTAAAACGGCGATACTTTATTGTACAACAAAGCAAAAGATTAGGAGGGATTTCCTCTTTTTTGGGGCTTAGATGAATCACTTGAGACTGAATAGGCATATTATCACTAAAAATTGGAAATCCATTTACCTGAGGCTTATAATCACTATAAGAATGGAGGTTGATATGTTCACTAAAGCAAACCAGGAAGTCTACGTTCCTGATGGGACCAATCCCGAAGAGGCTCTCAGCCGCACAACGCATCTAACCGTAGCAGCCCACCAGGATGATATCGAGATCATGGCAATCGATGGCATTCTTCAGGCTATTAAAGACCCCAACGCCTGGTTTAGCGGCTGTGTAGTGACGGATGGTCACGGATCGCCCCGGGCTGGGAAGTTTGGCCACGTCAGTGATGATGAGATGGCTCAGATCCGCATAGAAGAACAAAAAGCCGCCGCTCGCCTTGGTAAATACTCCGCCCAGGTCTTTCTGGGCTACCCAAGCGCGAAAGTGAAAAACCCTGCCGACCTCGCCCTGGTTGACGACCTCACCGCCCTCCTCCAGGTGACAAAACCAGAAATCCTCTACACCCACAACCCTGCCGATAAACACACCACGCATGTAGCTGTCTTCCTGCGCGTAATCCAGGCGCTGCGCCGACTACCGAAAGAGATTCGTCCCCGGAAAGTTTACGGTTGCGAGGTTTGGCGCAACCTCGACTGGCTGCCGGACGAAATTAAGACGGTCTTTGATGTATCTGCGGAACCTGAGCTGCAGGCTGCCCTGATTGATGTTTTTGAGTCACAGGTTGAAGGCGGAAAAAATTATACGGAGGCTATCATTGGAAGGCGCATCGCGAATTCCACCTTCTTTGCTTCACATGTTACCGATAAGGCTACACGCCTGGCCTACGCGCTCGACCTGACACCATTAATTGAAGATGATTCCCTCGATGTGATCACCTGGGTGCAGGGGAGAATTGCTGAGTTCAATGCGGTCGTGACCGATACACTCAAGGCATTCAGTTAAACAATCCGTACCACCACTGCGGCACATCGAAAAGCCGCATGCCATGCCCGTAGGCAAGATAAAGGATTACCCCCAGCAGCAGCACGGAGAACCCGATCACCACGAAGTCCCACCAGTGGTACTTGAGCTCGTAGAGCCATGTGCGCTTCTGTTGCCCAAAACCGCGCAAGTCCATCGCGTTGGCGATATCTTCGCTGGATACAATCGCATTCATCGTCACAGGGATGATCAACGGCGCGATACGCTTCACTTTATTTAATATGCCGCCTTTTGCTGAGTCCAACTCAAATCCGCGTGCCCTTTGCGCGTCCAAAGTCACCTGGAAATTGCGCGCCAGGGTTGGGATGAAGCGGAATGAGAGTTCCATCGTGTAGGCCAGCCGGTCCGGCAAGCCCAGTTTGCGAAAGGTCACACCATACGCGCGCGAATCCATGGTGTAAGGAATCATGATGAAAACCAGGGAGATCGACAAAATGCGCATCAGCTGCGCGACCGCGAACCACAAGCGCTCCACGGTCAACCCGAAGGTCATATGCCGCCCGAACAGGTTAAACCCCTCTGGCCACACAAGCTGCCCGCCTTCCGGCACGACCCCGCCTGCCCCACCGCCGGTGATAATCGTGTTCACCACGATCATCGTGAAGAGCAAAATGGAGATCATAAGCCAGCCGCGTTTGGTATCCTGCCAGGAAAGCTTCGCCGAGGAATACCACACGATGGAGATCACAAAGATGATCGCCAACAAAAGTGGATTCCAAGTGCTGGTCGCAGCCAGCAGCACCGCAAACGAGAAGATGAAACGAGCCCGCGGGTCAATGCGGTCGATCAGGCTGTTGCGGTAGCGATAATTCCAGGTGACAAGCATGGTCAATGATGGTCCAGGCGATCAAGCAGACCGCCTGGACCTCTAAAACCTGATTATCGACCGCTTTGTGAGACGATCGCGGAGTACGCAACCATCAGCAATGGCAGCAACACCAACCCCCACAGCACATTGGTTAGGAAAGCGGGCAGGAAGTTCGCGAAGATGACAGTGTTCATGTCCGCGCCTGAAACCCACATTTCCGAGATGGCAGCCAGCCCCATTCCAAACAGCACACCCAGAACCACTGAGATTTCTGCCAGGAGAATCGACCGACCGGCTTTGTAATTAACGATGAGTACCGAGAACAAGCCCGGGATCAAGCCCATGATGCCGTTCCCAAGGTCCCACCACACCCAGAAACCATAGCCGCTGAGCAGATCGGCGAGAATATTGCCCACAAAACCGGTAATGAAACCGACGATCGGGCCAAAGGCAATACCAAAGAACATCGGAATGACCACTGCCGGGCGAACACCCACATTGCCCGCGCCAGGGATCTGCCAGATATTGAACGCCCAGGTGACCACGGCGTAAAGCGCGGCACCGATGGCAGCATACACGACTTCCTTCGTGCCAAAACGCCACAAAGGTTTCTTTTCCTGCTTGACTACTTCATTTGAATACATAACTGCCTCCTTGAATTATTGATTGATAAATGTTTAACCTGCCAGCTGGCTTAAAGTTTCAGCTCGCAGGAATTGACCTGTACGAGAATACATCTTGCGATTCAAATCGAGCAGGGAAGTTGGCAGCAAGCGCCACTTTCGCAACTGTTCATCATCCGCGAAGACCTCATGCGGGCTCCCGTCTGCCACTATCTGCCCGCCATACAGCACCACGACGCGGTTGGCATAAGTTAATGCCAGGTCCAGGTCGTGAGTGATGAATAAAATCGCGTCAAATCCGGGGGTTTGGAGAATAGTGTCCATGAAGGACTGATAATTCCAATAATCCTGTCCCGCAGTGGGTTCATCCATCATCAAAATGCGCGACTTCATCGAAAGCACCGAAGCGATCGAGACGCGTTTCTGCTGCCCAAACGAAAGCGCGAGGGGCGGCGTGGGCAGTTCCTGCTCCAGGTGGACGGTTTCAATTGCCCAGTCCACATTCTCATTCACACTCTCTTTGCTCATCCCCAGGTTTTCCGGTCCGAAAGCAAGCTCTTCCCGCACCGTCGGGGCGAATAACATCTGGCTTGGGCTCTGGAAGACGTAACCAATCGTCCGGGCAGCATTCGCGACGGTGGTTTTCTTTGTGTCCACCCCCTCGAGCAGCACGCGCCCGCTGGTGGGTTTGAGCAGCCCCAACGCCTGTTTCACAGTCGTGGTCTTACCGGAGCCATTATGCCCCAGGATCGCGATCACCTCTCCAGCCCTCACGTCCAGGTTGATCCCATGCAAAACATCCGGGCTATCTGCTTTATAGTGAAAACTCACATTCTGGAAGGAGACCAGCGGCTCACTGGCCGGGTCAAGGGTTGGTACTGCCAGGCGAGGTTGCTTGGATGGTGTGCTCTTTGCCCTTCGCATGACAGTCGGAGCAGGCAATTTAATGCGGGTATAGTCAGCGGTTTCCAACAGCCCAGCCACATCCCCTTCGTAGGTGATGCGCCCATTATCCATGTAGATGACCTTCTCAGGGTTGATCTGCAGCACATCCTCAACCCGATGCTCCACCAGCAGAATGGAGAGCCCTTCATCTGCCAGTTCTCTGAATGCCAGCAAGGCTTCTCTTGCGGATGCCGGATCCAGCGACGCCAGCGGCTCATCCAACAGCAGGATGCTCGGTTCCATCGCCAGCACGCCTGCCAGGGCGACCTTTTGCTTTTCCCCTCCCGATGTGTAGTGGGTTTCTTTGTCTCTCAGATGCAAAATATGCAGCCGCTCCAATGCCTTTTCGGCTCTTGGGATCATTTCTTCGCGCGGCATACCCTGCGACTCAAGCCCAAAGCAGACCTCATTGATGACGTACGTCCCCAGAATTTGCCGTTCCGGGTCCTGCAGCAGGGTGCCCACATGCCTGGAGATATCTGAGAGTCCCATGCCCTTGACTGATTTTCCATACAGTTCAATCTCGCCCTGCATGAACCCATGATAGGTATGCGGGATCAGGCCGTTCACGCAGCGCATCAGGGTCGTCTTGCCACAGCCTGAAGATCCTGCCAACAAAACCACCTGCCCGGGTTCCAACCTCAGGTTGATGTCCTCAATTGCTGGTGTTCGCCGTGAGTTATAGCGAAAACCAAGGTCCCGAACAACCAGGGGGAGGGGCTGCGATTCAGGCATCAAAGCTGATCCTTATCGTATCGTCCA
>CAZOYK010000123.1:0-6212 GCA_964584065.1 uncultured Anaerolineaceae bacterium | reverse complement strand
ACTCCTGAAACAGTGGGTCAAAGAACTTGAAGTTCTAAAACGCGAGTTTGCAGGCTACCCCATCATATCGGAGAACCTACCCTTTGAACCGCCAATTCCAGAATACCACCTGGCTAGCGACGCGGAACTGATCAATAAGGCAATCATTGAGACAGATACAGGCTTATTGCTGGAC
Organism: uncultured Anaerolineaceae bacterium; assembly: GCA_964584065.1. Classification (GTDB taxonomy): domain Bacteria; phylum Chloroflexota; class Anaerolineae; order Anaerolineales; family Anaerolineaceae; genus Mesolinea. Next base: position 6,037 of record CAZOYK010000123.1, on the reverse strand, counting down.
ATTTCGCACGCCCGCATCACCGCCGATACCCTGGGAATTGACTACCAGGAATATGTTGAAAAGCTGCCTCTGGACCGGCTGTACGAGCTTCATATTACCGGTGTACGCAGTTACCACGGATACCTGGAAGACCATTTCGAGATGCAGCCGGAAGATTGGCCGTCCGCCGAGTGGGCAGCTGAGCAGATCCGGCTTGGCGCTTGGCGTGAGCCGGAGATCGTAGCGTTTGAGTATGGCGGCGTGGGGGAATCATTTAGTTGGCGTACGGAAACATGGGCGCTGGAGGAGCAAGTGCCAAGGCTTCACGCTTTGTTCAGCGGGGATATCTAAGTTTTGTTGTGTAATTTTCCTGTACTTGTATGCCGGGTTCCGTTTTTGAACCCGGCTTTTGTTCCTGCTATAGTTTAATCTCGTCAACTCTGTTCTCGCCGGTCTCCTGATACCCTCCACTTCCTTGCGGGCACAGGCCGCGTGAGGGTTTCGACCGCCAGGTCTCCGATTGTATGGCAGGCACGGCGTGCCGTGCCGCTATTAAAAAATTCTGTTCTCGCCGGTGTCCTCACCGTGCGAGGGTTTCGACCGCCAGGTCTCCGATTGTAGGGGTAGCCCCCTGTGACTACCCACTGTCTTGTTGGTTAGAGGGCAGGCACGGCGTGCCGTGCCGCTACATAATGATTCCGTTCTCGCCGGTCTCCCGATACCCTCCACTTCGTTGCGGGTACAGGCCGTGCGAGAGTTTTGACCGCCAGGTCTCCGATTGTAGGGGTAGCCCCCTGTGCCTACCCACTGTCTTTTTGGTTAGAGGGCAGGCACGGCGTGCCGTGCCGCTACTGACACACAAAAAAATGGCTGACCTTTACTGTTAATCTGTAGAGGCGACGCATGCGTCGCCTCTACCCCTGAAGATTAATTTCCCGCTTTTCCGCTTTGAAAGTTCAAAAAAGTCGTGATCGTAGGGTGGATTGGCGTCACAGGATCTATACCAAGTATTGCCTTGAGAAAGCCAACCCACCAATACAAACGCCACACATTCAATCGGTGGGTTGGCTATAACCAGGTGTGCTCCCGCGCATGCTTTGTGACGCCAACCCACCCTACGCAGGACATTATCCTTGTCTCCATATCCCCAAACATCACCCTGGATCCACTACTTACACAGTCAATTTCAAATCATCACCCAAAATTGAGATCTTCCATTCTCGCTGACATTCGTTTTCGCCGGTTTTCATGTCATGCTGTGCTTGACCAATTTTTTGAACCCAAATTTCAATAATTAATCAAAATTTCTTCCCATCAAGCCTTTCAGGGTTTATAATATATCTATTGATTTGAGAGCGTGAAATGGAACCTGTTGTGATACTTGAAAGCGAAAGTTTATCTGCAGACGATCAACCTGACCCTGCAAGTATCAAGGGACTCTCCGCTCAGGGGTACTTAGCCGCGTAAATCATCCGCGGGCAAGGGTACCGGTGAGCGAGCCTGTCCCTTGAAATTTTTGCTTTCACCAAAACTTAAATAAATGACTGTGAGGTGAAAGATGATCTATTTAAGCAAACTGCTTGATCAAAAAGTTTGGGATGCTTTCGGGCATGTCGTCGGCAAACTGGACGACATTTTGGTGGATTATACCGACCAGACCATGCCCCCCATCACAGCCCTGGCCATCAAAGATGGCTCGCCTGAGCGCAAATTAGTCAACGCGAAAGATATCGCCACGCTTTGGCCAAGCATCACCCTGAACGTGGATAATTCAAAGCTGGATCTATTCCAACCAGCCGGGCATGAGCTTTACCTCAAGCAGCGCGCGCTAGACCAGCAAATTGTCGACACAGAAGGCAAGCGTCTCGTACGCGTGAACGACCTGCAAATCGCGCGCAAAAACAACCGTTTCTATCTAACCGGAGTGGATGTGGGCGGAACAGGTTTGCTGCGCCGCCTGGGGCTTGAGAACCTTGCCAAAACATTAGCCAGACTCCTCAAAAAACCCTGGAAAACACACGTGATCCCCTGGGAAGATGTCGCTTCGATCGAGCATGATGATCCGCTGCGCCTCAAAGTATCGCAGGACCGCCTGGTGCAAATGGAGCCGGCTGACATCGCCCAGATCCTCGACGATCTGGACTATCACACCAGCAAAGCCCTGCTGCAGGGGTTCACGGACGAGCAATTGGCAGACACGTTAGAGGAATCTTCACCTGAAGTCCAGCAGGCAGTCATTGCCGCCCTGCAGCCGGAACGCGCCGCGGATATTTTGGAAGAAATGGATCCCGACGAAGCCGCTGACCTACTGGCAGACATGGACACTCAAACCAGCGAGCAATTGCTGAAGTTGATGGAAGATGAAGACGAAGAGGACTTACGCATCCTTCTGCGCTATCCTGAAGACTCCTCCGGCGGCATCATGACCACCGAGTTCGCCTCAGTCCCGGCAGATTACACCGTAGAACAGGCACTCCACCACTTGCGCACCAATAGAGAAGCCAAAGATGATGAGTTTATGTTCTACGTCTACCTGCTAGACCCCAATGAGAGGCTTCAAGGGGTAATCAGCCTGCGCGAACTGGTGACTGCACCACTGAACCAGGAACTTTCGCATTGGTATGATGACGATCCTGTGGTGGTAAACCCCCTCACCCCTCAGGAAGAAGCTGCCTATCTGGTAGCAAAGTACAACCTCATGGCAGTTCCGGTAATCGAACCGGATACCAACATCATGTTGGGGATTGTAACGGTCGATGATGCGATCGACACAATTCTTCCTACTGCCTGGAAAAAGAAATTACCCCGGTTTGCCGTGAGGTAGGTCATGAAAAAAATGAAACTGCCTTTATGGCTGAAGAATTTTCTTTTGCTCTTGAGTATATTAGGACCAGGCTTAATCACAGCTTCGGCGGATAATGACGCGCCTGGGATTGCCACCTACTCGATGGTTGGCTCCACTTATGGTTATAACTTTCTTTGGCTCATCATATTCATCACTGTTGGTGAGGTGGTCATCCTGGAAATGGCAGCCCGGATGGGCGCTGTAACCGGCAAGGGCACTGCTGATCTGATCCGCGAGAGATTTGGTGTGAAGATGACAACCTTTGCCATGTTTTGTTTGCTGATTGCCAACCTGGGTACGACCGTGGCGGAGTTTGCCGGCATTGCGGCGGCTGGTGAGCTGTTTGGGATAAGTAAGGTAATATCCGTGCCAATTCTGGCAGTGTTCATGGGTTTGTTGATCCTTCGTGGCAACTACAGAGTTGTTGAAAAAATCCTGATCGGTTTGAGTCTGGCAGCACTGAGTTACATTGCCACTGTATTTATCATCAAACCGGATTGGGGAGTGATTCTTCACGATACCATCCGACCTCAGATCCAACTCACCAGCGACTATATCATTGCCATCCTGGCTGTAATTGGGACAACCATCACCCCTTGGGCAATTTTCTATCTGCAGGCTTCCGTGGCAGACAAAGGGGTTTCGATGGAGTCCTACCGGGATACAAAAATTGATGTTACTTTCGGTTCCGCTTGGGGCAACGTGATCTCAGCCTGTATTATCATCGTCGCTGCCGCCACCCTCTTTAAGGTAGGCATCCGGGTGGAAGATGCCAAAGATGCAGCCATGGCGCTTGCTCCGCTGGCAGGTGAGGCTTCAACGATCCTCTTTGCGGCGGGTTTGCTTGGGGCATCACTATTGGCAGTTTCAGTATTGCCGCTCTCCACCACCTACGCTGTTTGCGAGGCCTTTGGCTTTGAACGTGGTCTGAACCGCACGTTTCGTGATGCTCCTGTCTTTTACGGCGCGTTTATTGGAATTATCATTTTGAGTGTCATGATTGTTTTAATTCCGGGTATGCCGCTTTTCCAGGTAATGATTCTGTCTCAGACGCTGAACGCGGTTTTGCTGCCAATCATCCTGGCTCTGGTTCTCCAACTTGCCAACGATAAAGCGATAATGGGACAATATCGCAATTCTAAGCTGACAAACATCCTCGCAATCACAATTACCGCATTGATTATTATCGTGACGGTAGTTTTATTATTTGAGCCGATTTTGAGCATTGTCTAAATTTCTTTTAGAAGAACAAATCTTTCCTCACCTCATCTCAAGATGGGGTGATTCTTTTTAATACTAAAGAACTTGTAAAAGCTCGTAAATACTGGCAAATTCAAATGTCTGTCCGCTAAGCTCCAGTTTCCAACCTGCTTTGCCATTTTCTCCCTGTACACACACTCTCGGACTTCCCGGTAGCCATTCTTCTTGCACCTCGTAGCCAGCTCTGTGGAGCGCTCGCCGGGTCCAGATGAGTTCAGAGCCCAGCCCCTCAAGGAAGATCGATTTTGAACCGGAATTTTGTGTGTCGAAGGTGCCTGAGAGCGGGTCAAAAAGCACCCCTGTCCGTTTGAAGGTTTGGGCAAAGCTGCCGTTGAGCACCAGGTCTTCCGGAGCACCCTGGTAAATTTGTCCCTCGTCATCCATCAGCCAAATACGGTCGGCATGGCGCAAAGCTAATTCCAGGTCGTGCGTGGAGGTCAACACAGCCTTATCATGCTCGCTTGCCAGATTATGCAGTAGATTCATCACCACCACTCTTCCGGGCAGGTCAAGGTAGGCGGTTGGTTCATCCAAAACCAAAAGGCGGGGTTCCTGCGCCAGAGCGCGCGCGATCATCACCTTCTGACGCTCGCCATCACTGAGCGTGTGGATGTATCTTTGGCTGAGCTTATCTACCCCCACTACTCTCAGCATGTCATGCACGATTTCCCAATCATGCTCATTCATGCGGTCGAACAATCCCGTGAACGGGAAGCGCCCCATGGCTGCCAGCTCATCCACGCGCATCGCCCCAACCGAGATTGAGCTGGTGAGCACCACGCTCACCTGGCTGGCTAATTCCCGCGGATGATAGCTTTCCAATTTTTGTCCGGAGAGTCGGATCTCGCCAGATAACTTGGGCTGCAATCCAGTCACCGTGCGCAGCAAAGTTGATTTGCCCACCCCATTCGGACCTACCAGGCAGACAAATTCGCCGGCATTGAGCTGCAGGTTGAGCTGATCGGCGATCACTTTTGGCGTTTTCCCGCCGTTCTTGTAGCCGATTGTCAGCGCGCTGGTTTGCAGCACGGGGAGCATCAGACGCTGAACGATGCCTCACCTCGCTTTCGCTGGAGAACCACCCACACCACGAATGGCGCGCCAAACAGGGAGGTCACCACGTTGATCGGCAGCACAAGCTGACTGCCTGGCAGTTGGGCAAGCAGGCTGGCAGTCATCGAAACGCCTGCGCCAATCAGGATAATTGCCGGAATCAAAATCTTATGATTGGATGTTTTGAACAAGTTGCGGGCAATGTGCGGCACCGCCACCCCGATGAAACCAATCGGTCCGCAAAAAGCAGTCACAGCCCCGGAGAGGACTGAGGCACTCAGCAACACAATGAAGCGCAGCACGCCCACATTGAGCCCCATGGTGCGGGCATAATCCTCCCCCAGCAGCAGCGCGTTCAAGCCTTTGGGAAGCAGAGCCATTAAGCCGACCCCCACAATTATCACCAGCGCCATCACGTTGAGTTGCGTCCAGTTGACGCCGCTGAAAGAGCCAAAAGACCAGATGGAATAAGCCTGGATGCGTTCCGGCGCGCTGAAATAGACCAGCAGGCTGACCACAGCGCTGGTGGCATGCCCAAACATTAAGCCCAAAATCAGCAAGGTCGTTGGGTTTTGCACCCACCGCCCCACCAAGAGGATCAAGGCCAGCACCAAACCAGCACCCAAAGATGCCGCCAGCACCAGCGAAAATTCTCCACCCAGGCTCAGTGCCGGCAGGAACATGCCGCCCACGAATCCCGACCCAAGAATGGCCAGCGCCACCCCCAAACTGGCTCCAGAGTTGATGCCCAGGATGAAAGGATCCGCCAGCGGATTGCGAAACATGGTCTGCATCTGTAGCCCTGAAGCGCTCAGGGCAATCCCAGCCAGTGCAGCCGTCAGCACGCGCGGCAAACGCGAGTTTTGGACAATGTACACCCAGCTTTCCCGCACACCTTCT
>CAZOYK010000122.1:0-6324 GCA_964584065.1 uncultured Anaerolineaceae bacterium | reverse complement strand
TTGATTGATTCCACTTTGAGCAAGCCGTGGTGGCGTTCAGATTCCCGCGGTGGTCTGACATGTCCAATAACAAGATCACCCGATCGCAACTCATAACGGCGCAACTGTGCCTGGGAAACATACACATCTTCCGCGCCAATACGGTAGTTTGCACGTAAGAATCCAATACCCTCATTCATGATCTCAAGCACGCCACCGCGCATCTCGAGACCTTCAGCCTCTGCCAGTGCCCGGGCAATCTTTACGATCAACCCTTCCCGCTTCAGCCTGTGTGTATTTGGGATCTCCAGATCTTTAGCAATTTTTGAAAGTTGTTTGACGGTTTTCTTTTCGAGTTCAAATATGTCCATGTCTCACTCACCACGTTTTCCGATGGTTCCACCCTCTCACAGAATCTTTACTACGTTTCAGGGACTGATAATTCTAACAGACTAAAGTAGTGCAATTTCCATTTAATTATCAAGGATTGTAATATAGGGATGGCGGGGTTCTTATTTAGAATATTATTTTATATGTAGATTATAACAGTTTTGCACAATAGTGCAAGTCAAACTTGCAAATCGGCCCAAAAGAAGCTCCCAACTCAACGCTCAGAAATTCCAACCCCAGGCTCACATGCTATAATTTGAAGACCAACGGAAAGTGAGTAATTTTGCTATGGCGCGGAGCAAAACAACAAGTAAGACCAAAAAATCTACAGCGAGTAAAAAAAGAACCAGCACAACCTCCCGGGCTCCAAGCCGTGCCAGGAAAAGCACCTCACAATCTTCCCGTTCCAGAACTTCTGCTGCGAGCAAAACTCCAGCTCCCCGCAATAAGCCCACCACCCCTGCGCCACAACCGCTCTCAACTGAACGAAAAGTTGATATTGCTGGCATTATTCTGATCGTAATAGGTCTTTTAACTCTCCTGAGTCTTATGACCTCCTCCTCAGGTGGTCTCACGCGACCCTGGACAAGCCTTTTGCTGCGTTGGATCGGTTGGGGAGCATATGCCCTTCCGCTTATCTTGCTTCTGATCGGGACCTGGTTTTTGCTTTCCAAGATGGAACGTTTCCCTGGAGTTTCGACCGAAAGGGTCATCGGGGTCGTCCTGATCTTTTTTAACCTGCTCACCTGGTTCCAATTGTTGGACGCCAGTTTTGGGGGAGTGTCCACCCTACCCGGTGGCGGTACGCTCGGCGTAGCCATCTACCGCGGATTGGAAAATGGACTGGGCAAGGCTGGCACGATGATTGTTTTGGTTGCCTGGATGCTTGTTGCGCTGGTGCTATTGATTGATCTTTCCATGTCGAACCTTGTGAGTTGGCTGGCTGAAAAATTCAAACGCAGCCATTCAAGATTTGCGAATTTCCTGCGGGAAAAAGCCGAAAAACACCGCCAGAAGATAGAAAGAGGTCACAAGCCCGCTGACTCTGCAGAAGAAGAAACCGTAATCCATCAGTCTGGTCCGATCGAACCCAGCACTGCGCCAATAGCCTCCAGCACTACGCAGATTGACACCGCTGCGTCTGTAAAAGCCTGGGTACTGCCTGAACCAGAAGAAATTCTCAATCCAGTCTTAAAGGCACCGGTTGATGAGGAGTCCGATGAGGACAAGGCACGTGTGATCGAAGAAACCCTGCGTTCTTTCAACGCGCCGGGCAAAGTTGTTGAAATCAGGCGTGGTCCGACAATCACAATGTTCGGCGTGGAACCGGAATACAACGAAAATCGCACCGGGCGCACGCGGGTAAGGGTGAGCAATATTACCCGACTGGGTGACGACCTGGCGATGGCGCTTAAGGCATCGCGAATTCGAATTCAGGCGCCAGTTCCAGGCAAGGGCTACGTTGGCATTGAGGTCCCAAACCTGAAAACCAGTATGGTTTCCATGCTCGAGCTCGTCACAAGCCTCCCCTTCCAAAACCACAAATCGCCCCTTAAATTCGCCCTGGGGAAGGACGTCACCGGTTTGCCAACCACTTCGGACCTGACCGCCATGCCGCACCTCCTGATCGCCGGCACCACCGGGTCAGGTAAATCAGTCTGTGTGAACGCAATCCTGACAGGTTATTTGCTCAACCTTAATCCTGACCAGCTGCGCCTGCTCCTGGTGGACCCCAAAAGAGTCGAGTTTTCGGTTTATAACGGCATACCTCATCTTTTGACAGATGTGATCATGGATCCGGAGAAAGTTGTGGGTGCCTTGCAGTGGATGCTGCGTGAAATGGACCTGCGTTACCGGATATTTGAGAATTTTGGCGTACGGAATCTCGAGGAATACAATAAAAAGACTGCTACCGAAGGCGGCAAAAATTTGCCATACATCGTCGTGGTTATTGACGAACTGGCAGATATGATGCTGTTGGCGCCCGATGAAACTGAACGCACGCTGACCAGACTTGCCCAATTGGCACGCGCCACGGGCATTCATCTCATCATCGCCACACAGCGCCCATCAGCAGATGTAATCACAGGTCTGATCAAAGCCAACTTCCCCGCTCGAATTGCTTTCGCGGTTGCATCAAACGTTGATAGCCGCGTCATCCTGGACCAGCCTGGTGCTGAAAGGCTGCTAGGTCGCGGTGATATGCTCTTCCAGGCGCCAGACGCTCCCGCTCCTGTCAGACTGCAGGGCGCTTACGTTTCAGAAGAAGAAGTTGCGCGCCTGGCGCGTTATTGGCAGGCACAATCCGTGGCCAATGGCGCACCGGAACGTCCCGACAAAGCGCTTTACACAAGCGGAAATAGTCTTCCACTGACTCAGGAACCCCTTTGGAAAGAACTCCAAAAAGATCCCGATGAAGACCCCCTCACCGAGGAAGCCCTGCGTATCATCCGCAAGGAAGGACGCGCTTCCGTCTCCATGCTGCAGCGAAAATTACGCATTGGCTATACACGCTCATCCCGGCTGGTTGAAAAGCTGGAAGAACAAGGTATTATTAGTGCAGCCCATCCTCAAACGGGCACACGTGAGGTCCTTGACTGGGGCGATTACCCCCCACTAAAGGAAGAATAGACCAAAAAGGTCCGACATCACCGCAAAGTGAAGTTTTTTAGAGTGATTGCGATAATTCAGGTTGCGGGATTTTGATTCTGGGTCTATAATCAGTGCCAAATCTTAATTCGGAGTTCAATCAATGTCAGACAACGACGCCATTAGTATGCAGGAGCAAAGCCAGGAGAACAATCAGGAAAACGAAAAAGAACAAACCATGGAAAGTTTGATGGGAGAATATCTCAATTCCGAGGACTTCTCTTTCCAAATGCCAGTCGCGGGAGAAATCCGTGATGGTATCATCGCCAGCATTTCAGGGACACAGATCCTTGTCAGTGTTGGTGCCAAGTCAGAGGGACTGATCGTCGGAAAAGAATTTGAGGCGATCCCCGCAGAAGTACTTGCAACTTTCGAGGTTGGCAAAGCCATCCCGGTTTATGTGGTCACACCACACGATCAGGAAGGAAACCTTGTTCTTTCATTCGTCCGGGCAGTCGAGGAACAAAGCTGGATCGATGCTGAAGCCGCCCTTGCATCTGGCGAAAGTTTCGAATCAACTGTTGTTGGTTACAACAAAGGCGGGCTTTTAGTGCCATTGTCAACCATACGTGGATTCATCCCAGCTTCCCAACTCAGTCTAAGCCGCAGATTAACCCTTACCGGCGACACCCCCGAAGCCAAATATAAAAACTTCGTTGGTGAACCTGTGAGTGTTTGTGTCATCGAAGTCGACCGTGAACGCCATCGTTTGATCCTTAGCGAGCGTGCCGCCAGCTCCGAAACCCGTGATCAGATCCGCGATAAGGTCCTGGAAGAACTGGCCGAAGGCGAAGTCCGCAAGGGTCGTGTTACCAGCCTGGCCGATTTTGGCGCTTTCGTCAACATTGGCGGAGCAGATGGATTAGTCCACATGTCCGAGATTTCCTGGGACCGTGTGGTCAACCCCAACGAAGTCCTCAAGGTTGGCGAAGAAGTCAAAGTAAAAATTATCAGCATCGACCGCGAACGACGCCGCATTGGTTTGTCCATTCGCCAGTTGCTGGGAGATCCATGGTCAGATCAGGTCAAAAACCTCAAAATCGGTCAACTGGTTGAAGGCGAAATCACCCGTCTGACCAGTTTTGGAGCCTTTGCGCGACTGAACGTTCCAGGTGATCTGGAAGGTTTGATCCATATTTCCGAGCTGAGTGATCGCCGCGTGGAACACCCCAAGGAAGTCGTCAAAGTTGGCGACGTAGTCACACTGCGCATTCTGAAAATCGAAGATGAAGATCATCGCATCGGTTTGAGCATGCGGCGCGTGGACTCACCCGCTTATGCTGACTCCGACTGGAAGTCCCTTGCAGCTGATTTCGACCTCAACCCCAGCACTGAAGGCGAGACTATAGCTACCATGCTTGGTGAAGCGACCCCTGAACCTGTCGAAGAAGTGGCAGAAGCTGTGGAAGAAGTCGCAGCTGAAGCTCCCGAAGCCGTCGCAGAGACCGTTGAGGAAGCCAAGGAAGCTGTGGAAGAAGTCGTAGCTGAAGCCCCCGAAGCCGTCGCCGAGACCGTTGAGGAAGCCAAGGAAGTTGTGGAGGAAGTCGCAGCTGAAGTTTCCGAGACCGTCGAAGAGACCGTTGAGGAAGCCAAAGAAGTTGTGGAAGAAGTCGTCGAGGCGGTTGAACCCAAAGCCGACGAAGAAGTCAAAGAAGACTAATTTTTCAACAAGGAGAAGCGCCGGCAAAAACCGGCGCTTTTTGATGCCCATGCCCTTTATCCTCGACGCACACCAGGACCTTGCTTATAACATGACCGTACTCGGTCGCGATTACCGGCTGCCGAACGCCCAAACCCGCTTGCGCGACCATCAAACCGGCATTGACGCCTTTGGAGGCGGAGCTTCCCTGCTTGGCTTGCCTGAATACAATGCAGCCAATGTGGGCTTGGTTTTTGGAACGCTCTTCTCAGTGCCCAAACGCCTGTGCGATCCAAACTTTGAAGGCGAAGAGTACTATAACTCCCCGGCTGAAGCGCATCGCATCTACTGGAATCAATTGGATTTTTACCACAAGCTTGCCGGGACCCAATCCGACGCCTATCGCCTTGTGCTGACCAAACAACAGCTCAAGAATCATCTGGACCTTTGGCAATCCCAACCAGACACACTAAAGCCAATCGGCATCGTCCCCCTGATGGAAGGTGCAGAGGGCATCGTGGATTTGGATGAACTTCAAGCCTGGTGGGAACGCGGTCTGCGAATTATTGGCTTAGCCTGGGCTGGCAATCGTTTTTGCGGTGGAACCCGGGAACCCGGGAACTTGACCGCCGAAGGCAGAGACCTCATCCAAGCGATGGCAGAGGTTGGGTTTGTGCTCGATCTCTCCCACATGGATGAGCCGGCAGCACTTGAGTGTCTGGATATCTACCCTGGAAAGATCATCGCCAGCCATGCCAATGCGGCAAAACTGGTGAAGGGTTATAACTCGAACAGGCTCCTGAGCGATGAGGTCATCACCAGGCTGATCGCCCGCGATGGACTGATTGGAGTGGCTCCGATCAACGCGTTTCTCAATGCCGATTGGAAGGAAGACGGCGGAAAACCAGCCATTTCGCTTCGGCTGGTGGCAGAACAGATCGACACCATCTGCCAAATGGCAGGCGATGTCCGTCACGTTGGTATCGGTACTGATTTTGACGGCGGCCTTGGATATGAACACGTACCAGCAGAGATTGATACCATCGCTGATTTGCCGCAGCTGTTCCCCTTCCTCAAAAATTTGGGGTATGATTCAGGTGAGATTGAAAAGATCGCCTCGGGGAATTTCCTCGAAATGATCGAAACCACGCTGCCAGATTAAGACAAAGGAAACTCTTTGAACCAACCGGATGTTTTATTAGACCCCAACAACCCCAAAAAAACCGTCGAAGCCGGAACCTTCCCGAAGTTCCAGGTAAGGGCAGGGCTGACTGGCTTATTGTTGGGTTTTTTGATCCTTCTAACTGGATTGCGTCCTGATCTTTTCGGACTGGACCGGGGGCGATACATCGGTTTTGTTCAGATCATCGTCATCCTGCTTGGGATCGGACTGATGACCCTTTCCGCGACCGCTTTGCTCATCGCCTTTTGGAATGGTGGTCCAAAGTCGCTCAGGGCAGACTTTGGCACGCGCATCATTGCGACAGGTTATGTGATCTGTTCCTTTACCGCACTCGCGGACGCTTTTGGTTTTGGCACCAACCCTCTCCCCTACGTGCTGCTCGGCACGCTGCAGTCGCGTGGGGTGATGATCGGCATTCTCGTCATCTGCCTGGGCTTGCTATTACTGCTCAGACCAAATAAATACCTCTCCAAAGAACAAAGCT
>CAZOYK010000121.1:0-6478 GCA_964584065.1 uncultured Anaerolineaceae bacterium | reverse complement strand
TTGCGCAGACGGCTGAGCTGGTTCACTTCGCCGTATTTCATGCGGATGCGTTCCAATTTCGTGCGGGCATCTGCCAATTTGGCAGGTGGGATCTTGCCGCTCAGGCTGACCGTGTCGCTGACGTCGTTGAGCAAGCCGATGTCCTGGCGGACCTCACTGGCCTTGTCGATGTATTCGGGGATAGCCACCGCGCTGGCAGCTGTCTGGATCTTGCCCAATGCACTGACGAGTTCTCCCTGCGAAAGCAGGTTCAAGCCTTCTTTGTAGACATCATAGGCTTGCATCTGGTTTTCAAGATCATGCCGCAGTTCCTCACCCTCACGCCAGCGTTTGATGCCGGCTTCCTGAAGGTGGTCAAAAGCTTCATCAAGGTAATCCAGCGCCACCTTGTAGCGAAAAACGCGCGCCGCGCTTTGGGCCTTGCCATATGCTTTGCCAGCTTCAGGGGGCAGCGCAACCGAAGGGATGTTTCCGGAACGCAAATACTCCTCAGCCTCGTTGTGATGCTCCTGGGCACGAGTCCAGCCTGGTTCCATTTGGATGACTTTTTCAAACAGGGGAATAGCAACCTGGTAATTTCCTTTGTAAAACGCTTCTTCGGCTTCATCCATCATGCGCTCGGCTTCAGGATCATGCGCAGACTGGAAGAAACGCCTCAATGGGTCGCTATCGATGCCGGATGTGAGTTCTGAACCCAGGTTTGTTCGGGTCAGGGGAGGCAAATCCGCATTCACGGTCGATTGCGGAGGCGTTTGGGATTGGAAAATCGATTCTGCAGAACTTGCTGTAGGGGTTAGAGGCGAAGTAGAGGTGGATGTGGGCTCTTCGCTGGCTGGAGTCGGTTGACCGGCAAGGCGGCGGGATTTCTCGCGCCGGACTTCACGCAGCAGCCTGTTGGCTTCCTCCAACTGGTCAACGCTGATGTCGTCGCCCAGGCGGTTGGTAGCGTGTGCTTCCAAAACAGTCGATAGTTCGCCTTCCACCTGCGAAAGCGCATCATCACTTGGAGATGCGTTCGCTAAAACACTGAGTGCTTTTTCAATGAGATCGTTAATCATTGAGGTCCTTTCGGGTCAAAGGCAAGACCTTGGCTATTGCCTTTTATTATAAAGAAACATGAGTTTTTCTTTCATCTCTGTGGGAGTCTGAAAGCGTCCGTCCAATGCGCTTTCGAGAAAGCTCATCTCATCGGCGTTCAACCGATTCTGGACATCGAACGAATAGGAGGCTTTGTAGTGCGTTGGGGCATTGGCAATGTCCTCCGGTCGGTTTGGACCGACAGCGACGGAGCCCGGAGCCTGCCTTCCTGTGAAGATGTGGTGCAGGGCACGGGAACTGAATTGCACCAGGTCTGAATGCTGCACCTCAGGCGAGAAGGTTTCAGGAAGCCAGTGCCCGATGTTCCAATCCAGCATGATCACTTTTTGGCGATATTCGTTCCAATAATAGTGAAGTAATTTATGGTCCAGGTAGATGGCGCCTTTTTCGTGTGCTTGCTCCAGCATGCCGCAAATTTGGATGGAAATGTCCAGCACTTGCTTCATGCTGAGGTTGCGCACGAAGTTTCCGCGCGTGTAGCCGGCATCACAAAGCAAATAAAGGTTGTCTTCCCATCGGCGTTCCAGGATTAAAAATGCCAGCCAACCGTCCTGCAGTCGTTCCTCGAACTGATCGATGACGTCCTGGATCTCGTCCAGATCAAAGAGCGCGAGCGTGCCGCGAATGGAGGAGGCCTCGCCTTGCTTCTCCAAAATCTTGGAGAGCGGCGCGACTTCCGGCGGCCAGACAGTACCCGGAGCAGGCTTCAAATAGCCGGCTTGCAGCATGGGTGTCAGCCCGTTCAATCCGTGCAGCCCGGCGAGGATGTTGAATTCTTCGAGGAAAAGCGGTTTTGCGTAGGCAATTTTGTCGTGCCGCATCACCTTAAACGCGGGGTCAGGTCCAAAGCCTGTTTTGCCGACTGCGTTCTTGAGCAAAAAAACACGCGCGCTGGAGCCACCCGCTTCAGGAATAGCAAAATCCTGCTGGGCAGCTGTCAGCCAGGTATCGAGCGGCTCAGCAAGATAATAGCCGCTTTGTGAATCAAGAATTGCTTCGCGCATAATTCGCTATTCTACCATTGATGGCTTTTGGGCAAATCGAAGTAATCGGCATCTCTGCGCACCAGCTCATCGAACCAGGGCAGCAATGGGTGGATAGCCTCGATGGTCTGGATGCTTTCAAGGATGCTCCGGCGGTCGCCTTGTTTGAGCAACTCAAGGAACTGCTGTTGCCAACTCCGAAAGATTGAAGGCTTTCGCAATTGCGGCATGATGTGCTCGTTGAGCTGCACCAGGGTGTACATCAGGTCACCAGCGCTGTTTTGTGCCATTCTTGTGCGTGCCATCTCCGGCTGATTCACGACCTTGTGTGCCAACTCGACATTTCGCAGTTTACGAGCAATCTGAAGCATATTCTGGTTAATTTCGCTGAAATTTGCCTGGTAGTTACCGCTCAACCAGCGCATCACCACGCTCTTGCTGCTCTGCAAGGACTGCCAGAACTTGAAAAAGTGCGTTTGAGCAGTGTCGATCTGGTAGATCATCTCTTCAATCAATTCACGATATATACCTTGTTCGGAGATGCGCTTCCAGTTCAACTGGAGCCTGGACAAACCTGCACGTGTAAGCGTGAAGGGGTCTTCGTTGCCAAAGGGCAGTTCCACGGGGAATTCCTGCCAGCGTTTTTGTTTGATCTCGGTCAACTTTGGCAGGATCTGGTTTCTCCAGATTTCATCCTGGCTTTTTGTTTCAGCAAGGATGTCCCACTGGCGGGATAAGGCTGCGGGAAAACTGAATTTTGCCGGACTGCCTGAGCGGACATGGTTCTTCCACTTTCGGACCGTCTCCAACATTTCGAGAACCTGTTCAACCTGCTGCTGGTCTTCTTGTGGGAAAAGGTCAAGTTCAGGAAGGAGAGTGTCGCCGCGGAGTTGGGAAAACAGGCTCGCAAAGGCGGCTGCCAAATCGCTGTATGCCTGATGGAAGGCAGGCAGTTGCTGGCGGATCTTCCTCAGGGGCTCTGAAGGCATCAGAGAGGCTTTCAGGGCTTGATGATATTCTGCCAGGCAAGCTTTTTGTCCTGGATCCAGCTGGATGGAATCGCGATATTCCTCGGAAATCTCCAGGTGGAGCGATTGAAGTCCCAGCCACGGCATTGGCCACTGAGCCAAACGGGATTCTTCCCGCAGAGTCTCGATCGCTTGAGCCTCTTTCATGTCTTTCAGGGCGTGCAGCAGGGAGATCAGCCAAGGCACCTCACCAAGCCGTTGCGCCAGGGGAGGAAGCGATTCAAGTAATTTTGCAGAGAATTTGTTGACAGCCTGGTTATCGGCGGGACCTTCATTCAGAGTGTCGAGCCAATCCGTCATCCTGGCAAAGTCAGCTTCCAAATCGGGTAGATAACTCAGGCTTGGTTCGAGCAAGAAAAGCTCCCGGGTTTGTTTGCGAGCACCGGCCAGGTCGCATTCCGCCCAGGCACGGTAAATTTCCCTGATCCGCGACATGGCTGCAAGAAGCGAGGTCTGCAGGTCATTGGTGGAGCGCAGTTGATGCGCGCTGAAATGCTCCAGCACCTGGCGTAACAACAGAAACTTATCCCCGAGTTTCTCACCGGGCTGCAAATACCCCCAATTCTCCCGAATTTGATGGATACGGTCAGTCAGAGTTTGCAAGGTATTAATCGATTGGGAATCAATCTTTTTCTGTAAGGCTGTTTCGAGCCAGCGTTGGCTTTGTTGGTGCAGAGAATCCAGATCAGAAATAATCAGGGCGTAAGGCTTTAAATTTAACTTCAAACTGCGCATAGAATTGATGATCTGATCGCTGTCTGGTGGCGCTTGTTTCCCCAAAAAGCTTTCCCCGTAAATCCAGGCTGCATTGACCCAATCGCTTTCGAAGATCGCACGCAGCAACTTTGCCAATTTAGCAGGATCGCCATCAGCGAAATTCCTGAGAAGAAATCCTGTCAGCTGCCAGTTGGGTGAGAGGTCGCGGCTTAGTTCAGCTTCCAATATCTGAAAAACTTCCAGAGCTTGTTTGTTTTCACCACGATCCAGTAGTTCGAGCAGGTAATTCTGACTGGCTGCCAGCAGGTCAGCATGGTCGACCTCCACCCCAAGTTTTAGCAATGCTCGCATCAGCTCTAAAGTCGTTTTCAATCCATCCAGAGAGTTCAGGCTTTTCAGGTAGCGACCGAAGAGCAATTTGTACTCGATGATACGCATCGATAGGTAGGTTTCCATGTATTCCACCCGCATCTGCAGGTGGTTGATTTCCTGATGGTTCAGCTTACTTGCGCTTAGGGGCCAGCCGATATCAGCGATAAGTTCAGGGGAGGTCTGCTCTATCAATGCCCGACCTTCTTCAAGCAACTGTTGATAATCCAACATAGGGCTGGCTTTGTCCTCGGAGGTTTGATCGGTGAGGTTGAGGCTGTTGCCCCAGTCAATAAATGACATAGTGTTAGTTTCCGAATCCCAAAAGATGTGATCCATCTTGACGTCATTCCAGATCACAGACTTTTCATGGGCATTCTGCAACATTTGAAAAGCTGCCGCCAGGATTTTTAAAACCAAGGCTTGAGAAATGGGTGAGCCACCCTCCAGCTTGCGGCGTAACAATTCAGAGATCGCCACCCCTGAGACTTGCTCGCTGACGATAAAAAGGTTGGCTGAAGAAGAAGTGCCTTCGATGCTTTGATCCAACAGCAGGGGAGTGTGGACCTTGCGACTGTGGCGCTCCAGGTCCAGCCCATCCAAAAGTGCCAGAACCTTGCCTTCGTTCTCGATCTGCCTGGCCTGGCGCACGATGGTGCCGCCCGAAACATTTTGCACCGGACGCTTCAGAACGCCCTCTTCCCGCCCGAGTTCAGCTTCCACGCGCACGACTTCGCCAGCATCTCCTTTGCCGACGGTTTCGAGTAACTGCCAGACTCGCTTTCTTCCTGTGACTTTTTTTGCCATGTGCCCATTATAAAACCTCGGGGGATTATTTGCTTTTCTCTGCCTGGCTCGTTTAAAGTGCTTGACCTTTACCCGGTTGGGGGTTAAGATTTGAGCGTAGAAACAAGTCCCTTTGCGAGGGATAATATTGAAACCTGTGAGGAACAGGCAGCCAACGGAATACGACTTAGAAAAAAGGAGAGAGCTTTTAATATGAAGTACGACCGTATCTACAATTTCTCAGCTGGGCCAAGCACTTTACCCGAACCCGTCCTGGAGGATATCCGTGATGAGTTCATGAACTATCAGGGCTCAGGAATGAATGTGATGGAAATGAGCCACCGCAGCAAGGTTTATCAGGGCATCATTGATGAAGCCGAAGCAGACCTGCGTGAGCTGATGGACATCCCCTCCAACTACAAAGTTTTGTTCATTCAAGGCGGCGCCACGCTGCAATTTGCCATGATCCCGCTCAACCTGATGAAAAACGGCGTTGCTGACTATATCGTCACCGGCAACTGGTCTAATAAGGCCTACAATGAGGCTAAAAAATTTGGCAAGATCAATTTGGTAGCCTCCAGCAAGGATAAGAACTACAGCTACATCCCGGATGTCTCAGATTTGCCGATCTCGGAGGATGCCGATTACGTCTACATCTGCGAGAATGAGACCATTCACGGCACCACTTACCAAAAACTGCCCAATACCAAGGGCAAAATTCTGGCATCGGACCAATCCTCTATGTTTTTGTCCAAGCCGGTTAATGTCAGCGATTATGGGCTGATCTATGGCGGTGTGCAGAAGAACGTTGGTCCAGCTGGTGTTGCGATTGTCATCATCCGCGAGGACCTGATCCGCACCGATCTGGATGAGAAGATCCCCACCTACTTGCGTTATGATATCCATGCGGATGCCGGCTCGATGTACAACACCCCCAACTGCTGGGCGATCTACGTCTGCGGCAAGGTCTTCAAGTACCTCAAAAAGCTTGGTGGCCTGGAAGCCATGAACCAGATCAACATTGAGAAAGCCCAACCGTTTTATGACTTCCTCGACAACAGCAAGATGTTCAGAGGCACGGTTGCCAAAGAGGATCGCTCACTGATGAATATCCCGTTCGTAACTGAGAGCGCCGAAATGGACGCTGAAGTTGTGGCTGCTACCAAGGCAGCTGGCTTTGATAACCTCAAGGGTCACAAATCGGTAGGAGGTCTGCGGGCTTCGATCTACAATGCCATGCCCAAAGAGGGTGTGGACGCGTTGATCGAGTTTCTGAAAGAATTCGAAGCCAAGCACGCTTAGTTTTTGCTCGTTTGAATTGAAAGCCTCCCTGAACCCGGGGAGGCTTTTGTCTTTGCTAGTTTTTTTCTCGATCAAATTCTTAGAAGGATTTAACTCAAGAATAGTTTCCTGAGAGATGGATGTCATAAAAAAATATGTCATTTTCCCATCCATGTATCTGTTTCAAAAGTGCGTGATTAGGATGAAAGAGGAAGA
>CAZOYK010000120.1:0-6542 GCA_964584065.1 uncultured Anaerolineaceae bacterium | reverse complement strand
AATCGCGGGAGGAAGTGAAGTGGGTGTTGCTTCTGGTGTAGCTACGATCTCAGTAGCAGTTGGCACCTGGGGGAGTTCGGTTGCAAGCACAGGTGTTGAAGTGGGTGGGGTTGGCTGCACCAAGGCAATGCCGCAAGCGCTTAGCAAAAGGCTCAGGATCACGAACAAAGAATAAAAAGAAACAGGTTTTACTTTCTTCATTTCATGCGAATCAATCATCAAATAACCCGGGTGAATTGTACTTCAATTCAGATTCTATCATTCAGGGGATAAAAAAACACCTCAACAAGTGAGGTGTTTTACGAAGTCTGAGGTGTAAAACTTAGTTTCCGGTTAAAACCGAAGGCAGAAAGATCATGTAGTTGGGATTAGTAGCTACGCAAGTCTGCATCAACACATCATCGAGATACCAGCCTTCAGCTGCTCCGGAAAGCCCCGTGCCCAAGCGGAAACGGAACTGCACCGTTTGGCCCTTGTAAGGTGAAAGTTGCACAACCGTGCGCACCCATTCATCGGTACCATAACACCAGGCTTGCCTGCCGGCCAGGGGGTTAAACACGCCGCTCTTGATCGAGCCATTGTAAGCGTTTGTAAGGAGGTAAGATTTGGAAACTTGGTTCCAGGTGGTGCCGCCATCAATACTTGCCTCCAGGATTGCCCCATCATTGCAAGAAGTTAGGCTATCAAAGGTCCAGCGATGCCAGAAGATCAGGGAAACTGGTTCCGTAGTATCAGGAACAGCAAAGACAGGTGAGATCAGGCGTTGATCCGATTGATCATCGGGTACACTTGCCAGCACTGAAGAAACGGGTGAAAAGGCCCTCACGGTAGTAATATTAAAATTGAATGTGTCTCCAGGGTTTTGCCAGGTGCCAAGACCACCTTCAAAATCATCAAAGTAAAGCACTTGTTTCACCGTTCCATCGCCGCAATCGCCTGGTCCGGGGCTGGTGCGGAAGGTGAAAGCCTGGGTGCTGATCACATCGCCGCAGACATTTTCGGCATAAACCCGCCAGTAATATGGAGTGTCGGTTGCCAGGTTCATCGTCAGGGTGAAACTGGTGCCTACGATCCCTGAACGATTAACCACAACATTGGTGAAACCAGAGTCCGCTGCAACTTGCAGCCGATAGGTTTCCGCATTGGCAGCCGATGTCCATGTAAAGGTAGGTCGAGGGGAGACATCCTTGGAATTATTAGCAGGGGTCGACAATTGAGGTCCAGCAGTGATCGGAGCGAAAATGGACATTTCAATCTCAGCGGTGTGAAACAGTTCACCGGAGGTTCCAGTGAGCACCAAAGTTCTGTTGCCGGTGGTGGCGGTGCCAGCGCCCTCGATAGTCGCGGTGGTTGAGCCTGGAGGAGTAACCGGGTTATTGGCAAAGGTTGTTGCGAAACCAGTCACTGAAGAAGCACTTAGATTAACTGGAACGGCGTAATCGTTGACCGAAGTCAGGTTGACTATTGCAGTGTTGCTGCCGCTGTTGCAGGTTTTGATTTCTGTTGGGTCAACATTGATTCTGAAATCGGGATACTTGGGTTTCATCAGGATTTCTAAGGAGGGGTCACCAAAAATGTGATAAGTTTCCCGGTAGTAGTTGTCACGGCTCGAACCCGAATTGTCCACCGCCTGGAGACCATATTGGGTTATTTCAGCAACACTGGGAATGATCTCAAGGTTTGGATCAGAATATAAGTGATCGAAAATCGCCGTCTCAAGATCTTCATCCTCATACCAGTAGGTGCTGTCACTCGAGCCAAAGAAGGTCAGCGCGCCACTAACAGGCTCGATCACCCAGGTATCGCTGAAAGCTTCGCCCGTGTTGAAATCACCGGTAATGCAGGCATGCGAAGCCACATAGGGAACTGCCACACCAGTCATGTTGCGCACATCTGTCTGATTTACCCGTGGAGCGTCCCACAAAGTTGTTCCACCATGACCACTGTAGACCACCATCACACGATCATCGTTCATCGAAGCCACCGCGTCCGCGCCACCTCCGCCATAGGTTATGGCATACACCTTGTCGCCACCGGGTTCAGGATCGTTTGGAAAAATCCCGCTATAACCCAAAGGCAACGTGTAGTTGTTAATCACATAATTATGTGTTCTTTCAGCAACGTCGTAATAACTACCATCATTGGATGCCAGGTATTCAATCTTCTTCACCCAGTCTTCATCGCCAGTAAGATCTTGATATGCTTCGTACTTGTCGATCATCGCGCTCAAGTTGGCAGTAGTCCGGACCGGGAAACGACCATAAAAAATGTCAGGAACATATTCGGTTTCGTTATCCATCGTGAAATATTGCAGATCCGTACGATAACCGCTGGCAGTGCGCATGATGTAGTTGGTAAGGCTTCCGGCCGGATTGCCGGAAATATAGTCTCCAACCAACAGCACATAGTCAGGTGGATTTGCACCCTGGTACTGGGCTTTAATGTAATTCTTGATTGCCGTGGTTGTGTTTCCGCCAACGGTCGTCAGGTTTGCCAGCGCCACAGAAAAGCCCTGGCTTTCCTTCAAAGAAACAAAATCAGCCAGACCAGCCTCAAACGTATCTGCGGTGATAATCAGGTAGCGTTCGGCGGTGTTTGGAATGGCGACCGGGCGTCCCTGGTTGTAGTTCAGGACCGTCGCCTGCAGGATGCGATTGAAGGGAGCAGAATTGAGCCGGTCAGCTTCCGCGATCGTGCGAGCCATATCACTTCCAGCCAGTTTGAGCTGGAAGCTTATTTCAGAAGTAAGTTCCAATTCCCCCAAAGTGGCATTGTAACGCACAGGTCTGATTTCAACTTCAACGATTCGATGTCCGCGCATGATGAAATCATCGGTGATGGCAAGGTGTTCAGCCGGGAAAAAGGCGCTGCCGTATAGCTCAGCGGAAGGGAGAACAGCCGGAATTGGTTCGCCGCATTTCGGCTGGGATGGCTGAATTGGGGCTATTGTTCCTTGCAGACCAAGACCTGCCAAACTGACATTTTGTGTTTTGGATCCCAACAGTTCCAAGCTGACTTCAGCTCCCATCGGAACCTCGATCATTCTGCGCAGCACAGGCAAAGCTGGCGCGCCAACCAGGTCGTTAAAAGTGTAACCTTCCCCGCTTAGAGTCAGGTAAGTTTGACCAGCAATGTTGGTTTCTCCAAAACGAGCCCCAGGCATAACGGCCTGCAGTTCGATTGCGTCATATGAGGCCGAAATCAAGTCCACTTCAGGCACTTTGCCTTCGGTTCCAGGACCAAAAGCCAGCCACTGATCGATTCCACCTTGAGCAAATGTAGGTGAGAACAGTAAACCAACAAAGATTAGGCTAACAAAAAAAACGGTAAGTAAAATTTTTAGAAGTGGGGTTTGTCTGTGTGATACCATCAGGCCTCTGTAAAGCGTTTAGTGTCTACTTGGATATAACTCGACCAATTCTAACAGTAAATTCACTGGCAACCTTGGAAATCAACACTTTTTAACCTATTCGACTGCTTACACATGATAAACTTAGCACATGTTGGCTCATGTCTACTCTTGCGCGGTGATCGGTCTCGAAGGCGTGATCATTGATATCGAAGTCGATTTCGGACAGGGCATGCCGCACATGGCAATCGTTGGATTGCCAGACGAAGCCGTGAAGGAAAGCCGTGAGCGTGTCTACTCCGCCATCAAGAACGCTGACCTGGCATATCCCCGCCAACCCCTGACGGTCAACCTCGCTCCAGCCTCCGTCCGCAAAGAAGGTCCATTTTTCGACTTGCCAATCGCCATCGGCGTACTGATCACCGGCGAACAGGTCGCTCCTGAGAGTATTGAAGGTGCTCTCATCATTGGAGAGCTCTCGCTGGATGGCTCGGTAAGGCACGTCCGCGGCGTTTTGGCGGTTGCCGCCCAGGCGCGAAAAGATGGCTACAAACGGCTGTTCGTGCCGGCTTGCGATGCCGCTGAAGCCACACTCATTCCTGACATTGAAGTCTATCCGGTCAATACCCTGCGTGAACTCGTCGACCACCTGGTAGGCGAGGAGCTAATCTCCCCCGGCACTCCAATGGAATACGCGCCGGACGATGAAATCCATACAGATACGGATTTCAGCGAAATCAAAGGGCAGGAACACATCAAACGCGCGCTCGAAGTAGCCGCCGCAGGCGGACACAACGTGCTGATGTCTGGTCCTCCCGGGGCAGGCAAGACACTTTTAGCGCGGGCGATCACTTCCATCCTGCCAAGGTTGAGCCTCGATGAAGCCCTCGAAGTAACCGGCATTTATTCCATTTGCGACATGCTGCCGGCTGGCACACCCCTTATTCAAATACGCCCCTTCCGTGCCCCGCACCATACCATCAGCCATGCCGGCCTGGTCGGCGGCGGCAACATCCCGCACCCAGGCGAGATCTCATTGGCTCACCGCGGGGTGTTGTTCCTTGACGAACTGCCCGAGTTTGGTCAGCGTAGTCTCGAAGTGCTGCGTCAGCCGATTGAAGACAAGATCGTAACCATCAGCCGCGCCAATGGCTCCTTTACCTTTCCGGCTAACTTCATGCTGATTGGGGCGATGAACCCCTGCCCGTGCGGCTATTATGGCGACAAACTACGGGCTTGCACTTGCTCCCAATCGGTCATCACCAATTATCAGAAACGCATCTCGGGACCACTGCTGGACCGGATTGACATTCACCTGCAGGTGCCACGGGTAGATTATCAGAAACTCAGCTGTCAGCGGACGGGTGAACCTTCCCGCCAGATCAGGTTGCGGGTTGAAGCCGCCAGGCAGCGCCAGCTGGCACGGTTTGCCGGCACAAAGCTGACCTCGAACGCGGACATGACCCCCAAAGAGATCCGCACTTACTGCCAGGTCGCGCCGGATGGCGAGGCACTGATGAAAGCAGCCATGCGCCAGCTGAAACTGACCGCCCGGGGTTATCATCGCGTTCTAAAACTCGCCAGGACCATCGCCGACCTCGCCAGCGATCCGCACATCAAGTCCGAACACCTCGCCGAAGCACTCCAATACCGCCAAGCGGAAGAAGAATAGTTTTATGGCAGAGATTAAATCTGACATACTTTGGCCTTTAGGAGCTTTGTCTCTTTTCTATTCCCTAATGGCATCTTGTCGTAGGTCAGGTCCCGATTTTGGACCTGACATCAAAGGTGTTTACTAATATTTAAATCATCCCGAGTACCAAAGTAGAATCCTATTTAATATCATCAAAAAGTAAAAAAGCATTTGCTAAATTAAACCGACGTATTTCATGTCAGGTTCAACTGCGGAACCTGACCTACGATAACTGAATAAAATGTTGTTAATGTCTTCACAAATGAGAACGGGAAAACATAGAACATAAGATATGTTTTTTACTTTTAATCGTCAAAGCGGTGAGTAATCCTGCACCGCTTTGATTGTCAATCCCAAAAAATTCTAAAAATTAGATCAACACAATGTCTCCATCATCAAACTTATCGCCGCATTCCGGACAAAACTTAGGAGGGTGAGTCTTATCATCTGGTTCCCAACCACACTTGTCGCATCGATATTGTGGTATTCCGGCAGGTTTTGCCTTACCACATTCAGGGCAGAACTTCCCTTTATTCTCAGACCCACAAGTGCAAACCCAATAGTTCGTCTCAATCTCCTCAAATTCCAAATCAATCATCTTGTCAGCCATAACAGACTCATCCATGGATATATCTATAGAAGCTTCGTATTTTGCGAACTCCTCCGGAGACATATGTGCCATGGTTGAAAGATGTTTCTGAAGTCTGTACGCCATCGGTTTAAAGGTTGCCAATGTCAGGCCCCCAGAAATTGCTCCGCCAAGTATCGGAACTACTTTCGACACTCCTTTGGCAAATGTTGCCTTGACCATTTTTTGACCTAACATTGCAGCGATCTTTTTGACAATCGGATAATACCAGGTTTTTGTGAGGGCTTGTGCGGCCACCTTTTTTGCTACCGCTCGCATTGCTGTTTCACCGAATAACTTTGTCACAACTTTATTGGCAGCTCCTACACCAGACATTACACCTATGAACAGTATCAATTGAGACTCAGTAGCGGTATCAAGTTCTGATGTCTCATTAAAGATCTCCCCCCATCCATAGATGAATGCCAATTCTTGTGCCGTTCGCAAAACAAAACCGTAGAACTGTGCCAAATCAGCCGGGATTGTGGCTGCCATAGCCAAGCCACCTGGAAGACCAGCGGCAGTTGAGATAGTGGTCACCTTCAAGGTTTCACCATTTATCACGCCATTTGCTAGACTATCAAGTGTTGTGATCGGAATATTGGCGTGCAGTGTTCCTTCAGCAATTGCTTTTTGTAGTTGTGTTTGTGTACAAATTTTTCCCAAGTTTTTAGTCAGGAATTCTTCTCGGTTGATATGAACTCCCGGAAGTTTTGACGCGCTCTCAATAATTGATGTGAATGATAGCTGTTGAGCCATAATGATCTCTCCTTAATTTTGAAATGTTAATTACACTCTAGACCATGCCGATAGTATCTATCAATAAATGTTTCTTTTTGTGCGAGAAATCTTGGAAATCATAAAGTTTTAGA
>CAZOYK010000119.1:0-6555 GCA_964584065.1 uncultured Anaerolineaceae bacterium | reverse complement strand
CTGGTTCCCCGCTCGGAAATCGAAGGCGACATGGGCGACCCCACCATGGGCGTCCAGGCACGCCTGATGTCCCAGGCGCTGCGCAAACTTTCGGGCGCGATTAACCAGACCAAGACCGCTGTGATCTTCACCAACCAGCTGCGCCAGAAAATTGGCTCAATGTACGGCAACCCCGAAACGACCACTGGCGGCATGGCACTCAAATTCTATGCTTCCATTCGCCTGGACGTACGCCGGGTGCAGTCGATCAAAGTCGGTGCTGAGATCGTGGGTAACCGCGTGCGTGTGCGCGTGGTGAAGAACAAAGTTTCCGCCCCCTTCCGTTCAGCCGAATTCGACATCATGTACAACGAAGGTATCTCCAAATCGGGCGATATCCTCGACCTGGCGACTTCTCTCGAGGTCATTGACAAGCGTGGGTCCTTCTATTCCTACAAGGATCAGCGCCTCGGGCAAGGACGTGAAGCCTCCAAGAATTTCCTCGTCCAAAATCCCGAAATCATGCAGGAGATCGAAAATTCGGTCCGTGCCCTCGCAAACAGCGAGATACTCAGCGGCACCTTCGACATTTCAGGGGACAGTAGCGATGACGAGAGCAACGACGATAATTAATTGAATAATTAACGCTCGACAATGAAGGTTTTGTGTTTTTCGCGGATCTTTTGCACAAAACCTTCTTTTTGTTTGTCATCGCGAGCTTCTTTTGCGCGGCGATCTCCCTTCATCCGCAAAAAATCAATAATTTGTCGTAGGGCAAGCTTGGAAGCACCACACACATCTTCATACAAAGACCTTTACGTGCTTCCAATCCGCCATCACACCATGAATCATTTGGATTAAATAAACTTTGCTGCCTGGTTCACCGACAACGGCGAATTGAGGGCACGATACGTTTGTCTGCCACATCGATCGCGGTGCCCTCAATTTCGCCCTACGAAAAGCTGTTCCTGTGATGCTCTTCTTCTCATACGTCGGAGTGGTGAACTGCACACCATTCCACCCTCCGACTGATTTTGCCCCCGCAGCAGGGTTTAACAATTTACCTCCATCAAACCAAGAAAGAAACAACAGGACTCGTAGGGCGAGATTGGAAGCACTG
Organism: uncultured Anaerolineaceae bacterium; assembly: GCA_964584065.1. Taxonomy (GTDB): domain Bacteria; phylum Chloroflexota; class Anaerolineae; order Anaerolineales; family Anaerolineaceae; genus Mesolinea. The sequence goes on along the minus strand of CAZOYK010000119.1, from coordinate 5,456 downwards.
CAAACTTCGTCATGGAGGGGGCTTTTTGTGCTTCCAATCCGCCATCACACCATGAATCATTTGGAATAATGAAACCTTGAAAACCTAGATAATCTTCAATGGCGGAGTGGTGAATTCCACACCATTCCGCCCTACAAACCAAGCAAATAGATTTTTCGTGTAGGTCGGAATGAGCCGGCCAAGAGATGGTGATTTTACTCAAGCGTGGCGCAGGCTCACTCCGACATTTAAAAAAGTGAAATTGGATTTATATAACGAAAAATAACAGAAGAAACACAATATCCGATCACACAAAATATAAAAAAAAAGAGCTGACTTTCATCAGCTCATTTTCGTTACCAACCCAAAGACCTACGTTCCTTCTTCCCAGGAACCAAGGTATTTCACTTGTTCGTCGGTCAGCTTGTCAATCTTCACTCCCATAGCAATCAGCTTCAGGCGGGCGATTTCACGGTCGATCTCTTCCGGTACGTCATAAACCTTCTTCTCAAGTTTTTCGGCATTTTTGATCATATATTCCGCACCGAGCGCCTGGTTCGCAAAGGACATATCCATCACGGACGCAGGATGACCCTCAGCCGCAGCCAAATTGATCAAGCGACCTTCGCCAAGAATGCTGATAACCCGTCCATCCTTGAGCTGATAGCTCTCCACAAACGGTCTTACCTGTCGCTTGGATACTGCCATTTCTTCGAGGGCAGGAATGTTGATTTCCACATTGAAATGACCGGAGTTGCCGACCAAGGCGCCGTCTTTCATCACCTCAAAGTGGTGCTTGTCAACCACGTTCAGGTCACCAGTCAGCGTGATGAAAATATCACCAATTGGGGCAGCTTCCGCCATAGGCATCACCCTGAAACCGTCCATCACGGCTTCCAGTGCCACCATCGGATCCACTTCGGTCACGATCACGTTCGCACCCATACCCCTCGCGCGCATCGCCAGACCGCGTCCGCACCAGCCGTAACCAGCCACCACGAATACCTTGCCAGCCAGGAGCACGTTCGTTGCCCGCAGGATGCCGTCAATCGTGGACTGCCCGGTGCCGTAGCGGTTATCGAAGAAATGTTTGGTCATGGCGTCGTTGACGGCCATCACCGGGAATGCCAGCATTTTGTCTGCTGCCATCGCCCGCAGTCTGATAACACCGGTTGTGGTCTCTTCCGTCCCGCCAATGATGCCGGGGATCAGGTCGCGACGTTCCTTGTGGATTGTGCTCACCAGATCCGCGCCGTCATCCATCGTGATGTTCGGTTTGTGATCGAGTGCAGCGCGCAGGTTTTTGTAATAAGTCTTGTCGTCTTCTCCCTTGATCGCGTACACGGGTATTTCGTAGTGCGAAACCAAAGCTGCTGCCACGTCATCCTGCGTTGAAAGCGGGTTAGAAGCCGTCAGCACGATATCCGCGCCACCAGCCTGCATCGTCCGCATCAGGTTTGCGGTCTCAGTCGTCACGTGCATACAGCACGACATGCGAATGCCCTCAAAGGGTCGTTCGCGGCGGAAGCGTTCTTCCAAAATCGCCAGAACGGGCATCTCGCGTGATGCCCAATCCATCCGGCGGCGTCCGCCTTCTGCCATGTTTAAATCTCTAATGTTGTAATTCTCCATTGCCTCTCCAATATTTTATTATTCAATCTCACCCAGCAAGCCCTCATCATTGAAGTGCTCACGGTAAAATGCAACAAATTCAGTCCAGCAGTATTTATGACACTGAGGACCCACTTCCTGAATGCAGTACGCCGCGGCGGTATTGCCAACCTCAACGCAGACTTTTAACGGCAGACCAGCCATGTAAGCTCGCAGGAAACCTCCCCTAAAGGCGTCCCCCACACCAGTCGGGTCCTTCACTTCAATCCCACCGATCGCCGGCACCACGCAGTCCAGCCCTTCTGCCACGACGCGCGCGCCGTGTTCGGCTAATGTTACCACTGTAAACACCGGTTTTGCCAGAATCTCTTCAGCACTCCAGCCGGTGTGCTTCTGCAGCAGCTCAAACTCATATTCATTAATGAACATGCCGTGCGCGTTCTCCACGCCTTCGCGCAGAGTCTGATCGTCCAGGCTGATAATCTGCTGACCCGGGTCAAATAGCATCCTGAGCCCCAATTCAGGTGCCTCGCGGATATAGCGCCGCATGGTTCGCGGGTCAGTAGGCGAAACCATCACAAAATCATCCGGTTCATATTTTGCTTCAACCAGTGCCAGGTCCGCCGAGTCCGCCATCGCGCCGGTATAAAAGGTGGAGATTTGCGCGTTTGAACGATCGGTCGTAGCAAAAAATGATGCTGTAAATTTCTCATGGATAATCTTCACACCGCTGGTATCTACCCCCATCTGCTCCAAGCGACGTGCATAGTCGCCAAAATCCTGCCCGGCAGTGGAGAACAGGTAAGCATTGCCGCCCAGCATCGCCAGCGTGTAGGCAATATTGGGGCCTATCCCTCCGTCTTGCTTGATCATATCGTGTACCAAAAACGACAGCGACACCTTATCCAGGTGTTCGGCGATCAGGCAGTCCTTAAAAAGCCCTGGGAACTGCATCAAATAGTCAAAGGCGATCGAGCCGGTCAGTATTACTTTCATGCTTACCTCTCTGTGTCACTCCGGTTATATCCCCGGCGATATTTTGGACAACCGGTTGCTATTATACCTTCTCTCCATATTCGGGCCAGTGTTCATTTTTTCTTTTCCTTCATGGATGATCACAACCCGGGCTTTCCCCGGTCAAAATATCCGTGTACTGATAAGGGTCATTCTTGTTAATTTTTTACCACACTATCCCTAGACAGATATCAGATTAAAACCATCTGTTAACCTGCTATTACAGGAATTTATGCAAGGCTTAACAACCTCATAACCTTATCGTCATAGTTTAAACACTATACTTGGTCAAACATGGAAAATGCTTAAAGAATGCACCCAGGAGACGTATTTATGTTAAAAGTTTTGTTTGTCTGCACCCACAATTCTGCTAGGAGTCAGATGGCTGAAACCTTCCTGAATGACTTGGGAAAAGGCAGGTTTATAGCCGAAAGTGCGGGATTGGAAAAAGGTATTCTAAATCCTGTCGTGGTGGAAGCCATGGCAGAGTTGGGATACGACATTTCCCAAAATCAATCCGATTCCGTCTTTGATTTCTTCAAGGAAGGCCGCAAATACGATTACGTGATCAAGGTTTGTGATCAGTCTAATGCCCAGCAGTGTCCAATCTTTCCAGGAGCGAGGATCAGTTGGAATTGGGATTTCCGTGATCCAGCTTCGTTTACTGGTAGTCACGATGAGCGTTTAGAACAAACCCGAATGGTTCGTGATGCGATCAAATTCCGGATCGAGGAGTTTCTCCACGTCGCAATCCCTGGCTAAAATACGGGAATAATTCCTAAAGAAAATGATGGGGGAATTTTTCAATTTAACATTCGTTATAACTCCGCACTCCAGGTCAAGAAATCTTTTAGAATTGTTTTTATAATCCCCTCCAGAAAGGCGAACGAATGACAAACGGAAACAAAAGCGAAGGATCAGCGGCGGTGGAACGGATGAAAAAGTTCATCTCCGAACACCTGCACCAGCCGATCACCGCCAGCGAGGTGGCCAAAGCCGGGGGTTATTCGCAGTATCACGCTGCTCGGATCTTTAAAGCTGAAACAGGATTGGCACCCTTCGAGTACATTCGGCGTCAGAGGCTCATCGCATCCGCCCGGACCCTGCGTTCGGGGAAGCACAAAGTACTCGACCTGGCGCTGGATTTCGTCTTCGACACGCACGAAGGCTTCACGCGCGCCTTCACCAACGGGTTTGGCATCTCCCCAAAAAAGTATGCCACCCGCCCCACACCCGAAGGGTGGCTGATCCCAACCAGTTATCTCGACCGATCGAACACCAATCTGGAGGAATGGAACATGAACAAAACATCAGTCATTTTTACGCAAATAGTCGACCGCCCGGCTCGCAAGCTAATTCTGTGGCGCAGCAAAGCAGCCGACAATTACTTTGACTATTGCGGCGAGATTGGCTGCGGTGAGAGCAACGCTTCAGCAGCCTGGGACGTTTTGACCGAAATCAAGGAAGCGTTATATGAGCCGGTTGGCGTTTGGCTGCCTGAGAATTTGCGTCCAGCGGGAACCGGTATCTATGCGCAAGGAGTTGAAGTGCCTGAGGATTTTCACGGCGAAGTACCCGCGGGATTCGAAGTCATGGAGCTGCCTGCCTGCCAGATGATGGTCTTCCAGGGTGAACCCTATGATGATAGAGATTTTCAAACAGCTGTGGGATTGTGCATGGATCAAATCAAACGCTTCAATCCGGAGGTTTACGGCTACGAGTGGGCGCCGGAGCATGCTCCGCGTATGCAGCTCGCGCCGGAAGGCTGGCGGGGGTATATCGAGATGCTGCCCGTGAGGAAAATTTCCTAATAGTTAGGCGCTTAATCTTTTAGCCGGTAGGGTGGGTTGGCTTTTAATGGCTCTTCAGATTCCAACACTTTTTTACGCCAACCCACCGATTGAAAATGAGTTTTTGCTTAGGTTAAAAAACTTGTAGGGCGAAATTGGAAGCACTACAAGAATTACTAAGCAGAGATACTGGCGTGCTTCCAATTCGCCATAAACCAACCAACTATCTTGAACAATCGATCTTTGCTGATCGTAACTCCTTTAACGGCGGATTGAACGCGCTTTGTTGTTTTCCTTGACAATAAACATTCGTCGCGTTCAATTTCGCCCTACACCCAAGACTTGTTCAAGCCTTTTTCCAAATATGGCTATAATTTACCCATGCGCAGAAAAACTTCGATTATTCGTTGGGCTGCATTAGGATTGATCCTCATGGCAGGCTTCCTGCTGATCCTGCAGCTCGTACGCTACGGGCGCATCCGCGCGACTTTCCCCACTGGGCTGATGGTCGCCAATATCCCCATCGGCGGGCTCACCTTCGAGACTGCCTCCGAGCGGCTCGTGCAGGCCTACATGTCCCCCATCGAACTGCAATATCAGTCCGCGCGTATCCAGGTGCGCCCTGCCACCATCGGTTTTGAGCTGCAGGTGAACAACATGCTTGCCGCGGCTGAAAAGCAGCGAACTGGTGAACCGTTTTGGACCGGCTTCTGGCGATATATCTGGAACCAGCCAATCTCCAGCCTGAACATCCCGCTGCAAGCCAAATTCGACGAAGCTCGCATGCGCAACTTCCTCGAGACCGAGATTTCCGTGCGCTACGACCAGCCTTCCACACCACCCATGCCGATCCCAGGTGAAAGCGGCTTCTCGACCGGTGTTGCCGGAACCGAGCTCGACTACGAGACCTCGGTGGACCGCATTATCAACGCGCTTTCCTCCAACTCCCGCCGCAGCGCCAGGCTCGAAGTGCTGCGGACCAACCCAGCCAAACCCTCCTTCGAGATCCTCCAGTACATGCTGACCGACATCATCGACCAGTCCGCTTTCGACGGTATCGTC
>CAZOYK010000118.1:0-6586 GCA_964584065.1 uncultured Anaerolineaceae bacterium | reverse complement strand
GGCACCAAAACGTTCGCCCTCGCCGGCGATGTTGCCCATACCGGTCTGATTGAAGTTCCGTTTGGCTTAACTCTGCGCGAAATCATCTACGATATCGGCGGCGGCATTAAAGGCGGCAAAGCTTTCAAAGCCGTTCAGACCGGTGGTCCGATGGGTGGATGTCTGCCTGAGTCTGACCTGGATCTGCCCGTTGATTACGAAACCCTTGGTGCTGCCGGTTCCATCATGGGCTCCGGCGGCATGATCGTGATGGATGAAGGAACCTGCATGGTCGACATCGCTCGATTCTTCATGGAATTCACCCAGGATGAATCCTGCGGCAAGTGTGTTCCCTGCCGTGTTGGCACCCGCCGACTGCTTGAAATTTTGGAAAAAATCTGCGCGGGTAACGGTGAAGATGGCGACATCGAAGAGTTGGAAGAGCTCAGCGAACAGATTAAGAAGAACAGCTTGTGCGGCTTGGGTCAGGGCGCCCCCAACCCGGTGGTCTCCACCTTGAAGCACTTCATGGACGAATATAAAGCCCATGTCTATGAAAAACGCTGCCCGGCAAAAGTATGCCGCGCCTTGATCAAATACGAGATCATGGATGGTCCTTGCACTGGTTGTACTGTATGTGCCCGCAACTGCCCGGTCGGTGCAATTTCTGGTGAACGCAAGCAGACTCACGTGATCGATCAGGACATTTGCATAAAATGCGGCATTTGTTATCAGGTTTGCCAGTTTGAAGCCATAAATGTCAGTTAATAAACTGTTTAAATAGGAGATTTCATGCCACCTGTCACAAAGAATGAAGAAGAGACTATTCTGGGTGTCCAGAAGATTGTTAAACGGATTGGCGCAACCCGAGCTGATCTAATATCTGTGCTTCAGGCAATAACCAACGAGTTCGGATTTATTTCACAGACAGCCATGGAAGAATTATCTGGATTGATGAGCCTTCCAACAAAAGAGATCTATTCCGTAGCAACTTTCTACAGAATGCTCTCTACGCAACCGCGTGGAAGACATGTGGTCCAGTTCTGCGAAAGCGCACCCTGCCATGTCGTTGGAGGAAGAGAAGTGATTGCCACCCTCAAAAAAGCCCTCGCTCTTGAACCGGGTCAGACCAGCCCAGACAAGAAATGGACACTGCTTTCAACCAGTTGTCTGGGCGTTTGCGGTATGGGTCCGGTAATATTGATCGATACTGATATGTATGGAAATGTTACCCCTGAGCAAGTTAAAGAAATTCTCAGTCGTTACGAATAGGAGATTGCCATGAAAACAGTACGATCAATGATCCTGGTCTCTAACGATCCCGAAAGTAAATTGCGAGGATCTGAAAAATTATATGCCGCGTTCCAACAACAATTATTGCAATACGGTTTGACCGAAGAAGTTTCGCTTTCGATGGTCAGCGATCTGGGTTATAGCTATGCCTCTCCCTTGGTGCTCATCTATCCTGAAGCGGTTGTTTATGGCCCCATAAAAGCGGACGATGTGCCTTACATCGTTGAGGAGCATTTATACAAAGGGCGTGTCGTTGAAGAAAAACGCGCCCCAGCGCACGAGTTATCTGGCAAAGTCGCCTGGCTTTCCGCCCGCAAAGGCACCTTGCCTGCGCAAAACCGTGTTGTCCTGAAAAATGTAGGTATCATCGATCCTGAAAGCATTGATGATTACATCGCCAATGATGGATATCAAGCCCTTGGTATTGCACTGGAAAAAACTCCGGATGAGGTCATTGCGATTATCAAAAGTTCCGTATTACAAGGTCGTGGCGGCGCAGGTTTCCCCACTGGTACCAAATGGGGATTTGTCAACAAAACCTATGGAAATAAGAAATACGTCATCTGCAATGCGGATGAGAGTGAACCTGGCACTTTCAAAGACCGGGTTGTACTTGAAGGGGATCCCCACGCTATCATCGAAGCGATGGCAATTGCCGCGTACGCTGTTGGCGCGGATGAGGGCTACATCTATATCCGAGGAGAGTATCAACTGGCAATTCAGCGCGTTGAAACCGCAATAAAACAAGCTGAAGAGTTTGGTTTGCTTGGCGAGAAGATCTTCGGATCAGATTTCAGTTTCAAAATCCACGTCCACGCTGGCGCCGGAGCTTATATCTGCGGTGAAGAAACTGCTCTGATCGAATCGATCGAAGGGAAACGCGGCGAGCCGCGGTCGCGCCCGCCTTACCCAACCACCAACGGCTTGTGGGGAAAACCAACCCTGGTAAATAATGTTGAAACACTTGCCAATATTCCCGCCATTATTCGCAACGGTGCCGATTGGTATCGCGCGCTCGGCACTCCTTCCAGTCCTGGTACAAAGGTCTTTACCGTCCTGGGAAATGTCAACGTAACGGGTTTAATTGAAGTTCCAATGGGCATTACTCTGCGGGAAGTCGTTTCAATTTATGCTAAGGGTATGAAATCTGGCAGTTTCAAGTTAGCCCAAACTGGCGGCTCCAGCGGCTCGATTATTCCTGCAAGCTTGCAGGATACACCCATGGACTTTGATTCATACAAAAGAGCCGGCGTTTCGCTTGGCTCTGGCGCCTTGCTCATCTGTAACGACGAGGTTTGCATCGTGGACCTTGCCAAAGTTCTGCTAAACTTTTTCAGAGTGGAATCTTGTGGAAAGTGCACGCCCTGCCGCATTGGCACTAAACGCGCTTATGACATACTGACGGGTATTAGCCAGGGTCAGGGATCTCTCGAAGATTTGGATGAGCTTTTGTCCCTCTACAAAGAGATGCTTGAACTCTCAAACTGCGGCTTGGGCCAAACCGCAGGCGTTCCATTACGGGATATGTTGAATTACTTCCGTGCGGAAGTTGAAGCACACATCCGCCTCGGGGTTTGCCCCACCGGTGTTTGCCCGATGCATGCATAGAAGCAGAAACAAAAAATAAAATGAAAAAACAAAATTCAAAACAAAAAGAGGAAAAGAAAATGGCAGAACCTACTATCTCAATTGACGACCTCACACCCGCAGAAGTCGCAAACAAAGCTGTTGCAGTTGGAGTCAAAAAAGCAGGCCTTGATTTTTGGACGATGTTATTCCTGGGATTTTTTGGAGGAGCCTTCATTGCTTTTGGCGCTATTCTTGCCACCACTGTTGGAACCAATGGAAGTGAATTTCCTTATGGTGTCAACGCTCTTCTCAAGGGTTTGATCTTCACGGTCGGCCTGGTTCTTGTAATTGTTGCTGGTGCTGAACTCTTCACCGGAAACAACCTGATGCTCATGGCTGTTCTTTCCAAAAAAATTACTCTGGGAAAAATGCTTAGAAACTGGGGAGTTGTTTATCTGGGCAATTTCATTGGTGCTGTCCTTGTTGCCTTCATCATGCTGATGGCCAGGCAGTATACCTTTGCTGGCGGAGCAGTCGGAAAAACCGCCCTATCCATTGCCAATGCAAAAGCAGGGCTGCAATTCTTCTCAGCAATTGGTTTGGGCATCATGTGCAATCTCCTGGTCGATTTAGCAGTTTGGATGACTTTTGCTGCAAGAACAGTAGGAGGAAAAATTGCGGCTATTATTCTCCCCATCAGCGCATTTGTCGCTGCAGGTTTTGAACACAGTGTTGCGAATATGTACTTTGTCCCAATGGGATTGTTGATTAAATGGTTTGATCCCACTTTCACGAGCAACGCGGGTGAGTATGCCAATTTGACTCTTGGTAATTTCTTCGTAAACAACCTCATCCCAGTCACGATTGGGAATATCATCGGTGGAGCCATCTTTATTGGTGCAGCTTACTGGTTCATTTACCTCAGAAAAAACAAATAGCTTTATTTTCTGATTGAAGCAAAGATGAGTAAAGAGTAGACCTCAGAGACTCACTACTTAAAGGAAAAATTATGACGAATATTAAAATTAATGGGATAGAGATTGATGCCGACCGTAGTTGGACGATTCTCAAAGCCGCTGAACATGCCGGCGTAACCATTCCAACGCTTTGTTACCACAAAGACCTTTCTCCGACGGGTGCCTGCCGTATGTGCCTGGTTAGTGTAAAGGGAGCCAGAGGGCTGACAACGGCTTGTACAACGCCGGTCTCCGAAGGCATGGAAGTTGAGACCGAAAACGAGGTTTTAGCATCCTCAAGGCGCTCTGTACTCAAACTTTTGTTGAGTGTGTATCATGATCAGGGTTACAAACCCGATGATACGGATAACGAACTCTACAAGTGGGCTCGATTCTACGGTCTGGATCCCCATAAATATATGGCTTCCAAGGCGCGCTACGAGATTGACTCGGATCCGAATCCCTTTATTTTTGTGGATCTGAACAAATGCATCTTGTGCACCCGCTGCGTCAGAGCCTGCTCAGAAATCCAGGGTAGATTTGTGTGGGGTGTTTCTGAACGCGGCTTTGAAGCGCACGTTTCCCCGGGCATGGAAGAAGATATGATCGACGCCCGTTGTGAATCCTGTGGAGCCTGCGTTGCTTACTGCCCCACCGGAGCTTTGTCACTGAAACCTACCATCAGCGTTCAGCCTGCCGAAAAGAAAGTGACAACAACCTGTGCCTATTGCGGCGTTGGTTGCCAATTTGACCTCAATGTCATCGATGACAAGGTTGTGAAAGTCACATCCAACCCGCTTGCGCCTGCCAACGGAATGCATCTGTGCGTGAAAGGTCGCTTTGGTTTTTCGTACGTCCACCATGAGGATCGTCTTACCAAACCCTTGGTGCGGGAGTATCTCCTGAACGGGACACAACGAACTTCAAAATCCGATCGTGGTGCGTGGGTTGAGACCGATTGGGATACCGCTCTGGATCTCGTGGCGAAGAAACTTGCCGAAACGCGAAACAGCTACGGTCCGGACAGTATTGGAGTCTTATCTTCAGCAAAATGCACCAACGAAGAAAACTACCTTATGAACAAATTTGCCCGTCAGGTGATTGGCACCAACAATGTCGACCACTGTGCCCGTCTCTGCCACGCCAGCACGGTGGCTGGTCTGGCCACTACGCTTGGCTCCGGGGCTATGACCAACTCCATGCAGGATGTTTATGAAGCAGCAAACTCAATGTTTGTGATTGGGTCAAACACCACCGAACAGCATCCTGTCTTCGGTGCCAAAATGCGCCAGGCTGTATTAAACCGGGGCGTCAAACTGATTGTGGCGGATCCCCGGAAAATTGAACTGTGCGAATTTGCTACCTTGCACCTGCAACAAAGGCCTGGAACTGACATCGCGCTGGTAAACGGTTTGATGTACATCATCCTTGAAAAAGGTTACGAAAACAAGCAGTTCATTGAAGAACGCACTGAGAACTACGATGCACTGGTTGAAAACGTCAAACAGTATCCACCTGAGAAGGTTTCCGAGATCACAGGTATCCCTGTTGAAAAACTCTACAAAGCAGTTGAAATCATTGTCCACAACGCGCCAATGGCTGTATTTTGGGCGATGGGCATAACCCAGCATACTGTTGGCGTTCACAACGTATTCTCGCTGGCGGACTTGCAGCTGATGCTCGGCAACTTTGGCATCCCAGGCGGCGGTGTAAACCCCTTGCGCGGACAGAACAACGTACAGGGAGCCTGCGATATGGGCTGCCTCGTCAACGTCTACCCTGGCTATCAGGCAGTCACTGCTGAGGCTTCCCAGCAAAAATTTGAAGCAGCCTGGGGTACCACGCTTTCAAACAAAGTTGGCAAGACCGTCACCGAAATCATCCCGGGTGTGCTTGAAGGCACCACCAAGGCGCTTTATATCCTTGGCGAAAACCCGATGATGACGGATCCTGACACGAACCATATCAGGCACTGTCTTGAAGAGTTGGATTTCCTTGCTCTGCAAGAGATATTCCCAACCGAAACCTCTAAATATGCCGACGTCCTCCTGCCTGGAGTGACTTTTGCTGAGAAAACTGGCACCTTCACAAGTACCGAACGTCGTGTGCAAATGGTTCGCCAGGCCATCACCCCCCGTGGTGAGTCCAGACCCGATTGGGCAGTAACAGCCGACCTCGCAAAACGCGTTATCGCTCAAGGCGGTCGCCAGATCGATGCGGCTCCTTATGCCTCCTGGGATTATGCTGATTCGGGTGAGGTCATGGCAGAAATTGCTGCTCTGACACCCAGCTATGGCGGCATTTCGCACGAGCGTTTGAACGCAGGCGAAACCCTTTGCTGGCCTTGCCCCAATCCAACCCACCCCGGCACGCCGATTTTGCACGTCGGCAAATTTACCCGCGGGAAGGCCACCTTCTTACCTGCCATTCACCTGGATCCCTCCGAATTGCCGGATGAGGAATACCCGGTGATGATGACCACCGGGCGTGTCATCTACCACTGGCACAGTGGTGAGCAAACCCGTCGTGTGAAAGAATTGATGGAGATTTATGGCGAGCCCCTGATTGAGGTTTCTCATGAGGATGCTGCCCAACTCGGACTCAACGAGGAAGTCAACCACGTCAAGTTAACCTCACGACGCGGCACCATCACCGCCCGAGCCTGGGTGACCGATCGAGTGCCTGAAGGTCTGATTTACGGAACCTTCCACTTCCCTGAGGCGAACGTGAACAATCTTACCAAAGCGGCTCTGGATCCTATCGCAAAAATTCCGGAGTACAAAGTTACC
>CAZOYK010000117.1:0-6612 GCA_964584065.1 uncultured Anaerolineaceae bacterium | reverse complement strand
AAACTCGCGGATGAAGCTCTCGCCGATGATCTTGCGCTTTTGTTCCGGGTCTGTGACGCCGGCAAGCCTGGCGAAGTAACGCTCCGAGGCATCCACCATAATCAAATGCTCGCCGAGGAGTGGACGGAAAACCCGCTTAATTTCCTCCGGTTCGCCCTGGCGCATCAAGCCGGTGTTGATGAAAACTGCCGTCACGCGATCGCCAATGGCTTTTTGTACCAGAGCTGTGGTGATGGCAGAATCGACGCCGCCACTCAATGCCGAGAGGACGCGTCCATCACCCACCTTAGCCCGAATGGCTGCGACACTCTCTTCAATGATCGAGCTCGAGGTCCAGCCTGGCTGGCAGTCGCAGATGTTGAGCACGAAATTTCGCAAGATTTCCTCGCCGTGTTGGGTGTGGTGCACTTCGGGGTGGAATTGCAACCCAAAACGTCTGTTTTGCTCGTCCATCATCGCCGCAAAGGGGCTGTTGGGGGAGCTTGCAATGCGGGTAAATCCTGACGGTAGCTGGGTGACGTGGTCTCCGTGCGACATCCACACGTTTTGCTTGCCCTGGTGCAGCAGCGGGTTCGCCGTGGGCACATCCAACTCAGTTAACCCATACTCGTGTTCGTTGCTCTGAAGCACCTCGCCGCCGAGTTTGTGGGTCAGGGCTTGCATGCCGTAGCAAATCCCGAGGATGGGCAAGCCGCTTTCAAGCAGGTAATCCTGGATGTAAGGTGCTCCGTCAGTATAGATGGATTGTGGTCCGCCAGACAGGATGATGCCTTTAGTCTGCTCGTCAAGCGCTTCATCTTTTTTTGCGTGCCAGGGGAGCAGTTCGCAGTAAACGTGCATGTCCCTAATTCGGCGACCGATCAGTTGGGTATATTGGGAGCCAAAATCCAGGATGACAACCCTATCGCTCATATCTTCCTCTCAGGAAGCAAATTCGTCGGTGAAGATAATTTGTCCGTCGTCCATGGAGCTGATTGAGACCAGGGAGTGCACCGGCACGCCCAGGTAAGCCAACTTAGCGCGACCGCCTTCGAAGGTTTTTTCGACCAACGTGCCGATGCCGACCACTTTTGAGCCGGCTGTCTGCGCGAGACGAACCAACCCAACAATGGTGGCGCCAGATGCGAGGAAGTCGTCAATAATGAGAATCTCCTCATCGCGCAGCAGATATTCAGGGGAGACGATCAGTTCAGTGTTGTGACCTTTGGTGTGGGAGGGAGCAACGGTGATATAGACTTCGCTCGGCATGGTGACAGGTTTGGTTTTGCGGGCATAGACCACCGGCAGGTTGAGGTATTTTCCAGCCATGAGCGCAGGAGCGATACCGGATATCTCAGCAGTAAGGATCTTGTCGGCAGTGGTGCCAGCGAAAAGGCGGGCAAACTCCACCCCACAAGCATCCATCAGGATGGGATCCACCTGGTGATTGATAAACCGGTCGACTTTGAGGATGCCTTTACCGAGATTTTTACCCTCGGTCAGGATGCGCTGCTTCAAAAGGTCCATAATTTCGCTCCTATCTCACTCCAAGATATTAACAGAAATCAAGCACAGGAAAAAACGGATTCTTGTGTGCTTGTTGCTGGCAATTATAACAGCCGGTTCTTGCTTAAGGGCAGACACCGGCTGTCAGAGTCAAATAAAATGGTAATTACTGGTGCAAAATCTCGCCAGAGAACAGAGTTACAGCTTTGCCTCCAAGATAGACGCGGTCTTTTCCCAACCGGCACCAAACTGTGCCGCCGCGGGCTGAGGCTTGGTAGGCAACAAACTGGTCTTTGTTGAGTTTAGCTGCCCAATAGGGAGTCAAGACGCAATGACCCAGTCCAGTAACTGGATCCTCGGGAATGCCGGTGTGGGGAGAGAAGAAGCGTGAAACGAAATCGTACTTCCCGCCAGGTGTCTGGGCTGTTATGATCAGATCGGTTTCTGAGAGGCTGGCAATTTTCTTAAAGTCAGGATCAAATGCTTCAACTGCAGCCTGACCTGCGATCTCAGCCAGAAGGATTGCATCGTCTTCTGAGCGGGCAACAGCCAGGGGAACCTGTCCGAGGATTTCCTCGAGCAGTGGACTGGACTCAACAGGAACTGAGCGGATGAGGGGCATGTCGAGCGTAATAGTGCCGTGGTCGAAAGTGGCTGTAATCACACCACTTTTGGTGTGAAAGTAGATGGTTTCATCCGGATCGTAAAATCCTAACTCAAAGAGAATATGTGCTGAAGCAAGCGTGGCATGACCGCAAAGGTCAACCTCCGTGCTTGGGGTGAACCAGCGCAGATTGTAATCGTTGCCTTTGGGGGAGAGAAACGCTGTTTCGGAGAGTCTCATCTCCGTGGCAATGGCCTGCATCCAGGCATCATCGCGGGGTTGTTCCAAAAGGCAAACGCCGGCAGGATTACCTTTAAACGGTTTTACCGTAAAGGAATCAACCTGAAAGATGGGGATTTTCATGAAAACCTCCTTAAACTTTGTTTAATTCTAACAGTTTTACGTACGCCTGCAAGGCAAGATTCTAAGCAATCTCTCAATTTGTAACAATATAATCCTGCCAGATTGAACGATTGTGCCAGTTTTGGTGTTTTTCTGCTCTCTTATTCGTTCCTCCGAGCTGCGAACAAACCGTCATCGCGAGCGAAGCGTGGCGATCTGCATTTTAGTTTTATATTTGGCACAAAATACGGCGGAGTGGTGAAATAAGCACCATTCCGCCCTACAGCTGAACAAAGATCAAAAATGAATAACCAACGGAAAGAGTGTACCAATCTTATCCGTTTTAGGAGATTGAAATGCGCACCTTTGCACAACCTCAGCCTCCTGCCAAATTGGCATGGATGCATCCGGCGGGTATAATGCAGCTTATGAAAACCAAGAATTTCCTGCTGCTGCTGGCTGGAATTGCCATTCTTCTGGCAGCATCACCAGCAGTCACGCAAGCCGCCATAAACGCAGTTCCCCCTGCGCCTTATTACGACCTGCCCCTCTGCCAGCCGGGTTACTATCCGACTGATCCAGGCGACTGTTTGCCACTTGGAGCTTCCCAAACCATAGCCCAGCTGCACGAATCAGGATTTCCCTATCCCATCAAACCGCTTGCAGCAGCCAAACCCGATTCATCCCTCTCCGAATTGCCTGTGCGCGTAGCCAGAATTAATGGCGCGGAAACGCCCGTTTATGCCAGCCTGGATGACGCCATCGGCGGGGGTACCGTCTTGCGCACTATCCCGGATGGAGCAAGCCGCTACGTGACGATGATCGATACTGCGGTTTCGGGTGGGCGGACCTTTGTGCGAA
The DNA here is from genome assembly GCA_964584065.1 of uncultured Anaerolineaceae bacterium. Taxonomy (GTDB): domain Bacteria; phylum Chloroflexota; class Anaerolineae; order Anaerolineales; family Anaerolineaceae; genus Mesolinea. The sequence continues at coordinate 3,320 of CAZOYK010000117.1, read as the reverse complement.
CGATGGCTGGTGGTTGGGTGGAGGCAACGCCTTTCTATTCCTGGCCAAAGTGGCAGGGGCTGGAGTTTTACGCCACCCCGCAAAACGACTTTGGCTGGACGATCAATCCAACCCCGAGCTACACCGAGCCGAGCTTCGCTGCCCCGATAACCGGTAAACAGTACGATAAGTATGTCGAGTTCCAGATCTACCAGGTAGTGGAGGCAGAAGGTTATGAGTGGTACAAGGCGGGACCAGGGGAGTGGATCCCCTCGTTAAAATCTCGCCGCCTGGTGGTGGACACCACTGTACCAGAAGGGGTTGACAACAACCGCTGGATCAGCATTGATCTTTACAACCAGACACTGGCTGCTTATGAAGATGGCAAGCTTGTGTTCGCGGCTTTGGTGGCGACAGGCTCAGGCGAACTCTATTCTGACCCTGGGCTGTATTACATCTACGAAAAGCGCGAACTCGAGCAAATGCAGGGCTCCTACACAAGCGACCGATCCGACTTCTATTCACTGGAAGGCGTGCCCTGGACGATGTATTACAACCACGCCCAGGCAATTCACGGCATTTATTGGCCGGCTTCACTCGGGTTTACCCAGTCGCATGGCTGTGTGAATATGTTCCCGGGCGATGCACACTGGCTCTTTAATTGGGCAAATCTGGGCGACTGGGTTTATGTGCATGATCCCTCCGGGCAAACTCCCATCCCAACGCCTACACCAGTGGGCACGCCCGCGCAGGAAATTATCTATCCAACCCCGACAAAACAGAATTAACAAAAACAGGTCCCAACTGGGACCTGTTTTGTGGTTTCTTTTCTAATTCGTTTACGCGATTGTCAATTCAGCAACAATTAACAAATCTTCCAGCGCAGAGGCTTGCCCTGCAATATATTCATAACCTCAGTGGCGATATCACCAGCAACACGCACCTGGGCTTCCTCGGTCTGACCGCCCACGTGTGGGACAGCAATCACTTTGGGATGTTCCGCAAGTGTCCAATCCACCGGAGGTTCCTTCTCATAGACATCGAGTGCAGCTCCAGCCACCTTGCCGCTTTCCAAGGCGCGCAAGAGTGCAGCTTCTTCAATGATGCCGCCGCGGGCAACGTTCACAAGCAGAACGCCGTCTTTCATCTTGGCGAAGGTTTCGTCGTTGACCATGTGTTTTGTTTCAGGGATCAACGGCACATGGAAGGTGATAATGTCGGACTTCTCATAGACCTCTTCCAGCTGAACAGGATCAGCACCGGTGGCACGCATCTCGTCGATGTTGCGGATGGGATCGTAGCAGAGGACCTTCATGCCCAGAGCTTGCGCATACTTGCCAATCGTGCTGCCGATATTACCGTAACCGACGATTCCGAGGGTTTTGCCATTTAATTCACGTCCCTTGTAATCTTTTTTGGTCCACTTATCGTGCTTCATTTCAGAGTCGGTGTGAGGAATGTCGCGCACCAGCGCAAACATCATCCCAAACCCAAGTTCAGCGACCGCGATGGTGGTGGCAACAGGGGCGTTCACCACAGTCACACCATGGTCATTGGCTGCCTGGAGATCGATGTTATCCACACCCACGCCGGCACGACCAACCGCCTTGAGGTTCTTCGCGGCTTCAAACACTTCCCTTGTCACTTTGGTCCGTCCACGAACGATCAGACCATCATACTCCCCGATGATTTGCAGCAACTCATCAGGTTCGATGCCCTTCTTATTGACGGCTTCTCCCGCGGCGTTGATGATATCTATGCCTTCTTTTTCCAAACCGTCTGTGATCAAAACTTTGAAACCCATATTCTCTCCTTTTATGTGTTTGTTGTTCTCAGGACGCGGACGTCCCCTTTCCTTAGAGTATACCCAATCGAGTCAAGATATTCCAGAAAAGCAGCGGCATATTTTCGACTTGTCTGAAAATGATCTCTGAATTGTGCTAATGAGAGACTTCCGTTGACCAGGATTGACTCCCGGGCCCAGGATTTCATAACCTCCAGCGTTTCGGGTAAAAACAGTACAGCGTCTGATACACGAATCAGTCTGTCAGTTGCGATCAGACCTTCCAGCAGGTTGAGTCCAAGCGCTGCTTCAGCTTCAATCACATCCGGTGGTGAGAAGGGCGATTCTCTGAACTTCGCCATGAATGCCGCAGCCCGGGTTTCCTGCTCTGGAGTGAGAAGGATCGAATGGTTTGCTGCCCATACCAGCGTGCCACTTTCCACAAGATTCCCTAGTTGAGACATGTTTTCCAAAATCAAGTCGAACTGATCCTGGTTCAATTTAAAGCCGGACTTGAGGAGTTCACGGCTGATCCCCGCCTTGAGGGGGTTGTTGCGGTGGAACTCGCTGAGTGTTTCCAAGATGTGTGTCGTGATCGATTTCCAGTTTTGACCGGATATCAGCTGCGTTTTGACTGGATTGGGATGCTTGCTGAGGAAAATAACCTCACCAGCGCTTTCAAGTTCATAGAGCTGTTTTTCGAGTTCCGACAAGGGCAGGGCGGTTTGGGTCGTGAGGGCAGAGAGATTGGTGACATTGAGTTGATTGAGTGCCTGCATGACCAAATCCGCTTGTTTTCCCACGCGCAATTGTTCCAGGCGGGTGAGAGTTACTTCATCAAAGCGGCGATACCGACGGGTGGGCTGTGTATCGAGGATGACCCCACCGCCGATCGTAGCGGCAGGGGAGGGCAATCGCAGCACATAATGATCGCCGCGAACTGCAACCAGGGGCTGCTCAAGATCGAGCTGCACGAAACCTTCCTCACCAGCAGCCAGGGTTTCAACGCCCAGCAATCGCACCCGAGCCAGGGTTTCGCTCGCACCGATGAATACCTTCAGGCTCATGTTATGTTTGACCTCTGTAACGGGGTTTTGAACCAGCCTGATGGAAGCATCTATGCGCGTGGTTGGTTTGTAGGTGCCAGGGAGTGCAATCACATCCCCACGGTTGATATCCTCTTTTGCGAGGTTGTTAAGGTTGATGGCAGTTCGGTAGCCTGGAGTGACCTTTTGCAGCTTGCGATTGTGATTCTGCAAGCCACGGATACGGCCTGTCTTGCCTGCTGGCAGGCAAACAATCTCATCACCCAACGAAAAGCTGCCATCAAGCAGTGTGCCTGTGACGACTGTGCCAAAGCCAGAAAGCGTGAACACACGGTCTACTGGAAGACGCGGGCGATTTAGGTCGCGTTTTGGAGGAATTTCTATTAACAATTCAGCGAGTTTGAGCTTAAGCTCATCCAGACCCTCGCCAGTTTGGGCTGAAACGCGCAAAACCGGCGCATTTTCAAGGCTGGTGCCTACCACCAATTCCTGGGCTTCGAGCTCCACCAGTT
>CAZOYK010000116.1:0-6626 GCA_964584065.1 uncultured Anaerolineaceae bacterium | reverse complement strand
CCTCGCCTCGACCGGCACGCCAGCCATGTTCAGGTATTGCTCCGATTCAAGTGTGCTGCGTTCCCCCATCAAACAAGTTAGTAAGGTCTTGTTGGTGTTCTTGCCAACCTCAACCCATGCTTTAGCAACTCCCAAAGTATCCACAAGCGATTGCGGCACCAGGATGGGCAGCAGTACATCCACGCCGTCATCCGCATCCAGATTCCCCAGGCTCCAGAGGTAATCCTCCGGGCTAACTGAACCCAACATGTCCACCGGGTTTGAGACTTGCGCGCTGGGGTTAAGTTTGGTTCTCAGCCTGGCCTGAACTTCCGGTGAAACTTGCGCCAGTTCAAAGCCATTAAACGCCAGGCTATCTGCTGTCAATGCTGCTGCTCCACCAGCGTTGGTGGTGATGGCGACGCGCTTGCCAGCTGGCAACGGCTGAGTGCCCAGCGCCCATGCCACGTTGAAGAGCTGGCTGATGGTTTCGACCTCAACCACACCTGCTTGCTCAAGCGCGGCCTGGTAAGCCGCGTAGGAACCAGCCAGCGAACCGGTATGCGAGCTGACCGCTTTCGCGCCGGCGTCATTTTTGCCTGCCTTTAGAAAGACAATCGGCTTTTTCTGCGAAACACGCCTTGCCACCTCTATAAACCGTGGACCATCCTGGATTCCTTCGACATACATCGCGATCACTTTCACGTTTTCATCTGCTTCAAAAAATTCAAGCATATCGGTTTCAGTGACGTCCATTTCATTGCCCAGGCTGGCAAAATGCGAGAAACCCATCTTGGTATCGATGATCAGGTCGATCACTCCCCCGCAAATCGCGCCGGATTGAGAAATAAACGCGATCGGTCCCGCTTGAGGAAGTCCTTTGATAAAGGTTGAATCCAAGCCAGTGCGAACATCAATAGTCCCCACGCAATTAGGTCCAACGACGCGCATGCCATAAGATTGAGCCAATTCCTTCACAGCCTGTTCCACTGCCGCGCCTTCTTCACCCAGTTCCCTAAAGCCGCCTGTAATGATGACCACCGCCTTGATCCCTCTTTCGCCTATCTCCCTCATGGTCTCCATGATGACGGTTACCGGCAGCACCACCACAGCTAATTCAACCGGATCCGGCACGTCAGCGATGGATGCATAAGCCTTTTTACCGAGAATTTCCGTTGCGTTTGGATTGACTGGATAGACCTCTCCCTTGTAACCATAGCTCACAAGGTTCTCCAAAATGCCGTAGCTCAACTTTTTGGGGTTGGTGGATGCGCCCAAGATGGCAACACCTTTTGCATCAAAAAATGGGGTGAGTGATGATGGCATGGTTCTCTCCTGTGTGATTGTCAGAAGGATTATACCAATTCCCATGCTGAGAATCCGCTTCAAGGTGTGTGAGCCAACGGCATGATTTATAATTCTGATATTATGAAGGGGATCTTCTCACTCAAACCAGATAACGCGCAGGAAGAAGCTGCTGATTTCGTGGCCAACCCGCATCTTTTCCTGAGCGGACCAGCCTCCTCGGGGAAAACCAGCGTTGCTTTGCTCCGCCTGCAGCAAATTCTCACATCCAGCCCGGTTTCACCAGGTTCTTCAACGCTCGTGTTAGTACCCCAAAGAAGCCTGGCTACACCATATCAGGAGTACCTGCGGGAGGTTAAATCGCCCGCTTCTCAGTTCGTGGGCATCCAAACCATGAGCAGCATCGTCCGCAGAATGATTGCCCTTTTTTGGCCATTAATTGCCAGCCGGCAGGTTTTCAGGCACTCTTTCGAACCACCCCGCTTTCTGACGCTCGAAACGGCTCAGTATTACATGGCTCAAATTGTTGACCCATTGATCGATCGCGGTCATTTCGCTACTATCACGCTCACACGCAACCGCCTCTTTAGTCAGTTGTTGGATAATCTCAACAAGTCGGCCATTGTCGGTTTCCCACATACCGAGCTTGCCCGCAGGCTCAAATCCGCCTGGAATGGGGACCAGGCCCAACTGATCGTTTACGATGATGTCCAGCTGGCTGTCAATGCTTTCCGTAACTTTTGCCTGGAACACAACCTTTTGGATTTTTCGCTGCAGGTCGAACTTTTCCGGGAAGTTGTCTGGCCAAACGGAACTTTTCAAAAGTATTTTCAAAACCAATACCAGCACCTGATATACGATAACGCCGAAGAGGATCCTCCCTACGTGCATGACATCGTTGGTTCCTGGATTAAGAACCTGCAGTCATCGCTCATCATCCTGGATGAAGCCGGCGGTCTGCGCAGTTTTTTGGGAGCGGATCCAGTTTCTGCTGAGAAGCTCGCTTCACAATCAACTGCCAGGCTTCGCTTTGAGCAGAATTACGCGAGTTCTGTCCCAATCAAAGCACTCCTGGGCTATATGCAATCGCCCCAAGCGCAAAAATTGCCTTATTCCACAATTTCTCAAACGCTAATCATCGCAAGCAAGCAACCGCGCTTCTTTCCGGAACTGCTCCAGTCAGTCAGCCGGGAGATTGCTGACCTTGTCCTCAACGGCACGCCTGCAGAACAAATCGTGGTACTTTCCCCTTTTGTCAGTGACCCTATGGTTTTCGAGCTGTCGCGCCGAATTACAAAAGCCGGCATACCAACCCAAACTTTGCGTCCATCTCTCGCGCTCAAATCCAACCCGCATATCCAGACCATTCTCACACTGGCATCCCTTGCCCATCCGGACTGGAAACAAGCACCTGACCTTTACCAGACCCAGTCTGCACTCTCAACGGCTATTCCCAGGCTCGATCCCCTGCGAGCCCGTCTGATTCTTGAACAAGCTATGATCAATCAAGATGGTACTTTGCTGCCACCCATTGAGACACTTCAAAAGGAACTGACTGAAAGGGTTCCAAATGATGTTTTGCGGCAATATGAGAAGTTGCGCCTCTGGATAAACTCTGTGGACCCAAACGAACCGCTGGACTACTTTATCAGCCGCCTCTTCTCAGAGCTGCTCACCCAGCCTGAATTTGGCTTTGCAGACGATCAGCTGGCAGGTGAAAACACCGCCCGTTTGATCCAAAGTTACCAAAAGTTCAAGCTTCCCCTGGCGGCTGACCAGGGCGCAGACGCGTCTTATCTTGGCAGAGAATACTATAAAGCGCTCAGCCAGGGTTTGCTTTCAGCGCTTTTCGTGCCTGAAGAAGAAATCGTTGGACAACCTGGCGTCCTGATAGCCCCTGTGATGACCTTCCTGATGCAAAACCGGGCAGCAGAGCATCAATTCTGGCTGAATTTGGGCAGCAAAGGTTGGTACGAGCGGCTGGAACAACCTCTCACGCACCCCTATGTGCTCAATCGGCAGTGGGAGCCGCGAAAAAAGTGGACCACCGATGACGAAATGGCATTGGGGCGCTTTAACCTGGAGCGCACTCTGGTTGGGTTGCTGCGCCGCTGCAGTGGTCAGGTGCATCTTTGCACCTCAGACTATGGTGAAGCAGGCATTGAGGAAAAAGGTCTGCTCCTCACCTGGGCGCAAAACCTCTTCCGTTCTGCGCTGAGGGAGGAAAAACATGACTGAGCTTGTCTTGCGCCAATCCCAGGCTGAGGTTTTGCGCTATCGCTCCGGCTGGATGGGTATCTCAGCTGTTCCTGGTAGTGGAAAAACCTGGACTCTCTCGCAGTTGGCTGCAAAACTCCTGCTCACCGTGGATCTTCAGCCTGATCAGGAGATCCTGGTGGTAACTTTTGCCAATTCTGCGGTGGACAACTTTACCAGCCGGATTGGAGCACTGGCACGTGAATTTGGTTTGCTTGAAGGATATGGCTATCGCGTGCGGACGCTTCACGGTCTGGCTGGTGATATCATCCGCGAACGTCCCGAGTTGGCTGGGCTTGGCAACGACTTCCGCATTCTTGATGACGAAGATGCCAATTCCATCCTTGAAGAACTATCCTTTGACCAATTAAAAGCTCGCGAAGACTTCTTCTTTTCGTTGTTTTCGGCTGACACATCCGCCAAAAAAGCTAATGACATAATGCGGGATGTGAAAAACGGAATGCCGGCATTGTTGAAAGATCTTGCCAGCAGTTTTATAAGCTCAGCCAAAAATGCCGGGCAGATGCCTGCCGACCTGGTCAACCTGCAGAACTCCCGGCTGGTTACACCCCTCTTTCAGATCTGCCTGGATATCTACAAGGCTTACCAGGACCGCCTGAAGTTACTGGGTGCGGTTGACTTTAATGATTTGATCCACCTCGCATGGAAATGCCTGCAAACCGACCCCGAACTGGTCAATCAGCTTGCTCACCGTTGGCCGTATATCCTCGAGGATGAAGCCCAGGACTCAAGCAAACAGCAGCAGGCAATCCTCCAGATCCTGGCCGAACAAACCGGCAATTGGGTGCGTGTGGGGGACACTAATCAGGCTATTTATCAGAGTTTCACCACGGCAGACCCGCGCCTTCTGAAAGAATTCCTTGCCAGACCGGATGTAATTCCCCTCGACTTGCCTGAGTCGGGACGGTCCTGCCAGAAGATCATCGACCTTGCCAATCACTTGAATACATGGGTTCAAACAAGCCACCCCAACCGCGCTGTGCGTGATGCGCTAACCAAGCCATTCATTATTCCAACTAAACCTGGCGATCAGCAGCAAAACCCACCCTGTTATTCAGACTCGGTGGAGATAATAAAGCAACCGTTCACATCGGACCAGGAACTAGGCTTCATCTTTCGACAGACAAAAAACTGGCTTAAAGACCACCCCCAGGATACCGTCGCGGTGCTGGCATTAGTGAACGCGCGCGTAAACAAAATTGCTGAAACACTCAAGGCTAACAAGATCGACTATGTGGATGCTTTGATGAGAGTACCCCGTGAAACACGCGAGACCATCGGCACTTTGGTCAACTTGCTAAAGTTGGTCTATTACCCCCTCGACAAAAAAGTCGCGGTCAAGGCGCTCCAAGTTTTTTACCGCCATTTTCGCAGCGACGACGTCCTCTCAGAAGTGGTTTCCAGCGCAAGTGGCTGGTTCCAGAGCCTGCAGAACCTTGAAGAATTCTTCTACCCAGTGGAAGAAGATCCACTCGAAGCGTTCTCATATAGCGATCCCGAGACAGCCAGTTTGTTGGCAGATTTCCGCGCGGCGGTCCACCGCTGGCACCAAGCCTCTTACCTGCCCTTTGACCAGTTAATGCTGGTAATAGCCCAGGACTTGCCCCTGGAAGCTTTTGAATTGGCTACAATTCATAAAGCCTCCTCGTTCATCAATACCCAGATGGAAAACCACCCCGAATGGACTCCGCCGGAGCTGATCGACGTGCTTACGGATATCGCCAAAAATGAACGCAATTTCTTTGGCGTCAGCGAGAGCCAGGATACTTTTAACCCTGAATCCTATCGGGGAAAAGTAGTTTTATGTACATGTCACAAAGCTAAAGGGCTTGAATGGGACAAAGTCTTCCTTACTTCTGTCAATAACTACGACTATCCCTCGGGGGCAGATAAAGATTCTTACATCAGTGAGAAGTGGTATATCCTCGACCGGCGTAACTTGCAGGCTGAAATTCTGGCGGAACTCGACCTGCTCGTTTCAAACCGCACAGACAGGGTTGCTCATCCCGGAATTGGAAGACTCGACGCCCGCAACGAACTCATTCGCGACCGGCTGCGCCTGCTCTATGTTGGAATTACCCGCGCGAAATCGTCCCTGACCCTCAGCTACAACACAGGTATAAACCTCTCTCCAGCAGTTGCTTTCAAAGCGCTTTGGCAGGAGGAAGAAAATGACTGATATTTTGCCAGCAGGTTTTATCTTCCATCAGAGCAATCTGCAGGCTTTCCAAACTTGCCGTTTTAGCTTCCTTTTACGGTATATTAAAAAGTTGCCCTGGCCTGCGCCACTCGCCGCCAGAACCAGCACCTTTGAGCAGGATCTTATTGCCGGCTCCACTCTCCACTCGCTGATCCACCAGTATTTCCTCGGCATTGATCCAGAGTTGCTTGTTTCCTGTGCCGCGGAGTTTCCCGACGCAAGAGTTTCTGTTTGGTTTGAAAATTTCTTAAGAAGCCCTTATGCAAGAATCACAGACAATCAGTATCCCGAGCATAGTCTGCAAATCATGCTGGATGGTAACCTGCTGCTTGCTAAGTTCGATCTGCTAACGCTAAAAGACGATACGATTCAGATCTGCGACTGGAAATCTTCCCGGGTTATGCCGAAGCGCCAATTCCTCCAGGATCGCATACAAACCATGGTTTACTCCCTGGTTGCCGCCCATGCGCATCCTCTGCCAGCCCGCTCCATCAGCATGCACTATTGGGAAGCAAGCTTCCCTGATCAGCCAATTATTTTTGAGATAAAAAATGCCCAATTACAAAGGTATCAGGAAACCATCACAGAACTGATCACCTGCATTCGCTCCCTTCCAGTCGAGCAATTCGAACGCACCACAAACCTAAAGAAGTGCGCTTACTGTGAATATCAAAGTTACTGCACCCGCAGCGGATCGCCAGGAGATGAAGAATCGTTCCATAACTGGTTTGAGATTGGACTTTCGGAATTGCAGGGGCAAAATCAAGAACCAACTGGGTTCTAACACACCCCAATGGCTTATAATTAAATAAAAAATGGGCAGAACAGGGCTCGAACCTGCGACCTCATCTGTGTAAAAGATGCG
>CAZOYK010000115.1:0-6691 GCA_964584065.1 uncultured Anaerolineaceae bacterium | reverse complement strand
GCCATCTCGCTGGGATATTCAACAACATCAAATACTCTTGCCATATTATTCCTCCAAGATTTTTTGAACTATTATTTTATGCAATGCCCTTAAGGGCATTCGAACGCTTGTTGAAGAGATCAACGCATTCCTGGCCGACAGAGATCAAATGACGGAGTGCAGCGGGCAGACCGTCTGTGCCGATGGAAGATTCAACATTGTCAATTGCAGCGGATACAGTTGCACCCTTTTCCAACAAATCGGCGTCGTATTGATAGATGTTCGACAACTCCTCTTCCTTGATCTTGATTGCATCAAACAGACCGGCATACCCGTAAGAGGCAGTACGAACCCGATCGATGAATTGACGCAGCTTGATGGCAGCATTTTCCAGGTCATCAATGTAGGCCAGTCCGCCTTGCGAAATCAAGTCACGCTGCAGACCCGAAATGCGCTGATAGTGAGCCTCGTATTCATTGGCAATGGTTTCACGCAGCAGTTTATCTGACAATCTGCGATCACCGCGTTCAACATAACCCTTGAATCCAGGGATTTTGGAAAGCAACTTTTTTAAAGGGTCGCGATCCTCAGCCACTTTATCAAAAATATCACTCATGTTGCTCCTTTTCTCTCTTAGAACTACACAATAATCTTAGATGTTTCAAGCTAAGCTGGCAATAGATAATCTAAGGTTTTCAAGAATTTGTTTAAATATTATAATGGATTAACCAAATTTAGAGGAGGTTTGTATGGCTTCCGGAGCGGGAAACCGCCTTGGTCCGCTGGAATACTTTTTGATCATCATTCTGATCCTGATGATCTTGTTTACGCTGCTTTCGATTTTTTGGCCTGCCATACAGCTTTTCTACCAAAACACATTTGCTTCCTGATGCAATCAAAACAGATAAAAGGTAAACTGCCGGAATGGATGTGGGGAGCGATTGACTGGATCTTTCCGCCTCATTGCCTGGGGTGCGGTTTGGAAGGCGAAATTATATGTTCGGAGTGTTACGCATCGATTAAGCGCGTTCCGGTAAATGTGTGCCCTTACTGTAATGCGTATGTCAGTACGAGTGGGCACTGCCCCAATTGTGCGAATCGCAGACCGTCATACGCCCAATTTCGGGCATTTGCCTTTTATGGTGGTGTTATCAGGGAAGCCATTCACCATCTGAAATATCAAAACGACATCGGCGTTGCGCGGGTGTTGGCTGAGTACCTGTTGAAAGTGATCCGGACTGAAAACTGGCAAATTGATTTGGTCGTCCCGGTTCCATTATCGAAGAACAAGCAAGAGAAGCGGGGCTACAACCAGGCTGAGCGGCTTGCCAGACCTGTGGCAGAGGCGCTGAAGAAGCCAATTTCTACAGAAGGTTTACATCGTATCCGGGAAAACGCTTCCCAGGTTGACCTGGATATCAATTCCCGCAGGGAGAACGTGAAAGGCGTTTTTGAAGCCGATCCCGCCATTGTAAAGGGAAAGCGGATCTTGTTGATAGATGATGTCTTCACTACCGGAGCGACTCTCGAATCGGCCTCACGGGCACTTAAGGACGCAAAATCCGGCCTTGTATATGCTGCCACAGTAGGGAAGTCAGATTTCAATGTCAATTAAATTTTTGATTTAATTACATATCATGTATAATTCCATAAAATCATCCAGGAGGTTCCCATGGCTCTACATATGGATATTTACTCAAAAGACCTTGATTTGACCGACCGAATCAAGGATTACGCAACGAAAAAAGTCGGTAAACTGGATAAATTCCTCAGTGAGATCGGCGAATGTCGGGTTGATTTAGGCTACGCCAAGACCGCACGAAATGCGTCAGATCGTTTCATCGCTCAGGTGACCATTCGGGGAAAGGGTTTTATCCTTCGTTCAGAAGAGAGGGCAGATAGTATCTACGCTGCAATTGACGCGACTGTAGACAAGATGACCCGACAAATTGAGCGATTCAAGGGTAAGCACTGGCGCAAACGTGCTCCTGAGACCGCTGAAGTCAGTGGCGCGATCCCAGCTGAAGAAATTGATGAGGAAGAAGAAGCTCCTGCGATTGTCCGCAGAAAGACCTTTACCTTAAGTCCCATGGACGAGTTGGAAGCATTGGAGCAATTGCAGTTGCTCGGGCATGAAGACTTCTTTGTGTTTTACAATGCCCAAACTTCAAAGATCAATGTTTTGTATCGACGCCGTGATGGAACCTACGGTCTGATTGACCCAATAGTGGGTTAAACCAATTTGAAGAGAATATAACCATGCAGCCTCTAATGGGGCTGCATGTGCCTTAAAATATGCTCAGGAGAACAAAACCATGACATACGAAGATAATGATGATTTCGACCTTAGTCCTATTCATGAAGGTGATAATGGTTTTGATGTACCAGCAATCACAAGTTCTGTCAGCGAGATATTGAGAGCTATCGGTGAGGATCCTGAACGGGAAGGCTTGGTTCGCACACCTGAACGCGTTGCCCGGGCTTATCAGGAGATTCTGAGGGGGTATCAAACTGACCCGGTTAAACTTGTCAACGGGGCACTGTTTAACGTTGATTATGATGAAATGGTCATCGTTAAGGACATTGAATACTTCAGCCTGTGTGAGCATCACATGCTGCCATTTTTCGGCAGAGCTCACGTTGCATACGTGCCCAAAGGGAAGGTGATTGGACTTTCAAAGATACCCCGAATTGTAGACATGTTTGCGCATAGATTACAGGTTCAGGAAAGAATGACGCAACAGATCGCGGAATTCATTCAGGAAGTGATCAATCCCTGGGGAGTGGGGGTGGTGATTGAAGGGCAGCATTTGTGTATGATGATGCGTGGGATCAAAAAAGAGCAGGCCAAGATGACGACTTCTGCCATGCTTGGGGGATTCAGAAAACGCCTGGAGACCAGGATGGAATTTTTGAACCGGATCTCTAATTAATTATTATCCGCGATTGCTTCGCGAAATATCTCGACGCCAACCCGGGACGTGTTGGCGACGAATTCGGGCTTCTCAATTCGAATGCTTACTGCATCTACGCCGAATTTGGCAAGCAGCAGTCTCGCAAGATCATCCGCAAGAGCCTCAAGCGTATAAAACTGCGTCTCAGCGAAGCGGGCTGCGACGGATTTGGCAACCGTCGAATAGCTAACGGTGTCCCGAATATTGTCAGTTTTGCCTGCAGGCTCCAGGTCAGTGAAGAGCGTGATGTTGATCAGCAGCGTTTGAGGATGATCCCGTTCAGGAGATTTAACCCCGATGACTCCTGTGGCTCTTAAATCGGTGATAATAATCTTATCCATCAGATTTCCTTTTAGATAAATTCACCGCCATCCACGCGGATTACATGCCCAGTCATGAAATCCTGGCTGAGAATGTGGAGAACATTTTGAGCGACTATCTCCGGGCTGCCAACACGCTTTAGTGGGATTTGGCGGTCCGCAACAACCTGTAGGTTGACGTACTCGTAGCCTTGCAATGGCAACATCGTGCCGGGAGCGATGGCGTTGACCGTGATGTTCGGGGCTAGTTCGAGGGCGAACATCGCCGTGATAGTGTTGATAGCCTGCTTGGTTACACGATAGCTAAAGTGATCTGTGCCATGACGAAAAATTTTGCCATCGCTAATATTAATCACTCGCCCTTGTGCATTTCGAGGAAGTTGATTCGCAAAAGCTGAAATTAGCAGCCAGGGGGAAAACAAATTGATATTAAAAACACGATTGATTTTTTCAGGCGTCGCAGTTTTACCGGGACCTGCTGGATAAATGCCGGCGTTGTTGATCAAGATGTCGATGTGACCAAATTCATTGCAAACCTTGTCCATCAGATCCTGGACGTGAGAAATGTCTTCCAGGTCCTGCTGGAAGGCGCGTGCCTTTCTCCCCATTTTTTCGAGATCAGATTTTACCTGGCTTACAGATTCTATCGATGTGTTGTAGTGCAGTGCGAGGTTGCAGCCAGCTTCGCCGAGCGCAAGTGCGATTGCACGCCCAAGACGAATACCACTGCCGGTGACTAAAGCATTTTTTCCTTTAAGGTCCATTTGCATCTCATCTTTCTCGGATAGTTAATTTGGCTTAACTAATCTGCCAATTTAGAAGCAGTGCTAAAAAATTCAATGGTAGAATTTTACCATCCCGTACCATAAAATTGTTGGAGGTCGTACATGAAGAAGATCGATCTGGAAAAAGCTTTACAAACAATCAGGTTTCTCTCAGCTGACGGAGTGCAGAAGGCAAATTCTGGGCACACCGGGCTACCGATGGGCACAGCAGCACTTGCCTACACCCTTTTTATGCGCCACATGAAGTACAACCCTGCAAATCCTGGGTGGTCTGACCGGGATCGTTTTGTACTTTCTGGTGGGCATGGTTCCATGCTGATTTACAGTATGCTCTATCTGACAGGCTACGATGTGACCATGGAGGACCTGAAACAATTCCGACAATGGGGCTCGATCACGCCTGGTCATCCTGAATGGGGACACACACCTGGGGTGGAAACCACCACCGGTCCTCTTGGGCAGGGTTTTGCGACCGGTGTCGGCATGGCAATTGCTGAACAGCACCTGGCAGCGATTTTCAATAAACCAGATCACAAGATTGTGGATCATTACACCTTCGGCATCGTCACAGATGGCGATTTGATGGAAGGTATCAGCTCCGAAGCCGCGTCACTGGCCGGACATTTACAGTTGGGAAAACTGATCTACCTCTACGACGATAACAAGATAACCATCGAAGGGTCAACGAAAATTACATTCACCGAGGATGTAGCCAAACGGTTTGAGGCTTACGGCTGGCATGTTCAGAACGTCGCCGATGGAAACGACGTAGAAGCAATCGATGCCGCGGTGGAGGGAGCCAAAAAGGATCCTCGTCCATCGATCATTATTTGCCGGACAACTATCGGCTACGGTCTTCCAACCAAGGCGAACACTTCGGGAATCCACGGCTCACCAGCAGGCAAAGATGAGCTGGCAAAAGCCAAGGAAAACGTTGGATGGCCTGTTGAGCCAATGTTCTTTGTTCCTGAAGAAATTTTGACTCACTTCCGCACGCGCCAGGAAGCTGGCAAAAAAGCACAGGAAAAGTGGGATCAAGCCTACGAAGCTTATAAGAAAGCACATCCCGACCTTGCAGCAGAATTTGAACGAAGGCTGGCGGGGCAATTGCCCAGGGATTGGGAAAAAAGTTTGCCACTATTTCCAGCCAGCGAAAAGGGCTTAGCCTCACGTGAAGCTTCTGGTAAGGTCATTAATGCCATCAGTACTGTTCTGCCAGAATTATTCGGCGGCTCAGCTGACCTGGCATCGTCGGTGAAAACCTGGATGGACAAAGTGCCGGCATTCAGCCCGGAGACCCCCGAAGGTCGGAATATGCACTTTGGCGTCCGAGAAATTTCGATGGGTGCAGTCGGCAATGGTTTGTTGGTTCACGGCGGCTTTATTCCTTACGTTGCAACCTTCCTGGTGTTTTCGGACTATGCCAGAGGATCTCTGCGGGTGGCCGCTCTTTCTAAAATGGGCGTTGTTTGGGTCCTGACCCACGACTCGATCGCTGTCGGAGAAGATGGACCTACTCACCAGCCAGTTGAGCATGTGATGAACTTGCGCCTCATTCCGGACCTGGTAGTCCTGCGACCTGGTGATTCAAACGAAGTCGTCGAATCCTGGAAGTACGCGGTCGAACACCGCGACAGAGCGATCGCTTTGATTCTGTCGAGACAGAACCTGCCCACACTCGACCGAAGTGTTTGTAAACCTGCAAAGGGCGTGGCGAAGGGTGCTTACATCCTCTATGAAACGGAAGCGGGAACACCGGATATCATCCTGATGGCAACAGGTTCTGAGCTGAGCCTGGCATTTGATGCTGGGAAGCGGCTTGAGAAACAGGGACGTAAAGTGCGCGTCGTTTCCTTCCCAAGCTGGGAATTGTTTGAAGAACAAACAAAGAAATATCAGCAATCTGTTTTGCCATCCGAAGTAAAGCGGCGCGTCTCAATCGAAGCAGGCGTAACCACAGGCTGGCAGAAATATGTTGGCTCTGAGGGTATCACGATTGGCATCGATGAGTTTGGCAAATGCGGACCGGGTGAGATTGTGCTTGAAAAATTCGGTTTCACAGTCGATAACGTCGTGAAGTTGTCGAAAAAGCTATTTTAGCATCATGGAGAGATGTAATGAACCGATCTGAATCTTTAAAACAAGCGGGACAATCCGTCTGGTATGACAACATTGAACGAGGCATGCTAATCGATGGAGAAATGGCATCTATGATCAAAGATGGGGAGGTCTATGGAGTCACTTCCAATCCTAGCATCTTTGAAAAATCCATCAGCAGCAGTGCGGCCTATGACGATACTCTGCAATCCATGGCCTGGGCAGGGCTCAGCAAAGAACAAATTTATCTTGAGTTAGTCCGGGAAGATATCCAGGCAGCGGCAGATCTATTCAAGCCCGTATACGAAGCTACAAATGGTGTGGACGGCATGGTTAGCGTCGAAATAAACCCGCTGCTGGCCTATCAAACTGAGAAATCAATCGAAGATGGTCGCGCATTGTGGGCTCAGATGAACCGCAAGAACGTCATGATCAAAGTGCCTGCCACCAAAGCCGGACTGCCTGTGATCGAGACCCTGATCAGTGAAGGTATCAATGTCAACGCGACCCTGATTTTTTCTATACCCAGGTACATAGAAGTGATGGAAGCCTACCT
>CAZOYK010000114.1:0-6838 GCA_964584065.1 uncultured Anaerolineaceae bacterium | reverse complement strand
GGGTTGCTTTCGTGCAGTCCCATGACAACATCGAGCATATTCTGTTTTTCTGCCAGACCTTCGGTAATGCCCTTGGCTTTCAGGGTGGCAACTTCGGTTAGCAGATCTTCCATGCTGGGGAGGAACTCGTGCAGAGGAGGATCAATCAGGCGGATGATCACGGGTAAACCGGTCATGGCCTCAAAAAGTCCGTAGAAATCACTGCGCTGTAAAGGCAGGATCTTCTCAAGAGCGCCAAAGTAAGCCTTGGAAACAGGTGAATTCTCGATTTGAGCTTTTAGTGCATCGATCTCAGCCTTGAGAGCTGCCTTATCTTTCTCATTCAGGGTGCGGCCTTCAAGACGACCAGCAGCATAAGCCCTCTCGAGTTGTTCGAGGTTGTTCAGCATGTGTTGAGTGGCTTCAGAGTTCATGATCATCTTCTGCACGTCTGGCAGACGCGTGACTTCAAAGAACATGTGCTCAGTACGGCAGAGACCAATACCCTTGGCGCCATAAGAACGAGCGCGTTGGGCATCTTTGGGATAATCCGCATTTGCCCATACCTGCAAGCGGGAGACTTCATCCGCCCAACCGAGGAGGGTCATAAGTTCTTTTTGTTCCGATAGATCAGGAGTGGTGAGACCAAGCTGACCAACAAAGACCTCACCGGTTGTGCCGTCAAGCGAAATCCACTCGCCCTCTTTGACGGTAGTACCACGGCATGTCATCTGGCGCTTGTTCATATCGATCGCGATGTCCGCAGCACCAACCACGCAGGGCACACCAAACTGGCGGGCAACCACCGCGGCGTGCGAGGTGGCTCCACCTTCACTGGTGAGAATGCCTTTGGCAGCCAGCATACCATGCACATCGTCTGGCTTGGTGAACGGGCGAACCATGATGACATCTTGTTTTTCAACATTATGCATCTTTTCAACCAGGTCGGCATCAAAGTAAATTCGTCCAACAGCCGCCCCCGGAGAAGCGTTGACGCCCTTGGCGTAATAGCGACCTTCATCGCGGGCATTTTCAATATCCTTGTGGGAAAACTGGGGATGCAGCATCTGGTCTATTTGTTCAGTGGAAACCCTGTTGAGGGCAGTTTTCTTGTCGATCAGACCTTCCTGAACCATATCATGCGCGACCTTGATGGCAGCTTTCGCAGAACGTTTGCCGTTGCGGGTCTGGAGCATCCACAGTTTGCCATGTTCGATGGTGAACTCAACATCCTGCATATCCTTGTAATGCTGCTCAAGGCGTTCAGTGATGTCTGCGAATTGTGCGTAAACTTCAGGCAGTTCTTCCTTCATACCCAAAATCTTGGAGGTATTGCGAATGCCAGCCACAACGTCTTCACCCTGGGCGTTCATCAGGTACTCACCAAACATAATATTTTCGCCAGTCTGGGGATCACGGGTGAAGGCAACGCCGGTACCAGAGTCGCCGCCCATGTTGCCAAAGACCATGGTCTGAATATTGACAGCAGTACCAAGATCATCAGGAATGTTTTCGCGGCGGCGATAGTCGATGGCGCGCTTGGCATTCCAGGAGTCAAACACGGCTTTGGCAGCCAGTTCAAGCTGTTTATAAGGATCCTGCGGGAATTCAAAGCCCATCTGCTCGTGAACAACCTGCTTGTAAGCTTCAGTGATAGCTGCCCAATCAGCAGCGGTCATTTCGGTGTCGCTCTTGTAACCCTTTTCTTCTTTGAGGGCTTTCAGAGGTTCCTCGAAATGCTCATCATCGATGCCCATCACAACCGTGCCGAGCATGTGAACGAGACGGCGATATGAATCGTTTACGAAACGCTCGTCGCCACTCTTGACCACTAACCCCTTGGCCACTTCGTCATTCAGACCAAGGTTTAGGACGGTATCCATCATGCCAGGCATTGAAAACTTTGCACCTGAACGGCATGAAACAAGTAAAGGATTGTCGGGGTCACCGAACTTCTTGCCAGCTCGTTCCTCAACGGATTTGAGGGCTACGAGCACCTGGTCCCACATTCCCTCGGGGAATTCGCGGGTAACCTGAAAAGCATTGCAGGCTTCTGTTGTGATGGTCAATCCCGGGGGCACTGGCACACCGGCGCGTGTCATATCAGCGAGGTTGGCACCTTTGCCGCCGAGTAAACCGCGAACACCATCCCAGCTGCCAGCATAAGCCTCAGCTTGGTCAACTTCATTGAATAAATAAACCCATTTCTTTGACATAGATCCTCCTAATGATCTTGATTGTTTTAGACATCCACAATCTAAAATTTTACCATATTCAATTTCCAGTTTACCGGCATGAACGCCTTGTACAGTCCCTTTACCTGGAATAAAGCACAAATGATAAGTAAATTGCCGAGCAAGAAATGCTCAACCTTGATCCGCAGGATTCTCCCAGCGGATTTCAAAAAGGTTGTGGGAGATTCTCGCCTGATCATATTGGGTACGGGCTGGTTTTTCTTCGGCCGGTTGACCGATAAAAACAACATTCAGGGGGATTACCAGCTTTGGCAGGTTGAGAATGGCGCTTACCGCATTTTCGAGCATTTTGATGGGATGCACCCCACACCAGACCGCTCCCAGCCCGATTGCATTTGCAGCAAGGAGCAGGTTTTCTGTGGCAGCACTGCAGTCCTGCACCCAAAAGCGCTCCAGAACGGGTCTTTTGATCGACTGCATATTTCCACAGACACTAATCGCCAAAGGTGCATCCATTTTCCCGAAAGGCAGGATCTTTCGAAGCTCATCCAGCTTGGCAGGGTCATCGACGACCACAAAATGCCAGGGCTTCATGTTCATCGCGGTAGGCGCAGCCATGGCAGCTTCGAGAAGTAACTTTATTTGGGTATCACTGATCTTTTCTGGCGTAAAGCGGCGGATGCTGCGCCGGCTAAAAATAAAATCAATATTTGTCATTAAACCTCACATGCTAACCAGCAAAGCGCCAAGCGTGTAGGGAACCTCGAGCATGGGCAAGTGACCGATTTCCGGCAAACACACCGCCCGACCTCGCTGTGCATTTTCTGCAACCTCAAGCGCAATTTCCTTTGGCAGGATGCGATCCTTTCCACCAGCAATTGCCAGAACGGGACAGGCCAATGACCTTAATACATGCAGGCGATTTGGACGCTTAGCCATTGCCAACTGAACATTGGCAAAACCTTCTGCTGAAGAATTCGAAACGACCTCACACATGTGTTCATCTGGCTGAGCCAACTCACCCTCAGGCATCATGCGCTCAATCAAGTTGTCACTCATGCTCTTTATACCTTCGAGGCGTGCTTGGCTGGCCTGTTCAAAGCGATTTTCGAGTTTGTCAGGGCTGTCCGCGCGGGCATGGCTGGTTACCGTCACCAACCCGCTCAGTCGCTCAGGGTGCGCTTCAGCCAATGCCAAGGCAACATACCCACCCAGAGAGTGCCCTGCCAAAATAAACTGTTGATGACCAAGATGGTCAGCCAATTGGATCACATCACTGGCGAGCTGTTCGAGGCTGGCGTCTGCATTTCCAAGCGGGGTACAGCCGTGACCGCGCAAATCTGGAATGATGAACTGCGCCTGATCCGCATAGAAATCTGCCATCTCTACCCAAATGCTGTGGTCAAGCGCCAAACCATGGATGAGATAGATAGGGCGTCCGCTCCCTCGAATTTCGTAAAACATGTCTATGTCATTTACGTGTACGATCATTTTTTCCAATCCTTTCAAATTCGTTACCAGCAAAAGCAATCGCTTGCCCAGTCGTCTTAAGGTTGCCCAAAACCTGCTGCTCCCGGATAGCCTCAAGCAAATAGCCAATGTGTGAACCAGGTCCGATTGAGAGTTCCTGCTGCAGCTGAGTGCCATCGACAATCCGCGGTGGATTTACCGTCTGAGCCTGTTCAATGAACCAGGTATGAAAGATCTGCCAGCAGATTTTCGGGTCAAATTGTGAATTGTCCCCCAACGTATCAATCTCTGCCATTGCAAGCAGAGCACTATCCAGCCCGTAAGAGCCAAAATCGCGGAAAAATCGATAGTAATCAAGCTTTCCGGGTTTGGATGCGGAAAACTCCGCCAACCTCAGAAAACCACCGGAAACAGCTTTGAAATAAGCCTTTTCTTTCTGCCCGGTCGAGAATGCCCGGGAAATTTGTTCAGCAAAAATCTCGGGCTGAAGTTTATTTTCACTGGTCTTTCCCGCGTCGAAGGCGGGATGGATGTGAAGCAAGATAGAACAAAGCAGCAGCAGATGGCGCCGCTTCCGCCCACCCTGCAGAGGCTCATCCAGCATAGCCTGATAATCAAGCAAGTGCTCCAACTCATGATCGGTTATGTAATCCGGATCCTGAACATCGTCATCAGGTTTCATCGTCATTTCCGTCAGCGAAATCAGAGTTTCAGTGTCATCCTGCTGGAGATTCGATTCAACAGGATCCACGCCAAATGTAAGCAGGCGCAGCTGGTCAAAAACGCCAAATTCATTAAATAGTCCAACGACAGCATCGAAACTGGAAATCGCAAGGCACTTGAACAACTCATCGCGAATACGCTCTCCAGAAACAAGGCCCAACTTCTTTATGGCTACGCGCATCGCCTCGATTATTTCAAATTCATAGCTCAGGTCGTAGCTGCTTATCAGGCGCACTCCCCGCAGAACGCGAATTGGGTCCGAGGTCAGCGAGTCCGGTCCGCAAAGCCGCAATTTCCTGGCTTCAAGGTCGCCCTCCCCACCCAGTGGATCGATTAGAAGCTCAGGTTTTTCCAAATCAAGCGCCATGGCGTTGATGGTAAAGTCGCGTTGTCGCAAGTCTTGCTCGAGTTTTTCCCCGATAAAGGACGTGAAATCGAGCACCTGTTCATCCTCTTCACCCTGCCGCAGGATCACCCGTGCTGAATGGCGTACATCGTCGAGCGTGTATATAGCCCCATGCAGACGGCGGCTGACGGCCTTTGCCAGTTGGATTGAGCCCTGAGATTGAACGAAATCAAGATCCTTCGCTGATCTGCCAAGCAAGAGATCGCGAATTGCGCCACCAACGAGGTATACCCGCGTTTCTGTCGCCAACTCCCGGACCAATCCCAGGAGCTGCAGGAGTTCGCTATCCAGCCGGAGCTTCATATCTGTCCAGATCAACTGTCGCCACGAAAGGCAGGTTACGATAGTACTCGTCCATGTCAAGCCCATACCCAAAAACAAATTCATTGGCAATTTTGAAGCCGCAGTAGCGAATAGGCACATCCACTTCCCTGCGTTCGAATTTGTCAAGCAATGTGCACACGTAGATCGAGGCTGGTTCGCGCGTTTTTAACAGGTCGATAACTGAAGAAAGGGTATGACCGCTGTCAATAATATCCTCAACGATCATGACATGCCTGCCGTAGATCGTTGTGTTCAAGTCCAGGGTTATGCGCACATCGCCCTGGGAAAAGCGCGCGCCGGTGCCATAAGAGGAAACTGCCATAAATTCGATCGCCAGGGGCACATCAATGTGGCGGATCAGATCAGTAAGAAACATGACCCCACCACGCAGGATGCAGATCACCAGGAGTTCTTTGCCGGCATAATCACGATTAATTTCCGCTGCCAGTTCGCGAATCCGCGCCTGAAGCTGGTCTTCTGGAATGAGAATTTTGTCCAGGTATTCCTGATAAGGCTGGGGCATATGCACCTACTCTCTCGGGACGCAGTGGCAGTGGCGGCAGCGGGCTTCATACATTTCAGCCGCTCCAACAACCACAATCGGTTCGTCATAACGCGCTGGCTTGCCCCCCACCAGGCGCTGGGTTCGGGTGGCAGGCTCGCCACAGACAACGCAAATCGCCGTAAGTTTGTCAACCTTATCCGCTTTGGCAGTGATCAACGGCATGCAGCCAAATGGCTCACCGCGAAAATCAGTATCAAGCCCGGTCACGATCACTCTCAGACCATTGTCAGCCAGGTGGTTGACCACATCGATGATGCCATCATCAAAGAATTGGGCTTCATCCACGCCAACAACCGTTGCCGATGGATCGAGCTTCTCAAGCAATTCCTTGGAACTGGAAACGGGAACAGCCTCATAGTCCATTCCTGAGTGCGACTTTACCTTGAAATAAGCATAGCGGTCGTCGATCACAGGTTTGAAGACCTGCACCTTTTGCTTTGCAATGGTTGCGCGTCTGAGGCGGCGAATGAGCTCCTCGGTTTTTCCACAGAACATGGATCCGGTGATAACTTCAAGGATTCCGGCTGGTTGTGACATAAAGCCTCCTGGTTCAGATGATTACAATGATAAAAAGTATAAAGCTTTAATGGTTGGCTGGCAACGCGAAGAATAAAAAAGGCAGGTTTCGCAACCTGCCTGATTTTTCATTTTCAAGATCCGTTTAGATCTCGATCTCCTGAGCAGCAGCCGGAAGCTGATAGCCCAGTTGGCGCAGAGACTTCTTGAGGTCGATCAATGACTTGCGACCGAAACCTTCGATATCAAGCAGTGCTTTCTCACCACCCTCGAGTTTGGCGAGGACATCACCAACCGTGACAATTTCTGCTCGGTTGAGTGCAGCTACTGCTTTGGCGCCGAGGTTGAGCTCGGAGATCAAGCGGCTGGGAGAAGTTTTAGCTTGGGAGGCATTTTTCTGCTCAGCAACGTAGTCCTGGCGAACCTGGAGACGTTTGTAGAAGCGATCCACCTGACCTTCACGGTCGAGGATGCGAGCCTGCTGACCGGTGTAGAAGGGATGGCAATTTGAACAAACTTCCGTGCGGATTTCGGGCACGGTTGAGCCTGTGGTCCACTCGGCGCCACAAGAGGCACAGGAGACCTTGGCATTAGGATAGTATTTGGGTTGAATCTTAGTTTTCATGCTTAGTTGCTGCCTTTCGCGGGCTCCTCACGCTG
>CAZOYK010000113.1:0-6871 GCA_964584065.1 uncultured Anaerolineaceae bacterium | reverse complement strand
CCGGCGCGCCAACCGGCACCTACCGTGGTTTCCTGGGGCATTCCGGCGAAGTGATCGTGGACGACCTGGGATTTGTGCGTGAACCCGGGGGGCGCCTGCGCGGGAGCAGCAAGCCGGTGCTCTATGGCATTTGGAATCTGGTCGAAAACATTGGAATTGAGATAGAAGATGCCCTGAGAATGGCGGCGCTTGTGCCTGCCCGAAAATATGGCATTGGTGACCAAAAAGGATCCCTCAAAATTGGCAAGGATGCTGATTTTGTGGTCATTAGCGACGATTACAAGGCGCTTGAGACTTATGTGGAAGGGCGGCGGGTCTTCGAGCGGGCAACTGAAGGGGATAAGATTTTTAACCAACAGATGCTCAAACACTTATTGAGGTGATAATGATCAACGTAGCCACATCAACAAGTTATGTAACGCCGCAGGAGCCCTGTTTTATGGGCGGCTACGGCATGCGCAAGCAGAAATCTGAGGGTGTCCTGGATGATTTGAAATGCACCGCGATTCTGCTGGAGATTAACGGGGAGACCGTTGTGATGTGCGATGTAGAAATCCTGATGATCACGCAGGAAATTGTCGCTGCGGTTAAAGAGCAGCTTGAGCGGGAGTTTGGGGTCTATCCCGAAAGGGTAACCATCGCCACCACCCACACCCATGCTGGTCCGGAAATCCGGTCTGAGCGCCTGCCCATGTTCGACGAAGAAAGTGATGATGGCTTCTGGCGGCGCTACCAGGATTTCTTGAAGGAAAAGATCTACTCCACCATCACAGCCTGTTTTGAGAACGAACCAGTGGAAGTAGAAGCCTGGTACCGTACCGTGAAAATCGAAGGTCTGTATGGCAATCGCAATGGCATAGGAAAACCCGAGGATAAAGACGTCACTTTGATCGTCTTTAAAAATAAGAAAGATGTGATTGCTGCGATTGTAAATATTGCCTGCCACCCAACGGTTCTGGGCGCCCAAAATCTGCAGATCAGCAGCGACTTGCTGGGTTACATCAGCCGCGGCGTCAAGGAGAGGTTGGGAGTGTATCCCCTGATGATGCAAGGCGCATCCGGCGACATGAGCAACCGCAACTACCGCCAGGGTCACGACGCGCAGGAACTGGCTCGCACTGGTGAGGGTATTTTGGCACAGCTTTTTGCGAGCGAAGAATTAACACCGCTGAGCCTGAGTGAGCCGATGGTGGAAGAGTATCATTGGGAAACCAGTTATCCCGTGGATAAAGAAGCTTTTTTGAGCCTGCAGGACCAAATTAAGCAGCAAATGTCAAGCGAAGAAAATTACGACAAGCATAAAATCCTGCTTTCTTCTGTCTACGCTATTGATCTCAAGTTGAAAAAAGAGGAAATTACCGCCAGGTTTGATGCAGCAATTATCCGCCTGGGCGATATTGAGATTTGCAAACAACCCGGAGAGCTCTTCTCGCGCTTTGGCATGAAGATCAAAGCAGCCAGCAAAGCAAAACTCCCGCTTATATGGGGTTACGCCGATGATTACGGCGGCTATCTTGCGGATGAGGGCGAATACGGCAAGACATACGAAAGCATCATGTCACCGATGCCCAAAGGCGCATCAGAAGAGATCACGGATGATTTGGCATGGCTGATGGCAGGAGAAATGGAGTGAAAATGACATACGCAAATGAATATCTGGAAAACTTAGGTGGGATTCTTGAGAAGATCAAGGAGAACGAAGCGCAATATCGTGAAGCTGCAGCCGCTATCCTGGCAAGGGTCAAACAGGGAGGTTTAATCTTCCCCTTTGGCACCGGTCATGGGCATCTGCTGGCACTCGAAATGTTTTATCGCGCTGGCGGCATGGGTCCTGTAAATCCGATCCTGACGGAAGAACTCATGCTTCATAAAGATGCCACGGCTTCTTCAGCCTACGAACGCAGCGAAGGTCATGCTGAACCGCTGCTGGAAGAATTCAAAGTCAGTGAAAAGGATGTGGTGATTGTTTTCTCGAACAGCGGCATCAATCCCCTGACGATCGAGATGGCCTTGGGCGCAAAAGAACGCGGCGCCCTGACCGTGGCGCTGACCAACCTGAACCACTCCCGTCCACTGCAAAGCCGCCATCATTCGGGCTTGAAATTATATGAGATCTGCGACATCGTGCTCGATAACTTTGGTGTGTTGGGTGATGCCTGCGTGGAAGTAGCTTCGGGGATCAAGATCGCCCCAACCTCCACCATTGCCGGTGCGGCTATTGTGCACACCCTGACCGCCATGATGACGGAGTTGGCGGAAGCGGAAGGTTATGAACTCGAATTACTCACTTCCGGTAATGTTCCCAATGGGCACGAACGCAACCTGGCACTGATCAACAAGTACAAAGGCATTGTTAAGAGCCTCGGACCGAAATAGTAACAAGCATCGAAAGGATTTGTTTTGAAGAGAGAATTCACAAAAGAGAATATCAAGTTAGCCGCTTTTGACCTGGACGGAACTATTCTGACCAAGAGTACGATCACTGAGCTTACCAAGTCTGCCATAACCCGGCTTGCTGAAAGTGGTTTAAGGACGATCGTGGCAACTGGTCGGCATATTTTCACATTACCCCCGGCAGTGCATGACATCCCCAGTCTCGAGATCGCAATTGGTTCCAACGGTACGATGATTGGCAACATCCGCACAAAGGAAGTCTTCAATTTTGATGGTTTCGATGTGGAGACGGCCTTGCGTTTTCTGCGTTGGTTGCCCACGATCACCAATTCTTTCCATGTCTCTTTTCAAGATGGCTCCGGTTACCTGATGAAGCAAGACTTTGAGCGATTGCTGGATCTGCAGCCCAATGAAGCGGAGCGGGAAAAATCAGCCAGGGAATATCAGCGGGTTTATACCATCCTCGATGACATTGAGCACGTTGAACAGACCATGAAGCCGGTGGCAAAGTTTGGTTTCAGGATGGCGAGAGAGGAAGACGTCTCTGCTGCGGTCAGGATGGTTCGGCAAAACTTTGGCTTTGAAGCTGCTGTCACGGATTATCAGACCATTGAAGTGACAAAAGGTGGTGTGACCAAAGCTTCCGGATTGCTTCATGTTTGTGAGCACTACGGCCTGGATCCCGAAAACGTGATTGTTTTTGGCGACAGCGGCAACGATGTGCCGGCGATGAAAATTGCTGGCTATGCCGTGGCGATGGGCAATGCTCATGCAAATGTAAGAGAAGTAGCAGATGAAGTGACGGAAAGCATCCACGATGATGGCGTGGCTCTGGCAATTAATCGTTTATTTGACTTGTAAAGGAGAGAAATGGCAGTTCAACCCTCTGAAATTAAGAAGTTGAAGACCGAACAGCGCAACCCTGCGACCCTGGATATTGATTTGTTGCCGACCCTGGCTATGGTGCGGATGCTGAACGGTCAAAACAGAGTGCTGGCTGATGCGGTGGATGAACAGGCAGAGCAGATTGCAGAAGCGGTGGAGCTCATTACCGAGCGCATGCAGCGCGGTGGTCGCCTGATCTATATCGGCGCAGGCACCAGCGGCAGACTCGGCGTGATGGACGCCTCCGAGATCCCACCGACCTTCTCAATGCCTCCTGAGGGAGTAGTTGGGTTGATTGCGGGTGGTGAGAAAGCTATCAGCGGGGCAGTGGAGCATGTTGAGGATGATCCCCTGGCAGCCGCTGAGCAGCTGAAGGCTCTTGGGCTATACCAAAATGACGTCGTCTGCGGTATCGCTGCCAGCGGTCGCACGCCGTATGTAATTGGCGGTTTGGATTACGCAAAGAGTGTCGGCGCGGGCACGATCAGCGTCGCCAATAACAAGCACAGCGAGATCGGCAAACATGCCGATGTTGCGATCGAAGTGGAAACCGGACCGGAAGCGCTTTCGGGCTCCACCCGCCTCAAGGCCGGCACAGCCCAGAAGCTGGTGCTGAACCTGCTTTCAACCGCGACGATGATCCAGCAGGGCAAGACCTACAGCAACCTGATGGTGGACGTCAGAGCGACCAACGAGAAATTGCATGCGCGTTGCCTGAACATCCTGCGCGAAATTTTTCCCGCGGTGGAAACAGAACGCCTTGCGGAAGCATTGGCGTCTGCAAAAGGAAGCGTGAAACTGGCGGCTGTTATCATAAAGACGGAGCTGCCGGTGGAGCAGGCGCGCGCTGAATTGGAAAAGCACGACGGGCATCTGCGTCGGGTCTTTGGGGAGGCCTGAGATGCTGGCGAGAACCGTCATCATCCCAGCCAAAGGGCGCGCAGAAGTAGTCGAGGAAGAGCTCGACACCAGTAATCTGCAGCCCAATGAAGCCATCATCCAGGCGGAAGCCACCATGATCAGCGCCGGAACGGAACTCTCGCGCGTTTTCGAGATCAAGAAGGGTTTCAGTTACCCGGTACGGCCGGGCTACTCAGCGGTGGGCAAGCTGCTGGCAAAGGGTGAGGGTCTGACCGACCTGGAAGTTGGCGATCGCGTGTTCTACACCGGTCCGCACACTTCGATTTGCCGCTTCTCGCGTGGGCAGCGCACTCAGGGTCCAATGATCTTCAAATTGCCCGAGGGCATCGGCGCTCAGGAAGGCACCTTGATCACCCTGGGGTTGGTGGCAATCAGCGGCGTCAACAGCGTGGAAGTGCGCCTTGGGGATCGAATAGGCGTGTTTGGCATGGGAATGATCGGACTGCTGGCTGCGCTGATGCTCAAAAAGCTCGGTGCAGAGGTGGTAGCAATCGACCCGGTGGTGGAGCGTTGTGCTCAGGCTCAGCAAATGGGAATTTCACACATCGTGGATTGCCCGGCAGAAGAGCAGTTGGCGCAGATCCAGGCGCGCTTTGGCGGGCTGGACGCGGCTGTGGACGTGACCGGCGCGGCTCGGGCAATTGAGACGGCAATTTTGGTCACTAAGAAGTACGGTCAGGTGGCGCTGCTTGGCACCCCTCGCGCATCCTGCACCCTGGATGTGACCCCCATGCTCAATGCCATTCACATGCGCATGCTGCGCGTGACCGGGGCATTCAACAGCCTGGAGCCGGTTTTTGAAAGCGAAGGCATGCGCATGCACGTGGCGCGCAACTTTGAGACCGTTTGCAGCATGATCCTGAGCCGCGAGCTGCCGGTTTCGTGGCTGATCACCCATGTGATTGAGCCCGAGGAGGCCGAAAGAGCCTATCACGGGCTGATGTTCGAACCCGATCTTTACCACTGCGTGGTGATTGACTGGGATAAGTAAGTCGTTATATATAATCTTAGGAAATTGGCGGGGTCCGCAATTGAAGCGGATTCCGCCCTGCGAAAAAACCGTGATCGCGAGCCTCAGCCTGCCCTTGTGTCTTTTTACAAGGGTTGCGAAGCGATCTCGTCTTTTCCTACCAGCCATTGCCTATGAGCTATGAGCTATGAGCTATCCGCCTTATCCGTTACAATTAGGGCATGAAAATTTTCCATAACATCTCACAACTAATAACCATTGCGGGGGGTCCCCAGAGGGGGCTAACCCTTGGCAAACTCGGCATGCTCGAGCAGGGCGCGATCGCTTGTGAGGGTGAAATCATCCTTACTGTTGGCAGGGATGAGGATTTGCTGGAGCGATATCCCTACGCTGACCATGTGGACCTGCAAGGGCAGGCGGTTGTGCCGGGGTTCGTGGACCCGCATACCCACCTGATTTGGGCAGGGGACCGCGCGGGCGAGTTTGAGATGCGCCTGCAGGGCAAGAGCTACATGGAGATCATGGCAGCTGGCGGGGGCATCCTGGCGACACTTACGGCTACAAGGCAGGCCAGCCTTGAGCAGCTGGTGGAAGAAGCACGCAGCCGCGCGGATATTGCTTTCGCCAATGGCACCACTACCATAGAGGCCAAAACGGGTTATGGACTGGACATCGAAACCGAACTGCGCCAGTTGGAAGCCATCCTTGAGCTGGACCGCACCGCGCCGATCGAAATCGTGCCCACCTACATGGGCGCGCACGCCATCCCGCCTGAATACAAAGGCAACACCGAGGGCTTCACCCGCTTTTTGTGCGAAGAAGCGCTGCCTGCAACCAAACAGTGGTGGCTTGCGCATGCTGGCGTGCGACCGCTGCCTTTTGTAGATGTCTTTTGTGAAGCGGGCGTGTTTGAGATCGAAGAAACCCGTGAGATCCTGACTGTCGCAAAAGGTCTGGGCTTTCCGATAAAACTACATGCTGACGAATTTGAAAATTTGGGCGGCGCCAGTCTGGCGGCAGAGCTTGGGGCTGTCTCGGCGGATCATTTGGTGAAGACCTCGCTTGAGGATATCGCTCAACTGGCAGCCAGCGAGACCGTTGCGGTTTCACTGCCGGGCACGCCCTTTGGCCTGGCACAGCAGGAATACACCCCGGCAAAGGAAATTCTGGCAGCCGATGGCTACCTGGCGCTGGCAACCGACCTGAACCCGGGCACCACCTGGAACGAATCCATGCAGTTCATCCAGGCGCTGGCTTGCCGCTACCTGAAGCTGACGCCCGCCCAGGCGCTGGCAGCCTCCACGATTAACTCTGCCAAAGCCGTCGCCCTGGAACGCAAAGTTGGCTCGATAGAGCCGGGGAAACAGGCGGACTTCCTCGTGCTGACCACGCCGGATTACCGCAACCTCAGCTACCGCTACGGCAGCAACCAGGTGACGATGGTCGTCAAAAAAGGCGACCTTTACCCGAATGCTGCTTAAGTGAAAATGGATCCGGAACTTACACGCCAGTTGATCAACTTAGCCATCCTCGTTGCTGGGATTTTGGCGATCATCTGGGTGCTGCGGGACGTCTTCAAACTGGCGTGGCGCGTGATCCGGACGATTGTTTTCATTTTGATTCTGCTGGCGATCCTGGGGAACATCCTGGGGCTAATCCAGCTTCCGAGGTTGTGATGGAATTGAGCATCGAACAAGCCCG
>CAZOYK010000112.1:0-7289 GCA_964584065.1 uncultured Anaerolineaceae bacterium | reverse complement strand
CAATCCCCAGGGCGTCATAACGCGCTTCAAAATTGCCATCTTCAAGAAACAGGAAAAACAAACCTGGGTAGGGCTGATCTTCAGTCTGTGTCCACTTGCCAAGTAATGATTTATCCATCAAAACTCCTTTTAAAAGAACTGTTTATCGGGTACGATGCCAAGCCTATGGCACTCTTCCCGAATCGACTCCCTGAAATCCGGATGCGCAATCTTGATCAATGCTTCCATGCGCTTCTTTACCGACAACCCGCGCAACTGGGCGCTGCCATACTCGGTCACGATTGTATCCACATCCTGGCTGGGCACAGTTACACCAGCGCCTGGAGCCAGGGTGGGCACAATCGTCGAAATCGTGCCGTTCTTTGCTGTTGAACGCAGAGCAATGATCCCCTTTCCGCCTTTTGACATTTGCGCCCCACGGTGCGTGTCGAGCTGACCGCCGGTGCCGCTGAACTGGCGCGTGCCGAGGCTTTGGGAACAAACCTGCCCAAGCACATCCACCTGGATGGCGGTATTGATGCTGATCATCTTATAGTTTTGCGCGATCACATAGGGGTTGTTCACGTAACTCCCCCTCAACAGCAGCACGTCTTGGCTGTCGTTCATGAAATCGTAAAGGGGTTGCGTGCCTATCGCGAAGGTCGCCACAAACTTGCCCGGATGCAGGGTCTTGCGGCTGTTATCTGCAGCGCCGGCTTTCCAGAGCTTGTAAATGCCGTCGACAAGTAGTTCCGAGTGGACGCCCAGATTGCGGCGGTCACTGATGAACTCCGCCAGAGCTGTTGGCGTGCCGCCGATGCCAAGCTGGATGGTGCAGCCATCTTCAATGAACTCCGCCACGTGGCGTCCGATGTGCTCATCAGTTACGTTTGGCTCAGCGGAAGGAACCTGTACCAGCGGGCTATTGTATTTCACGAAGTGATCCACCAGCGAAATCGGGATGACCACATCGCCATCCGTCCAGGGCAGGTTTTCATTGACCTCCAAAATCACCAGGTCTGCCGCATCGATCATTTCGCGTTCCACTACTGCGCCCATCGAGAGGGAGATCAGACCTTCCGCGTTTGGCGGTGTGCAGGTACCGAGCATCATGTCGAGTCGTCCACCGTTCCCCACCAGCTTATCGGTTCCGGCTTGATGCAGGTTGTTAGGGGTATACGAAACCCTTCCCTCCCCATGCACAGCCCGGTCAGGCGCGCCATAAAACCAGTTATCGTTGAAAAAGCGCCCTTCCATCTCCGGTTTCATGAAGATGTCGTAAGGACGCATGGGTAAACATGTCCAGGTGGTGATATCCCACAACCGGTCGGCCTGCCTTGCCAGCTCCTCCAGCAAACCAACGGGTTCAGAGGCTGCAATGCCAATCTGGATAGTCATCCCGGAGCTGACTTTGCTGATCGCCTCAGGAATGGTAATTGTTTTTTGTTGATACTCTTCTCGCCAGCTCACGACCCAACCTCCATTAAGGCATGATGAAACAGGTGGCAGCCTGGTTGTAACCCACACCGGAACCGCAAAATACTACGCGCATGCCGGAAGTGATTTTGCCCAGCTTGACGGCGTCATGGAATGCGATCGGCAGACAAGCAGAGCCCATATAGCCCCATTTGTCCATCACGTAATGCGCCTTCTCAACGGGTAATCCAAGATTTTCCATCACCAGCTTGATGCTGTTCACGTTCACCTGGGTGAAAATGATGTGATCGATCTCGCTCAGTTCAAATCCGCCATTGGCAGCGCATTCACGCACGCGCGCAGGCCACCCTTCGTGGTTGACCGTTGCGGGGAAAGGCGTGACCAGTTTCACCTTGGTGCGTCCAGCTTCAACGCTCTCAACCGTGGCAGGCTCATAAGTGCCGCCGGAGTAGATCCCCCAGTTCTTATGGTAGGAACCATCGGCTTTGATCGAGGAGGACACAAAACCGGGTTTATCCGAAGCGCCAACAACCGCCGCGCCAGCGCCATCGCCATAAAAGAAAGCAGTGACATCATGCTTGTTGTCGGAGAGTTTGTGCATCATATAAGCACCAATCACCAGGATGTACTTAAGATGAGGATTGGTGGCGATCAAACCGGCTGCCTGTGTTAGAGCGGTTGGGAAGGACGCGCAAGCGCAACCGACATCCCATGTGCCGGCATTGACACAGCCAAGCTTGAATTGGGTCACAACCGATGTCGCCGGGGTGATGTAATCCGGGCTGTCAGTGCCCACGATCACCAGGTCGATATCCTCAGGGGTCAGACCGGCATCGGCAATGGCTGCCTTGCCTGCCTCTGTAGCCAGGTCCGAAGTCGCCCAGTCATCCGGGGCATAAAAGCGGGTTTTGATACCGCTGTTGGTCTCAAACTTGCCAACAACCTCTGCCAGCTTGGGGCTGACCTCACCCATCCACCCTGCAAAGGTTTCATTGGTAATTTCATTCTCAGGGATGTACATCCCTGTTCCTAAAATAGTTGCGTAACGAGTCATATTTTTTGTCCCTTCAGTTGAAAGTTGTTCTTCGTGTTTGGCGAAGGATCAACTAAGAACCCAAAACGATCCCGCCGTCCACACTGATGACCGCGCCATGAACATATGAGGCTTCGTCACATGCCAACCAAGCATAAACATTGGCGATCTCTTCCGGCTTGCCAAGGCGCTTTAGGGGCGCGTTCGCAGCCATTCCAGCCAGCACATTCTCGGGCATCTTCAGGACCATTTCAGTCAGGATGAAACCGGGAGCCACGGCATTGACACGGATCTGGTATTTACCCAGTTCTCTCGCCCAGGTCTTGGTCATGCCAATCACACCAAATTTGGTTGCGGCATAGTTAGTCTGACCAAAGTTGCCATACAACCCGACCACGCTGGAGGCGCTCACAATCGCGCCGCTACCCTGTTTGATCATGTAGGGCACCACAGCCTGGGTGCAGTTGAAGACACCCTTCAAGTTGACTGCGATCACAGCGTCGAATGCTTCTTCGCTCATCTGACCAACCACTTCGCCTTCCTTAAACTTGACGAATTGGCTGTCGCGTGTAATGCCTGCATTATTGATCAAAACATCAATCCTGCCATATTTCGCGGCAACCGCATCGATCCATGCCTGGACTTCCTGGCGATTGACCACGTTGACTTTCCAAAAACTGGCATCATTGCCCAGCTCTTCAGCCAGTGCATTGCCAGCTGCTTCATTGACATCGCAGATAACTACTTTTGCGCCTTCGGCGGCAAATTTTACAGCCGTCGCTTTGCCGATACCCGCAGCACCACCAGTGATGATACAAACTTTGTCTTGCAAACGCATTCCAGTCTCCTTTATTCAATTTTTAACAGAAAATGATGACGAAAACTACCCAGTATTCTTAGTTTACCGGACTGAGGTTACAAATCGGTAACAAAAACAACCGGGATCCGGCGCTTTTAGGTAAATTTATCATCCGAAAGAAGGCTTTTTACAACCTTGTCAATTCCTGGAACAGATCACGCAAGTTGCTGGACTCCACACCATAAGCTCTGCGCCCGACAACCATCGCCTGATTGTAGACTTTGCGCACCATACTGAAATTTCCGAGCGCGTGGTAGATCCGCATTTGGTACTGATACCCCACCTCCAGCAGCGGTTCCTGCCTGACCAGGCGATTGCTCAATTCCAACCCTTTGTCGTAATCTTTTTCCCCGATCGCCGCTTCGATTACCTTGTTGAGGCAGTCCAGGTACAGGCGGTGGTAATACTGCACTTCCGGCATAAAGGCTTCCTGAAGCGGCTCACCCTCGAGCAATCTACCCTTATAGAATGCCACCGCCAGAGCCTTATCCTCCAGTTGTGGACTCAACGCCAACCGTTCGAAATGATCGGTGTCCAGGTTGATTTTCATCTGCCGGTTCAAACGGTATTGCTCGCCGTTACGCACCACAAACTGCGCGGCTTCCTTTGGCGAACGATCAGGTTCCAGCGTTTGGTTCAGCGCGCTGAGAGTCACCTTGAAGTTATTGGCTGCGGTAGTCTCATCAGAATCTGGCCAAAACAGGACTGCTAGTTGTTCCTTGGTCATGCCCTTCCCCGGATTGACTGCCAGTGCCTGCAGCATCTGACGGGCTTTGTCCCGCTTCCAATGCTCTGCGGGTATCAAGTGTTTGCCCTTTCTTGCCTCAAATCCTCCGAGCAGGCTCAAACTCAAGGTGTATCCAGGATGATATTTAACCACGCTTAGAGGAAGATTGGCAAGAATTGGGGTTATCAGCTCAGGTGCCAATCCCATCTCTCTCGCGCGCAGCAATAAGGGATAAAAGGTAAAAGAATCATCTGGTCCCAACAAAGACCCTCGCGTTAACAGAAACTGATACTGATGTTCCTGCACCAATTCCAGTCCTTGCTCAAGGAATAGCAGCGCGGAACTCTTATATCCCTGTTTATCAGCCGTGTAAGCTTCCCAAAGGTAGGCTGCCGCGCATGACAGGGTATCATTCAGCTTTTTTGCCAGCGAATCTGCTACCGAAAGCAAGTTACTTGCTGCTTCCAATTCCCCTCCCATCGCCAGAGCGGCACCCAGTGAGATCCTCACCAGCAGCCCGATCCACTCATCTCCAGCATTACCAGCAATTAACAAAGCCTGATCACCAATGCGCTTCGCTTCCTCCAGGTTGCCAGCGTAGCCAACCAACCGGCAAAGACCCCATAGCGGCTCCACGTGAATGCGCACAATGTCCACATTCTCGATCGCGAATTCGTACAGTTTCCGAATTTCCTCTACCCCCTGTGCGTCCAAACCTTGGGTGAGATCCAACTGTAGAGCGTGCCCCAAGCGGATTTTTGCCACTGCTTCGACATATTTTGCCTGTAACTGTCTTGAGACCTGCAGCCCCTTTTTGGCATACTGCTGCGCGTTGACGTAATCTCCCATCAAGGCATGATAAAGTGATAGCAGAAGCGTCGCTTCGCGGTGAAAACGTTGTGGTCTGAGCATCCTCTGGTCGGCGGTACCAGGTTCAAGCTTTGCCAGCAACTGCAGCCCTTCTTCCAGAAGTCCGGTGCGCAAAAGTAGGCGAGCCTCAATGTACGCCTGAGCTTCCGCGTACATCGGTGAAAGCTGCCGCGCCCTCTGGAGACTTTTTTCTGCTTCTGGGGTTGCCCCTTGGTTGACCTGATTTTCAGCAATTTGAGTGAGCAAACCCGAGACTTCCAACGGATACTCAATGGGATTCAGCAGCTCAAGCGCCCGGGCGAGCAACTGCTCGGCGTTCACCGGGCGCAACGTGTCCAGGTACACCTGCGCTTGTCCGCGCAGCGCCAGGCTTGTACCCCAAGCGTTTCGTGTGTTTTGGTAAAGGCGTTGTGCCGTGCGGTAGTACTCCAGAGCCATGTCGAAACTTGCTTCAGTGCGCTCCACTTCCCCCAGCAGGTAATTCCCGTAGGCGTATTGGCTCATTTCTTCTTCCGGCAACTTTCCCAGCCAATAGCGGACGCTCTGCTTAAGGCCAGACTGCAGCAAACGCTCCCCCACCTCATCCAGGATTTGGCGCAATCTGCCGAAATCTCCGGCGGAGATCAAGTGCGAAATGGCTTGCTCCCAATAATGATGCGCGCTGAAGTAGCTTGCCAGCTTGCGATGCAGCCTTTTTTTGAGGTCATCGTCCTTCGAAAGCCGGCTGAGCAGAAACTCTCGAAAGATGTGATGATAGCGGAACACATCCGGTTTGAGTTGTTCGATGAAGAGACCTGAGCGGAATAGATCGCTTAGGGTTTCAGCGCTGTTTTGACGGTCGAGCAAAAAATCGCAGGTGTCACTATCCAAAAAATGCAGGACAGAGGTCCTGACCAGGAAATCCTGCCGCTCCGCCGATTGTGTGTCCAGTACTTCATCCGCGAGATAGTCAAACAAATTGCCCAGTGAGCTGCCACTTTCTTCTTCCAACAGATTCTCCAAAGCCATGTTTGGCAGGGCTTTGATCGATTGCCAAACCACTTGCAGCCCAATCGCCCAGCCTTCCGTGCGCTGATGCAGCCTGGCAAGATCATCTTTAGGTAGATCCAACTGGTAAGCAGAGCGGTAAAGTTGGTCGGTCTCATCTGCAGAAAAGCTGAGTGAGTCCTTGTCAATCTCCAGCAGCCTGCCCTTTACGCGCCATTTGTTTATGGATGGGAACTCCGGCTGGGTGCGGCTCAGGATCATCACGTGCAAGTTGGCAGGCAGATGTTCGATAAACCAATTCATCATACCGAGGATCTCATCCGACCCATTCAGGCTCTGGAAATCATCCATCACGAACAGCGCTTCCCCATCCAATAAGGAAGCGAGAGAATTCAACAATGTTACCAGGCATTCTTGCAAGTCAACATCACTGTCTTCCAGCACCCGCAGAGCCGGGAGACCGATCTTGTAACCCTGCTGGTTGAAGGCGGAACAAAGATAAGTCAGGAATAAGCGTGGATCGCGTTCGTTGCGCGACACGGTATACCAGAAAAATGGCAGCTGGGTGGATTTGATCAGACTGAGTGCTGAAGTCGTTTTTCCATAGCCCGTTTCAGTAACCAGGGTGGTCAGCGGATAGTCAAGGCTCTGCTTCAGCAGGCGAAGAACCCTCGGACGGTCAAGAATGGAACTCTTCTGCGCCGGCGGTGTAAGCTGACTCAGAATAATTTGGTTTCGATGAGTCATCTGGTCTATATTTTATCACCCACCGCAAAGTGCCAGTACGGAACTTACATGCAATATTCTTCGAGTAGAGGCGACGCCACCCCATGCGGGATGCGCCGCCTCTACCAATGGTAACCCATAAAATGCAGGTGTTTCCTACAACCCGCGTTCCCCTCGCTGGTACGGCGTGCCAAGGGCTGCAGGGGCGCCAATGCGCTTCTTGCGCGCTGCAGAACTGCCCCAAATCAGGGCGATAACCGTCAGGATATAAGGGGTCATCTGCAGGAAGAAAACCAGGTTGGTGTTATAGAAGAAGGGGTTCGCCACCCCCAGCAGCAACGCAGGGCCTTGAATGTCGAGCGCCAGGCGGCGCAAAATGCCAAACAGATAACCTCCCATAGCAGCCCGCCAGGGATTCCAATGGGCAAAAATAACCAGCGCGACCGCGATCCAGCCCTGCCCATTGACCGTCAGGTTGGAGTTCCAGCCTGGTGCAATGGCAACGCTGATGGCAGCCCCCGCCAATCCGGCAAAGCATCCGCCGATAAAAGTATACAGGTAGCGGGTGCGGTAGATGTTAACGCCCAGGGTGTCAGCAGCAGCAGGGTTCTCCCCCACAGCCCGCAAATGGAGCCCCGGACGGGTTTTGTTGATGAAATACGCAACGACTG
>CAZOYK010000111.1:0-7321 GCA_964584065.1 uncultured Anaerolineaceae bacterium | reverse complement strand
TAAGATTCTTCGCAAAAGAGGCTCAGAATGACAGATGCCTGCTCAGAATGACAGCGACTATTTGTCATCCTGAGGAACGAAGGATCTTGCTTTTTCACCTTAAGATTCTTCACAAAAGAAGCTCAGAATGACAGATGCCTGCTCAGAATGACAGATTTTAAACAAACAACCGCCCTGCAAGAGAGCGGTTGTTCGTAATAACTTCTGCAATTACTTCTTTTCTTCAGGTTCAACGGGAGAGGGATCAATAACAGCTGCTGGAGAAGCCATCTCACGGCTTTTACGCCTGCTCGGGCGGTTGGCAGAGCGCTTGCGCAGGGCTTTGACCAGGAAGAAGATGCCAATACCCAGCGGGATCAGGAAGGGCAGGCAGGTGATGCTGAAGCGGATCAGGAAATCCACCAGGCTCTGGAAACTGCGTACCAATTTCACCAGCGACTCGCGCACCACACCCTCGGGCTTCCATCCACCGATCTCGATCGGCTGCAGAGATGCCTCAGCCACCAGCGTGATCGCAATCGAGGAAAGGTCAGCAGATTCCTTCAGGTAATTGATGTGACCCTGCAGCACCTCAATTTGGCTTCGGATGTTGGTCAGCTCGCGAAAAACTTCCATGGTGCTCGAAAGATCCGTTGTGTCTTCCATCAGCTCCATCAATTGCGTTTCAGCAGCTTTTAGGTTGCGCAGCCGTGATTCAGAATCAACAAAATCAGAGGTCACATCCTGCCCGGACTGGCTTTCAGAAATCACTCCCTCGGTGCCATTTGCGCTCATGGCGCGGATTTCTGCCAATGTAGAATCCAACTTTTCAGCTGGCACACGGATAGTGATGGTAGCCTTATCGTAGGAGCGACCGCTGGAATAATCCTGATCCTTCCAGGTATAAGAATTGACGACAAACCCGCCCAGGCGGCTTGCCATGGCAGAGATTTCTTTCATAGAATCATTAGGTCTTGCAACTGAGATGGTGATCTCAGCAGATTTCAGCACTACCCTCTCCACCTGAGCTTGCTGGTCTGCAGTATCGTAAAAGACTTTACCATCCTCTTCGTTCCGGTATTCTTCTTTTGGCTCCGGGGCATACCCTGGCATGGCAACAGGAGCTTCCACTGACTCACTCAT
The DNA here is from genome assembly GCA_964584065.1 of uncultured Anaerolineaceae bacterium. Taxonomy (GTDB): domain Bacteria; phylum Chloroflexota; class Anaerolineae; order Anaerolineales; family Anaerolineaceae; genus Mesolinea. The sequence goes on along the minus strand of CAZOYK010000111.1, from coordinate 6,199 downwards.
TGTGTCCCTTGGGGCGGATGCACAGGCAGATAACATCAACATTGAAATTAAAGCTAATAGCAAAATTTTCTTCTTCATTTTGTCTCCTTATATTTTCTCTTCCACCCTAAAGACGAATTTTGACGGTATTTGTTCCTGAAAAAATCAAATGCCCTGGCTCAGCCTTGATGCATGCCTCGAAGGAATGCCCAGGGCAAGAATGCGCTTTTGCACCGCTTCCACATCATAAGCTACGCGTTTAAAAAGCCAGGTGTCTTCCTGGTCATCCCAAATAACGTAAGCCGCCTTCGGATTTCGATCGCGCGGCTGACCGACCGAGCCTGGGTTGAGGATGAAACGTTGGTCCGATCGCCAGCGATCAGCGTTTTGAGGGGTCAGGATAGTTGGACGACCGTGAGGGTTCTCGACAAATATGGACGGGATGTGAGAGTGACCCACCAGGCAAATTTGCGTTTGAAACTCCGGAAAATTTTCGTTTGCAATCCGCGAACTGACAACATATTCCCAAATAGGGTCACGTGGGCTGCCGTGCGCGAGGGTGACCTCACCTTCCTCAATCACGATATCCAACAACTCCAAAAAATCGCGCGATTCCTGGCTGAGCAGCTCGGATTGTATGGTGACTGCCCTGGCAGCCTGATCGTTAAAAGTTCGCAGATCAATGTAACCCATCAGGGCTGCATCGTGATTGCCCATAATGCAGCGCAGTCCGGGCTGCTGGCGCAGGAGGGTGATGCATTCGTTGGGGTCTGGTCCATACCCCACCACGTCTCCCAGGCACCAAACCTGGTCGTAACTTCCAGCGTCCGACAGCACAGCTTCAAACGCCGTCAGGTTGGCATGAATGTCTGAAACAATCAGGGTACGCACCGATTTATGGGATGCTAAACGTGAAGCTCCACTCCCCCCCTTCGACGTTTACCGAGGAGCTCATTCCATGCAGGACGATCCAGGAATTGCCGGGCTTGAGCATGAAGGCTTTACCCTCCCCATCAAAAAACTGGATCGGTTTTCCGGCGTCCGGGGCTTTCCAGGTGATCTCATAGGCTTTGCCGTCACGGAAAGCAGTTGCCGGCAGACCATCGCTATTTCCTATCAGTTCGATGCTGTGCAGCGTGGTCTTGTATTCGGTATAGGGTACATTAACTACAATTACGTTGGAAAAGGCTAACTGCTCTCCAGTATTCTGATCAATCGAAGGACCATAAACGTTATTCGTGGTTTCGTCCATAGCAAAACGCAGGTACTTTTCGCTGTCCTCATCGTAGACAAACTCGCTTCCTTCAGCAGACGAGAAGCTGATCCAGGCACTCTCACCAGCTTCGCCGCCTTCCGGCGCAATGCCATAAAATGCCATGCCGCTCAGATCCGGCTCATCAAGCGCGTAACCCTGGTTATTGAAGTATTGTGATAGCGCGGCAGAGTTGCCATAAACACTATAAACCACGTTGCGACCATCGTCACAGACTCCAGGACAAAGGTATTTATCCACAAAGTAACGACCCGGAATGTAGTTGTTGAGATAAGGCAGCACGTCATTGCCATCCCCACCCGTGGAGCCTACCACAGCCTGGTAGAGGCTGCCAAGCTGACCATCGACGCGGCGAATGGAGCGCACCGGACCAATCTTGTCGCTGTCCTGCCCATAGTAAAGCGCGGCAAATCGATTAGCACCCCAACCGATGAAATATTCAAAGATGATGTCAGCCTTGGAAAGCCCCCATTGCGGTTGATAATCGATCTGATGATTGGAGATTTTCATGATCACCGGGCGGCGGTTGAGCAGCTCAGGATCTTCGACCTTCAAACCCGTCAAGGGGTTGACGCCTTCGGGATAAGAGTCGGGACCCACAGGCGCTGCCGCCGTTTTTGTACTAACGGGCGTGGAGGTCTGCGTGGGCTCAGGGGTTGGCGTAGCGCTCGACTGAACTTCTTCAGTTGCTTTATCCGCAAAAACAGCAGTGACGGTACCTGCAATTGCAGTTCTTTCTGCGTCTGTCAACGTCCGCTCAACTGGTGCAGCACAAGCACTCATCAAAAGGGCTATGCTGAGCGAAACAAGTATGATTCCTGGAATTTTTTTCATAGCATCCATCCTTGAACACAAGAATTGTACCTTAATATCCAGTGAGGTAAACGCGTGCGTAGAATAATTGACCCTTCCTGCATGACTCAATAAGAAAACTGAAAATCCTAAAAGATTTCCAGTTTTCGTTTAATTATTCTATTGTTACCCTTAATATCCCTGCGACCAGGCAAATAGTCGCTATTTCAAAACCTCAATCACCCGCCAAATGCCCGGTCGGTCAGGCTGGTGCCGACGTTGAAATACTGCGCGTCAGGATGGTGCAGGATGATCGCCGCGGTGGATTGCTCGGGAACCAATTGATACGCCGAGGTCAGGCTCATGCCAAGTTCCTGTTCAGCCGGCAGCAGATCAAAGACCTTGCCATGATCCTGCAGCTCCGGAATCGAGGGATAGCCCCAGGAGTAACGCAAACCTTGCTCCGGGCTCATCTTGAGCTCTCGGCGAATTTGCTTATGCAGGTAATCCGCGGTTGCCTCAGCCAGCTGCACTGCCAGCCCATGGAAGAAGAAACCTTCCGAGTATTCCGCTGCTGCATCCAGCGCTTCAAAACGCTCTGTCGCCTGCTTGCCAACCGTCACCACTTGCAGCGCAACCATGTCCATCACACCCGAACTGATTGGCATGAAGTAATCTGCCAGGCAGAGTTGTTCGCCTGCAGGCTGGCGCGGGAAGCTGAAACGGGTCAATTCGCGCAGGTCTTTGCCAAGCGATGCCGGGTCAAAGACGATCAGGTCATTCCCCTCAGACATTGCCGGGAAGTAGCCATAAACCGCCTGGGGTTTATACCAGCCTTCCTTCTCAGCTTCCGCCAGCATGCGCAGCCGACGGGCGTCAAATTCCGCCTGCATTTTCTCCCATTCCTCGCCCTTCAACCCCGTGCCGCCCCAATTCATGCGATAGAGGGATTTCAGGTCCAGGTGGGTTGCCACGGTTTGCAAGGGAAAATTGCGCACCACTCTCGCTCCCCACTTGGCGACCTCTGGGACAAAGGCTGCCGGCTTGACATTCGAAGTTATTACAGGAGAGGATGCCGGGCGTTCCGGCTTCTTCTTGCCAAATTCCTGATCGGCTTTTTCCTTAACTGTTGCCAGCAAAGCTTGCTTGCGGGAAGGATCGGAGAGCTGATCCATCACGTTCAGGCCTTCGAAGGCATCCTTGCAGTAGAAAACGCCGCCCCGATAGTACTCACCGCTTTCAGTCTTCAGAATGCGCCGCCCAAACGCCGGGTTGATGGCCGCTCCGCCAATCAGCACCGGGATGTCCAGCCCACGGCGCTGCAGTTCGTTAATGATCAGCGCCATCTGCTTGCTGGTGGAGACCAAAAGCGCGCTCAGTCCGATCGCGCTGGCTTTTTGATCAATCGCTGCAGAAATGATCGTCTCCATCGGCACCTGTTTGCCCAGGTCAACCACTTCGTAGCCATTATTCGAGAGGATCGTTCGTACCAGGTTCTTGCCAATGTCGTGAACGTCGCCGAACACTGTCGCAATCACCAGCTTTCCTTTCGAAAGGCCTTCCTGCTTTTCCAGGTAATTCTCAAGGTGAGAAACAGCTTTTTTCATTACCTCGGCAGATTGCAGAACAAAGGGCAGAATGAGATCGCCAGCACCAAATCGATCGCCGACTTCTTTCATTGCCGGCAACAACACCTCGTTTAGGATCATCACCGCGACTGTCCCCTTTGCCTGGTCAGTGTGCTCATCAAGAATAGCATCGATGTCTTCTTCGATGCCAGCTTTGTGCCGGCGCAGAACCTTCTGGAACAATCGCTCACTGTTCGTCAATCCTTCAAATGGGTCCACTTTGCCGGATTGGTCATCTTCGCTGGTGACAACCGAGTCGAAATAAGCGATAAAGTCTGCGAGTGCTGCGTCTGAACGGTTGAAGATCAGGTTTTCTGCCAGTTCGCGTTCGTTGGCGGGGATTTCCGCGTACGGTTTGACCTGCGCGGGGTTGACGATCGCCATGTCGAGCCCAGCCTCAACAGCATGATGCAGGAAGACGCTGTTGAGCACCTTTCGCGAAGCAGGAGAGAGACCAAACGAAACGTTGCTGACGCCCAGTGAGGTGTGCACACCCGGCAGTTCTTTCTTGATCAGTCGGATGCCTTCCAGCGTCTGGATTGCAGAATCGCGGTAGATTTCCTCGCCGGTTGCGAGGGTGAAGGTCAAATCATCAATGACCAGATCTTCAGGGCGCAGCTCGTACTCCGCAGCCAGTTCAACCAGGCGGTGGGCTATCTGCAGCTTGCGTTCGGCTGTTTTTGCCATGCCCTCTTCATCGATTGTCAGTGCCATCACAGCCGCGCTGTGCTGACGTGCCAGGGCAAAAACGCGGCGTGGTTTGGCATCACCAGCCTCGAAGTTGGTGGAGTTGATCAGGCAGCGCCCAGGGGCTGTTTGGAGCGCGACTTCAACCACATCGGCTTCAGTGGTATCAATCACCAGCGGCACCGGCACTTCCAGTGTGAGGCGTTTCACCAAGCGCCGCATCATATCGGCTTCGTCGCTGCGTTCGGTAACCGCCACGCTGACATCCAGGGCATGCGCGCCAAAGTCCACCTGGTCGCGCGCGATCTGGAGCATGCCGTCGTAATCTTCAGCCATGAGCAAGCGCTTAAAAGCACGGGAACCCTGGGCGTTGAGCCGTTCGCCAATCATAAATGGCGCGGGCTTCTGCTCGAGAGCCACCGCCTGAACCGAAGAAGCCAGCGAGGCAAAAGTTTCCGGCTCGTTTTTTGTCGGGGTGATAGCGGCTATCTTCTGGCTGAGTGCCTGGATATGAGCGGGGGTGGTGCCGCAGCAGCCTCCCACCACACGAATACCGTATCGAGTGACATATTCAGTCAGGGCGCTTGAAAATTCCTCTGCCTGCATGGGGTAGACCGCCTCACCGTCCACGTTCATCGGCAAGCCGGCGTTGGGAATGCAGGAAATGGGCAGTTGCGAGTGCTCGCTCAGGTAAGAGATCGCGCCGCGCATATGTTCCGGACCAGTGGAACAGTTGAGCCCAACCAAATTCACGCCCATGCCCTCCAAAATTGAGAGCACTGCAGTGATATCCGTCCCAAGCAGCATCTTGCCGTTAATATCAAGGGTAACCTGCGCCTGGATCGGCAGCCAGAAGCCTGTGTCTTCAAACGCCAGGTGGATGCCGTGGATGGTAGCTTTTACCTCCAGAATGTCATTGGAAGTTTCGATCAGCAGCAGATCAACTCCGCCCTCAATCAAACCGCGAGCTTGCTCGCGGAAAATATCCACAAGCTCGTCGTAAGTGATATTGGACATTTCCGGGTCGTTGGTGGAAATGAGTTTCCCGGAGGGTCCGATCGAGCCGGCAACGAAGCGGGGTTTCTCGGGGGTACTGTATTCATCCGCGGCTTTGCGAGCAATTTGAGCCGCAGCAAAATTGATCTCGTGGGTTTTGTCAGCCAGGGCATAGTCCGCCAGGGTCAGGCGGTTAGCCCGGAAGCTGTCGGTTTCAACCACATCAGCGCCAGCTTCAAGGTAAGCTTTATGAATTTTGGAAACAGTCTGAGGGGAGGAAAGCGCAAGGTAATCGTTGCAGCCATGGTATCGTTCTCCGCCGAAATCCGCGGCGGTTAAATTCTGCAGTTGCAGCATGGTGCCCATGGCGCCATCGAAGATCAAAACACGCCGATCAAGCTCCTTGAGATATGCTTCTTTTTTGGTCAGTTTAGTGCTTGTCATCTTTCACCTTATAAAAAATACCTCATCTGGAGGTATCCCTTCGCAGTCAATTTCGTCCAAATCGTGTGCCAGGCACAAGAGTTATCAACGAGTAAAGCGAGTTTATCACATTAAGGAATGACCTTCAAACAGATTGTGACAGGGCAAAGTGCGCGTAGGGCGAGGTTGAAAGCACTACACACATTTTTATGAGGAGATCTGTATGTGCTTTCTACCCGCCATCACGGCATTAGATATTCACATATCCCACAGAAACCTTGGCGTGCTTCCTATCCGCCATCACGGCATTGCTTGTTCACACGGCGGATTGAGGGCACGATACATTTGTCCATTATTTCGTTAACGGTGCCCTCAATCTCGCCCTTGTATATTAAGTCTCAGAAAAGCATGATAATTGAAT
>CAZOYK010000110.1:0-7359 GCA_964584065.1 uncultured Anaerolineaceae bacterium | reverse complement strand
ACATTGCGGGTGTCGTCGACAACTAAAATTTTTCTGCCCATAGTGTGATTATAGCTTTCTTTGACTGCTCGATTCAGTCCTCGTCATCATCGTTAATTCTAACTGGGTCAGGTATCGACTTTGCCCAATTTTGTGATGTTTTCTCGGGATAGAACAATTGTAAGGTGGCAGTATCGTGCAGAAAATCGATGTTGCCTACAGTGACTGAACTGATTTTCTGACCTGTGCGCTTTTCCAGATCTGCAATCATTTCTGCCCGACGTGAGGGTACAATCAGCTCTATGTTTTCGTAAGTGATCTTCTGTGACGTTTGATAGTGAAAACCCCAACCTTTTTCCAAGAGCCATAGGATGAGTAAAATCAGGCTGTCTGCCAGAACCAGGAGCGACCAATTGGTTTGAAGCATGCCCGAGGAGTTCATCACCGGCAGGGCCAGGATGATGAAGAGATAGGTCATTTCGCGGATAGGAACTGGATCGGTGCGGTAGCGAAGAACAGAAAAGATTGCAAACAATCCAAAACCGACACCCACACCCAGTTCAGTGTTTACCATTAAACTCAAGACAAAATAGATGATGGTATTGAACGCCAGGAAAGTAAAAACATAGTGTTTGTCACGAGTCTGGGGGTAGTAAATAAAACGTACCACAATGATTGCGACAAACAGGTTCAGTAAAAAGCCAAGCAAAAAATCAGTCAAAAATATCATGCATACCTCACTTGCTGCATTTTCTGCAGTTGTAATAGATTGGGTTTAATTCGATTGTTTTTTAGACCCGGGTTGAGCATAGCCAAACCCAGGCAGTATTTGCTAAAACTGGATGGACGCTGATGGGCGGAGTGCAGCCAGTTGATGAACACTGACTCATCGTGGCAGGATTTGCGTTTGACCTCCACGATCACTAGGGGACTCGCATCCAACTTGTGATGGTAATCGTTGAATTGCAGGTCAAAGTCAAGCGTAATTCTTTCCGCCTGATCTGGGTTGATCAGGAGTATACGGTAAAAGCGGCTGTTGAGCACCGGCTCCAATGGCCAGGCAGCCTCCGGCAGACGCTCCACAGCCCACCCAAGCGCGTCCATGTCCAATACAGGCCATAAGTTATCAAGTTGAATCCGCTCTTTTACCGTTCGCCCCTTGTTGGTGTGCTGTTTTACCTCAAGAAAGGTAATGTCATTGACCAGGTAGGTGCGTAGGCGCAGCTTGAAGCGATTTGCATTGCTGCGAAGATGTTCCCGATAGAAGAAGAAGTCAGGGGTATCAAAGTAGAGAGTGCCATACGGCTGCAGACGCTGCCCCCCAATCTCAAGCACCTGGTAACGAAATCGCATCTCTGCCAGGATCTGCAGCGCCAGCGGTAGCAGCAGAACAAACTTGGTATCCGTGCGGTCCATCAGCGCGGTTTCTCCGAGGTTTTCAAGACAGCAGGGTTGATATAAATGTGCCAGGTTTTCGAGCCTTTGCAGCAGGGGTTTTACGCTTATTTGATCCCCGTCAGGCGAACTTGGCTGTAAGGTTCTGATAGGTTTATGCATTGTGAGTGCCATGAGGTTCTCCTTAATCATGCCTACAATGTTAGCAAAGACCCCAGGTCTTCCGGTTTATTTCTTGTATAAAAAAATTATTTAACCGGACGCTCACGCAAGTTGCGTGAGCGTCGGCAAGAGAGGAGTGACAGAAAGAAAAGTTATGGTCGGCGTCCACCGCCACCACCCGGGAAGCCAGGACCTCCAAAACCGGCGTTAGTCCCATAGGTGGTAACTGATGACGTAAGCGTCAACTGGGCAAGTTCAGTTCCTGGCTGATACTCTCCATTCAGGTAGAGATTGTTATCAATCTCACCGCTGGATGAACCGCCAGCAAACAAGGAGTAGTTTTCTCCCAGTTCAAGCTCCGGGCAAGAGATCAACAGGCTTTGGTACTGTTTGGATGGCGCATAGGTCAACAAGCTTTGCCCGGAACTGGTTTGCAGGTGGATCAAAGTGGAAGCTGGCATAGCTTGGTTGAGCCCAACAAAGATCGATGCTTGTGTTGAGGAAGGGCTTGGGGCTTGCGCCATACCAAGGCTTCCAACCGCCACGAGTGTCCCGCCGGTAATATTGAAAGTGCCCATGTAGTCAACGGGTCCATCCCGATCCGTAATTGGTCCGTCTATAAGAAGCACGCCACCAGTCATTTCGATGGAGCCATTGGAATCAATCCCGTCCCCACCAGCATTCACATAGACCTTGCCACCGTTCAAATACACCCAATAATCACTTGCCACGCCGCCCTGATCCCAGGGTGCCTGCCCGCCGGGCAACCCCCAGCCACCATTCATACCCGAGCCATCCGCTCCACCTGCTGCGTTGATGCCATCATCGGAGGCGAGCAGGGTTATTTCTCCCCCATTGATCGTAACCACCTGGGATTCCAAACCTTCGTAGGATTCTGTAATATCAATCACGCCCCCGTTGATCGTCAGTGAGAGATCTGAATGTATGCCGTCGTCGCCGCTGGCGATCGTGAATGCGCCGCCGTTGATTGTGATATCGCCATTGGAATGAAGCCCGTCATCCACGGCATCAATTAGGAAGGTGCCGCCTTCGATGACAATTGAAATCAATCCTTTGATTCCCTTAGCCGAGTCGCCCTCTGGGTTGAAAGAGAAATCTCCCGAATGGATATTGATCTCTCCTGAAAGAATTGTCACCGTTCCTTCAGCGCTGGCGGCATCTCCAACCGAGTTTATGGTCAGCGTGCTATCGGAAATCTGGATCTGCCCGGGCTTTTCGGCATCATCACTATCTGATTTCAGTCCGTCTCCACCAGCGGCTATCGCAAGAATCGCGTTGTCTATAACCAGGTAATCCTTACCGCGGATGCCATCATCCACCGCCTGAATGTTGAGATTTGTTGCCTTGATCAGTAGTCCGTCATCTGTGCTGACTGCGTCGTTGTACTGCCCAATCACAGTCAGTGACCCATTGCCCGTGATTGTCAGATCATCATTACTGAACAAGGTCGCCTTGGGCTCATCTTCATCTGCACTGGCAAAAATATAGTTCGCAGTATCTGTCAGTATATTTTGGGTGCCGTCAGCCAATACGATGACTGTTTTCTCAGCACTCACCAGATAAATTGGAGCACTGCTGTTATTGTTGATATCCACCCCATTGAGGATCAACCGCACTACGGCATCGTCGGTTGATTCCACCAGAACCTGCCCATCGCTGAGCTTGCCAGTCAGGCGGTAGGTTCCGCTGACCATGATGGTAACCTGATTGCCCGAGATCTTCACTGCCTGGCTACCAGCAGAACTGGCGCCATCAGCCAGGGCTATCTCTACCACATTTGACTCATCCCAGGTATAGTCGTCCTCTTCTTCATGCGTCTCAAGCAGATCAATATCGAATGAAACTGACTCCCCGGTTGGTGAAGTGCTTGTGGAAGTGTGGCTGGTTTGGGTAGCGGAAGAGCTGGCGTCTGAACTGCCCAAATCGGTTTCCGCGGTCGCAGCTGGGAGGTTCACCTCGGAAATGGTAGTCGGTTTGGATGAACAAGCAACAAGCGCCAGCAGCGCGATCAGTGCCAGAGAAAGTATCTTTGTTTTAATTATTTTCATGATTGCTCCTTATGTTTGACCATATTTTAGGTCGTGGAGCAGGAATGAGGTTTATTTATGGTATATCCCAAGGAGGAAGCAGAAAACTTGGAAAATGGAGATATTGGTGATCAGAGTTCTACGATGTGATCAAGATAACGTTCCCGCAGCAGGTCGATCGGCTGGCGGGAGTTGGTTTCGGGGTCCCAAAAATGCCAGATCCTCCAGCCGTTGGCTGGTCCGTTACGCAGGGCACGCGCCACAGCATGGATTGAGCCGCGATGCCCATTGAGCACCACGGACCCATCTGCCTGGATAGTTGCCTTCTGCTCTCCCTGAGCGCCAAAGAACAGCGCGTCGCCCGGGTTGATAAAGCCCTGTTCAACCAGCGTGCCGAAGGGCACGCGCTTACGCTTGCGCGGGTCTGGCGTGAAGAAAACCGGTGCATTAAACTCCAGCTGCATGGCGGATTTGAGGCGTTTGCGCGCCACTCGGATGTAGTTTGGTTCCAATTCGATGCCGATGAAGTGCCTTTGCAGTTTCTTGGCCATCGCGCCGGTGGTCCCGGTGCCAAAGAAGGGATCGAGCACCACATCCCCGGGTTCGGTGGTTGCAAGCAGCACGCGGTAAAGCAGCGCTTCAGGCTTCTGAGTGGGGTGGGCTTTTTTGCCGTCTTCTTTCAGGCGTTCTTTGCCGGTGCAAATTGGCAGGAACCAATCCGAGCGCATCTGCAGGTCGTCATTCAAGGCTTTCATGGCACGGTAGTTAAAGGTATATTTCGCGCCGGCCTCTTTTTGCGCCCAGAGGAGCGTTTCGTGGGCATTGGTGAAGCGCACGCCGCGGAAGTTGGGCATGGGGTTGCTCTTGACCCAGACAACATCGTTCAGAATCCAGTAGCCCAGGTCCTGCAGAATGCTGCCCACGCGGTAGATGTTGTGATAAGAACCGATCACCCACAGCGTTCCGGTAGGTTTGAGCACGCGCCGGCACTCGCTGAGCCATTTGCGCGTGAAGTCGTCGTAGGTTGCAAGGCTTTCAAATTTATCCCAATCCTCGGTGACCCCGTCCACCTTGCTGACGTTCGGACGCCAAAGGTCGCCCTGCAGCTGCAGGTTGTAGGGCGGGTCGGCAAAGATCAAATCGACCGAGTCTGCCGGCAGGGTTGGCAGCACCTCGATGCAGTTGCCTTCGATGATGGTGTCGATCCAGGGTAAAAGCGGATTTTCGGTCATGGTAATACTATTGTACTCGTAAGGGAGTCGGTTCATCGAAAACATTCTCTACTAATGCTTCATCTCATAAGTCCAAAGAGTTTTATCAATCATTTAACATTAATTCGATTTTTAGAGAGTTTTCTCATCTACTTGACACGTTTCGATCCTAAAAGGCTTACAAGGTTTGGTTTAAGCATTATGACTGGTATTGACTATAATCTACGTCAGGAGTACAAACCATGACCTCTCTCACACCTGCTTACCCAAAAGACTTCAGTTACTACCACCCGATTCACGTACGCTATGCCGACCTGGACACGCTGCTGCACGTGAACAACGTCGCCATCATGGAATATGTCGAAACCGCCCGCACCGGCTACTATCGCACAACCGGAATCTGGGACGGCACGATGTCCGGTGGGTTTGGCATGGTGGTTGCTTCGGTGCACATCGACTACCTGGTGTCGATCCAGTTTGACGACCAGGTTCGCGTTGGCATTCGCACTGCCCACGTTGGGGGTAAGAGCCTGCGTTTCCAGTTCCAGGTGGAAAGCGCCGATGGTGAGACCATATTTGCCCGCGGGGAAGCGGTGATGGTGGCCTACAACCACGCCGAGAATAAATCGCGCCGTGTACCGAAGGACTGGCGCGAAAAGTTAGCCGCTTTTGAACACAACGAGGAGTTCCTGGCGTAAAGCCGGTCCCTCTTAAAATTATCAAGAGAGTGAATATTTTTTAGAAAAGCCAGGAGACACTTACATGAACCAGGAACAACACACATCTTTGCCCACCATCGACACCCCCTACATGATTGACTTCCTGACCAGACTGCTCAACACCCCCAGCCCGACTGGTTTTTCGAGCCAGGCGATCGCGTTGGTGGAAAAAGAGTTGGCTGCCTTCCCGGAAGTCCGCACAGAATGGACACGTAAAGGCTCGCTGCTGGCCTTCCTGCCAGGAGAAAACGATCCCGACGCCCCAACCACGCGCGGGCTTACCGCCCACGTGGATACCCTCGGCGGGATGGTGCGCGAGATCAAAGCCAGCGGCAGGCTGGAGCTGACCAATGTGGGCGGCTTCGCCTGGGGAAGCGTGGAGGGGGAGAACTGCCTGGTCCACACCCGTGAGAATGGCTCTCTGCGCGGAAGCCTCCTGCCCCACAAAGCCTCAGTTCACGTTTATGAGAACGTGCGCGACGAAAAACGCAATGCTGCCAGCATGGAAGTGCGCCTCGACGCGCAGGTCACGAAGGCCGATGAGGTTCGCGAGCTTGGCGTTGAAGTCGGCGACTTTGTCTCGTTTGACCCCCGGGTTGAGGTTGTCGACGGGTTCGTCAAATCGCGCCACCTGGACGATAAAGCAGCCGTGGCTAACCTGCTGACTGCCATTAAAGCCCTGCACGACCACAACCTCAAACCCCGCGAAAGCACCTGTTTCCTCTTCAGCAATTTCGAAGAGGTTGGGATTGGAGGAAGCAGCGATTTCCCCGCAAGCCTGGAAGAACTGGTGGCGGTGGACATGGCTGCCATTGGGGAAGGACAGGCTTCGGATGAATACCACGCCAGTATTTGCGTCAAGGACGGCGGCGGACCTTATCACCACGAGCTTTCCAACAAGCTGCGCGACCTGGCTGCGGCTTACGACATCCCGGTGAAGGTGGATATTTACCTGCATTACAGTTCGGATGGCAAGGCTTACTGGCGCGCCGGAGGGCATGCCGCCGTGGCGCTGATCGGTCCGGGAGTGGATAGTTCCCACCACTACGAGCGCACCCACACAGACGCACTGGTGGATACCACCAGGTGGATTTTGGCTTATCTGCTGTCGTAATACCGACATCAAACGCTGTTCTCGAACAATTCGTCTCACAAAAAGAACTTCCCGTTTCTTTGGGAAGTTCCTTTTTAACCCAACCTTTCCATTATCACTAAGCGACTCGAGTCATTCTGAGCCTCTTTTGCGAAGAATCTGATTTTTAACAGACAGATCCTTCGCTTCGCTCAGGATGACAGTAGGAAATTCGCTCCTCGCGACGACATAAGGGCTGGTATGTAAGGTGAGTTTATAGTTTCACTTCCGTTCGACCGGTGAGCTTATTCTGCACCCAACGAACCACCTGGTCCACGTGCTGCGGGCTGGAGACCAGATCCAGGTTGTCAGTATTGATGATCAGCACCGGGCATTGATCGAAGGCATTCATCCAATCTTCATACAGCTCATTCAGGCGGGTCAGGTACTCGCGGGAAATTCCGGCTTCATAATCGCGCCCTCGTTTGGCGATACGCTGCTGCAGCGTGTCCACCGAGGCACGCAAATACACCATCAGGTTCGGCGGAGGCAAAAGCGCAGCAAGCATGTGATAGAGGTCCTGGTAGACGGAATAGTCACGCAGGCTCAGGTCGCCTTGCAAGTAGAGATTGCGCGCGAAAATTTCTGCGTCTTCGTACACGCTGCGATCCTGGACCGCAGACCCTTCCACCTGCAGCAGGTCCTTGTGAATTTTTAGCCTGCGGGTGAGAAAATAAACCTGGGAATGATAGGACCAGCGCTGCATGTCTTCA
>CAZOYK010000109.1:0-7582 GCA_964584065.1 uncultured Anaerolineaceae bacterium | reverse complement strand
GACGACCAAATCTGGTTGATCGAGGTGTTTTCTGATTTCTTTGGTTACCGACTTCTTTACTTCCTTGATGATGTTTGAATAATCCCTCATGCCTGCCGGTAAGCTGATCAGCAGGTGGATATGATCAGGCAAAATGACATAAGCGTCAAGGTCAAAGGGGTAACGGGATTTGATTTTTTCTACTCCTGCCATGAAAAAATAACACAAGGACGGGTCTTGAAAAAGCGGTTTTCGAAATTTAGTAACCATGGTAAAGAAATAAGTGCCGCCTTCAACATAGTTGCGGATGTATTTCCTCATTTTAATAGTTTACCATTCTTGTTATTTGTAGGCCGGGTTGTTCTGTCCAATCCGGCAATATCATATTTGTCAACAAGAGCCGGATTGAAGTACGCAATCCGGCCTACGAAAAGATACGTACGCGAATGTCGATTAATCTTGCAATATTGTGTATATCAACACAAGTCGGAGTAAAGTGCGCACTCCGACCTACGAAAAGATAATGTCACAAAGCAGGCAGTACAACGTCTGCCTCTATGAAAATTGACAAAGCTCCCTACAGAGAGTACACTTTACTCGTTAGTAGTTCATTTTGTAATACAAATAAAGGAGTAGTAAACATGGCATTCAGCTTTAAAAATTCAAAAGGTAAAGAATATTTCCTCCACGTAAAGAAAGTGAAACGTGCGTCCGGGAAAGAAACCGAGCTCTATTATTTTTCAACTGACGTCCGCAAGGGTCAGGAAGTTGAAAAAGTCCCCGCCGGCAAGACTGTCGTCGAATTGGCTTCCGGTCTGCCCGTCCTGAAAAAGATCTAATCTAAATCAGGTTATTGAAATCGACCCTGTGATCCACAGGGTCGATTTATTTAATCCCTGGCACATCCTCATTAAACCCATGCCGGATGGGCGCTTTGGATTTCGGTACATTGTGACGACCTAGTGTAATGCGATAAAAACGATTACCGATGATGGTTAGTGCCTTTTAATCTGGTGATCGTGCTATAATCACATCCATCTCGTTTCTGTATTATTGTGCATTTTAATAAGTATCCGATCTCGGGGAAAGAGTTTACGATTTGGTCAAGATGACTTTTGTTAATTCCTGCTTTTTTGTCCACATCATATTTACAAAAAGGAGAGAACTTTAAATGCGCGCCAATCCTCATCACGTAAAGAAAACCAAATATCTATTACTCGTTGTTACTGGCATCATTCTGACCTTGCTTGGTGGGCAGATAGTGACCGGTTCTGCGCAAGAGCAGACCACCCAACTTCATTCTGTTTACCTTCCGCTTATCCGCAACGGAAACCCCAGGCTGACCATCTGGACAGATCAGGACAGATTGGCTGTGATGCAGGAATTGGCTGCGGCTTACGAAGCCATACACGGCGTAGATGTGGTAGTTGAGAGTCCCGATGATCTTCTGGGTGATTTTATGAGTACTGCGCCAGCAGGTGAGGGCCCTGATATCGCGATTTTTGCCCACGACCGGGTTGCTGAACTTTACGGAGCGGGATTGCTTTCCCCGACAAACTTGAACGACCTTGAGGATGACTTTGTGCAGACAGCTTTGGATGCCATGACCATCAACGGCGATCTATATGCCATGCCATACGCTGTTGAAAACCTGGCGATGTTTTACAATACCGATTTAGTCCAAACCCCACCGACCACATGGGATGAACTGCATACCATGGGTTTGGCGCTGCAGGATACAGCAGGTGTCACCTGGGGCTTTGCGCTCTCGGGAACCACTTACGACGCCTATCCCCTCATGACTGCCAATAACGGTTATGTGTTTGGACAGAATCCGGATGGCTCCTGGAATACCAGTGACCTTGGCATTGGCAGCCCAGGCATGATTGCCTTTGGTCAGCTTGCCAAAGACTGGGCTGATGAAGGATTCTTAGATCCGACAATAGATTACGGAGAAGCACACAACTTATTCACGACTGGTGAGGTGCCCTGGATCATGGCGGGGCCTTGGGCGCTGGACCAAATTCGTGCTTCGGAGATTCCCTATGCCATCCACGATTTTCCCAGCGGTTACCCATTCCTTGGAGTGCAAGGCTTTGTGATCAATGCCTTCAGCACAGAGCAGGCTCTGGCAGCCAGCTTTCTGACTGAATTCTTGGCTGACGAATATCCGATGACACGTTTGTATGAAGAAGGCAACCGACCGCCAGCCTACATCCCAGTTTTGAATACAATCTCTGATCCGGACATGGCAGCTTTTGGGCAGGTGGCTGCAAACGCAGAACCAATGCCCAACGTCCCGGCAATGGGTTGTGTGTGGGGACCTTGGAACAACGCGCTTGTGTTTATTATGGCTGACGCGAAGACGCCAACCCAAGCCTACACGGATGCGTATAACGAGATCCGCCACTGTATTGATAATCCCTTACCAGGCATGGTGAATGTCCCTGGCGATTATCAAAGCGAGGTTGGTTGTGACCAGGACTGGGACCCAGCCTGCGCGATCACAGCACTGACAGAAGGCAGCGATGGCTTGTATCGTGGAATCTTCACTATTCCTGCCGGTGACTATGAATGCAAGGTCGCGCTTAATGGAAGTTGGGCAGAAAATTACGGTGCAGGCGGTGTGAGAGATGGGAATAATATCCAGTTTACGGTCGCCACACAAGGCGAGGTGACCTTTACCTACCACCCGGATACGCATCTACTGGATATCTTGCTGCCGTAACTTTGCATTAGATATTTACTGATAAAAAGAGAGATTGCGTCATTGAGATGCAGTCTCTCTTTTGTTACGTAATAAGGTGGTCAAATTTGTGATAAGAAGTCGGCAGAAGATCATTTGCAATTGAGGTAAATGAGTTGCGGGCAGATGGCACGCTTATTGCTACCAAAAAGGCAGGAAGTATGTCTGTCTTTAAGGAGATTGAAATGAAGAAATCATCATTATTACTACTTATCCCGCTGATCGTGGTGCTGGTGCTCTCGGGCTGCGTGCGAAAGGCTTCCACACCGCCTGCCACCACACCCCAGGTGATCGATGTGGCGAACACCCCGCTGCCAGTTGACCAACAGATCCTCAGCGCCACCATGACCGCGCAAGCCATCATGCAGGAATTCAACATGCCAACCCAAATTGTGGAGAATCCCCAGGGCACGCCTGAGGTGATCACACAGGTTCCTCCCACCCCGATCCCGGTCGGGACTGCCACCCCAACCCCTCAGCCCACCCTCGCGCCGATGACCAAGCCCGCCACCTGGACGGTGCAAAGCGGCGAGACCATCTATTGCCTGGCGCGGCGATTTGATGTTGACCCCGGCGACATGCTGGCAATCAACAACTTGTATGCCGGCAGCATGCTGAATATTGGCGATGTGCTCGATGTTCCCCAGACTGGTTCCTGGCCGACTGAGGACCGTACTCTGCTTGACCATCCGGATACCTGGAACGTCAGCCCAGGCGAGAGCGTATACATGGTTGCTTGCGCTTATGGCGACGTATGGCCAGAGCAGATCATCCAGTTGAATGGACTAAAAGAACCCTACGATCTGACAGGTATTGATACTTTACAGATCCCATAAACCAAACCACGATTACAATATAGGAGGCGCAAGCCTCCTATATTTGTTAACCGGAGAAAACCATGGAACCTGCGATCCTTTCAAGAAAAACTCTCTTGCAACTGCGACCCTTCGATGTCGAACGGGTCCATTTTCGCTTGCCAGATGGCAGGGAACGCGACTATGATCTTGTTCAGCACGTGGACGCGGTCACGATCCTGCCGGTGGACGACCTGGGTCAGGTTCACCTGGTGCAGCAGTATCGCATTGGGGCAGAGCAGGAACTGCTCGAGCTGCCGGCTGGGGTGATGGACCCCGGGGAGCAGCCCGAGGTGACAGCCAGGCGCGAACTGCGGGAAGAAATTGGCAAGGACTGCGGGGAATTGATCCGCCTGGGCGGCTTCTACATGGCAGCGGGATACTCCAGCGAGTATATGCATGTTTTTCTGGCGCTGAGCCTGCAAGACTCCCCCCTGGATCACGACGATGACGAGTTTCTGACGACGGTCGTACTGCCGCTCTCCGAGGTGATGGAAATGGTGCAGGATGGTCGGCTTGCAGATGGCAAAAGCCTTTCTACTCTGCTGCTTGCGATGAAGGAACTGGATATCCGCAAACTGATCTAAGCACATGCAAATTGTGCAGGCAAGGTTCCGGTGTTAAAACGGCAATGGCAGGAAATCAATTTATCGAAGTCACAGGGGGCTGAAATAGCCGGTGAGGAAGAAATAGTCAGGAATTAAGGAGGATTAATACATGGCAGCCACTAGTAGAATTCGAATCAGTCGCGAACGCAAAGAGTTAATATCAAAGTACGCTACAGCAGCGGTAAGTCTCTA
This sequence comes from uncultured Anaerolineaceae bacterium, assembly GCA_964584065.1. GTDB lineage: Bacteria > Chloroflexota > Anaerolineae > Anaerolineales > Anaerolineaceae > Mesolinea. The sequence continues at coordinate 3,203 of CAZOYK010000109.1, read as the reverse complement.
TGGGGTTATTAGTGCGAATGAATTTGTCAAAGTGTTTAACCACTATGAAGAAGCTCACACGACTGCGGAAGAGGCATTGTTGGCATTGATCCGCCTGGCAAGGACCGACGACGTTGAACACTCAGTTTTTGGTGACATTATTTCGGGACCGGAATTCCAACCTGAATTTGATGATTATGAACAAAACGTGAGAGAAATCCGGAAAGCTCAAAGGGGCAAGCCCCATTACCTGCCGAGCAAAGAGGAATTCTTGAAGTATCTCGATTTTACTTACCGTGAGCCCGAGGAGCCTTACGCTGAATTGAAAGCATATATCCTTGAGCACAAACTCACCTCTCGCGGGGAAGGAATTATGGGTGTTGACGGCGACCTGATTGACCTGCACGAATTGATTCAATCCGGAGTCTCAGGCAAAGATGAGCTCGAATACTTCAACGATGCCAAATATCGATTTAAGAACTTGACTGTGGCGCAGGATTTCTTTAATTTTGTAACATATGTTCATAATCACACAAGAATGTTCCATAATAACGGTTTTACGCCATATGAGATTCTTGAGATGCAAGCTCGAAACAGGTGGAACCCATCACCAATATCACTCGGCAAGCATTGAGGCTACGCCAAGGTCGTCCCTGCGGGAGTAGTCTGAAACACAAAAATTGCCAGGACAGAAAAAATCGGCATAGAGGACGTACCGGGCAATAAGCGGGGTCAAATTGCATTGGCAAGTTTTGGGTTGAAATGCAAAAAAGACATTTTTTTAACGATTTCTTAATTAGGAAACAGTCCCAGGTTTGGGGTTATGGGGTACAATTCAAAGTCGGGAACCTTGGCTTTTCGCAGAGGATTCTGTAGTTACGACTAACAAACGGCAACCTTCGATAACAACTTAAAGGAGTTTTCTAAATGACACGGGAAATGGTAATGACAGATGCCAATGAGGCGACCGCTTATGTCGCTTACAGGCTAAACGAAGTAATCGCAATTTATCCGATCACGCCTTCTTCAAACATGGGCGAATATGCGGATCAGTGGGCAGCGGAACGCGTTCCAAATATCTGGGGCACAATCCCTTCGGTAGTTGAGATGCAATCCGAGGGCGGCGCGGCTGGTGCTGTGCACGGCGCGCTACAAACTGGCGCACTTTCCACTACTTTCACAGCCTCCCAGGGCTTGCTGCTGATGATCCCCAACATGTACAAGATCGCTGGCGAACTGACACCTGCGGTATTCCACGTTTCAGCCCGCTCGCTGGCTGCCCAGGCGCTTTCCATTTTTGGCGACCACCAGGACGTAATGGCTGTGCGCCAGACTGGTTGGGGTTTGATAGCCTCCAACTCAGCGCAGGAAGCCCAGGATACTGCCGCGATTGCTACGGCTGCAACCCTGCGCTCCCGTATTCCATTTGTGCACTTCTTCGATGGCTTCCGCACTTCTCATGAGATCAACAAAATCGAACGTCTCACTGACGACGATCTTCGCGCCATGATTAACGATGACATGATCATTGAGCATCGCAAGCGCGCCCTATCTCCGGATAATCCCGTTATTCGGGGAACTGCCCAGAATCCTGATACGTATTTCCAGGCTCGTGAGACTGTCAATCGCTACTACGATGAGACCGTCCGCATTGTGGAAGAGGAGATGGATCGCTTTGCTGACCTTACCGGTCGCCAGTACAAGATCATGGAATATCACGGCGCCGCAGATGCTGACCGAGTGATCGTGATCATGGGCTCTGGCGCAGAAACGGCTTCTGAAGTTGCCAAATTCCTCAATGCCCGCGGCGAAAAAGTGGGTGTGGTGGTTGTGCGGCTTTACCGTCCTTTCCCGCTCCAACACTTCCTGGGCGCAGTCCCCGCCTCCGTCAAGAAAATTGCTGTGCTCGACCGCACCAAGGAACCTGGTTCCATCGGCGAACCGCTCTTCCAGGATGTTGTCAACGCTTTTGCCGACGGCATTCTGAATGGCACTTCTCCCTGCCAGCAAATGCCTGTGGTGACTGGTGGACGATATGGTCTTTCGTCCAAGGATTTCACTCCCGCTATGGTCAAAGGTGTTTTTGATGAGCTTGCCAAGGACCAGCCCAAACACAAATTTACGGTTGGTATTGAAGATGATGTCACCAATCTCAGTATTGACTACGATCCGAGCTTTGAAATTTTGCCAAACAATGTAATCCAGGCGATGTTCTACGGTCTTGGTTCTGATGGCACCGTTGGCGCGAACAAAAACTCCATCAAGATCATTGGCGATGAGACCCCCAACTACGCTCAAGGCTACTTTGAGTACGACTCAAAGAAATCCGGCGGCGTAACGGTTTCGCATCTGCGATTTGGTCCCGATCCGATCCGCGCCCCCTATTTCATTTCTGCTGACGAAGCCAACTTTGTTGCCTGCCATCAGGTCAGCTTTGTGGATCGCTTCGACATGCTGAAGTTCTCCCGCCCGGGTTCGATTTTCCTGTTGAACACCATCTACGGTCCCGAAGAAGTCTGGGATACCCTGCCTCGTGAGACACAGCAGCAGATGATTGATAAGAAGCTCAAATTCTACGTGATCGATGCTTACAAAGTGGCTGAAGCTACTGGCATGGGCACTCGCATCAACACCATCATGCAGACTTGTTTCTTTGCGATCAGCAATGTTTTACCCCGCGAGGAAGCACTTGCCCAGATTAAACACTCGATTGAGAAGACTTATGGTCGCAAGGGCGAAGCTGTGGTGCGCAAGAATTTTGAAGCAGTGGATCAGTCCGTTGCGAATATGCACCAGGTTGCGTATCCTTCTGAGGTTACCAGCAGCCACAACCGACGTTCACCAGTGCCTGCGAACGCGCCTGTCTTCGTAAAGGAAGTTCTGGGCGAGATGATCAACCGCAACGGTGATGCTATCAAGGTCAGCCAGCTGCCTGATGATGGCACCTACCCCGTTGGCACCACCAAATGGGAAAAACGCAACATCGCGCTCGAGATCCCGATCTGGGAACCCGATTTGTGCATCCAGTGTGGTCGTTGTTCCTTCGTTTGCCCGCATGCAGCCATCCGCACCAAGGTCTACCCGACCGAGCTGCTAAAGGATGCCCCGGAAACCTTCAAGTCCACCGCTTCCAAATTCCGCGAGTGGAAAGAAGGCTACTCCTGGACTGTGCAGGTTGCCCCTGAGGATTGCGTGGGCTGCGGCTTGTGCGTTGAGAACTGCCC
>CAZOYK010000108.1:0-7951 GCA_964584065.1 uncultured Anaerolineaceae bacterium | reverse complement strand
CCGATCCCCATGATCTACTGCCCCAAATGCGGCACCGTGCCCGTGCCCGAAGAGCAGCTGCCTGTGATGCTGCCGGATGACGTGGAATGGCTGCCCACTGGCGAAAGCCCACTCAAACTGCACCCCACCTGGCGCTTCACCAACTGCCCGGTCTGCGGCGGCGCGGCGGAACGAGAAACCGACACCATGGACACCTTCATGTGCTCCAGCTGGTATCACCTGCGCTACCTCAGCCCGGATTATGCCGAGGGTCCTTTTGACCCTGACCAGTATAATTACTGGATGCCGGTGGACACTTACACCGGTGGTTCCGAGCATGCCACCATGCACCTGATCTACACCCGCTTCTTCCACAAAGCCGCCCGCGATTGCGGCATCACGAAAGGCAGGGAGCCCATGCTGCAGCTGCGCAACCAGGGCATGGTGCTGGGCGAAGATGGCGAAAAGATGAGCAAGAGTCGCGGAAACGTGATCAATCCGGACGACCTGGTTGCCCGGTATGGTGCCGATACCGTGCGGGCTTACATCATCTTCTTCTGCCGCTGGGAACTGGGCGGACCCTGGTCCAGCACGGGTATTGAGGGCAACAGCCGCTGGCTGCGGCGGATTTGGTACATGCTGCTCGAACCCACCGAAGGGACTGCTGAGCCTGAGGTTTTGCGAGCCCTGCGCCGCAAGACACATCAAACGCTCAAGCGCGTAAGCTACGACTTTGAAAACTTTGAGTTCAACACCATTGTCTCCAGCCTGATGGAACTGCTGAATGAAATGGGGCGAGCGAAGAATGCCGGCGCGTTTGGCACGGATGAATGGAACGAAGCGGCGGATATTTACCTGCGCATGCTGGCGCCGGTCTGCCCGCATATTGCTGAAGAACTGTGGGAACGCCTGGGCAAACCCTATTCGGTCCATGCCCAAGCCTGGCCGCAGGTGGACGAAGAAGCCGCCAAAGACGAGATGATCACCCTGATCGTCCAGGTCAATGGCAAGCTGCGCGACCGCATCCTGGTGGAGCCGGGTATCAGCGATGATGAGGCCAAACAGCTCGCGCTGGCGAGCGACGCTGTCCAGCAGACCCTGGACGGCAAACCCATACGCAAGGTGATTGTGGTCCCAGGCAGGTTGGTTAATATCGTCGTCTGACAAAGCTACTTTTTCAAACAACACGCCGGCTCAAAAAAAGCCGGCGTGTGCTCTTATTCCCGCAGGCTGTGCTTATCCAGCGTACTTGTGCAAAACAAACTCAGTTTGTGTAAGCCTGAAAGCAAGAAATGAAATTGCAGGATAAAATAGTTAAAGTTCAAATGATCATCTGGAGCACTTGAAATCTTTATTCTCCCAGTATTGGGAATTGGCATTATTCGCATCGTAGTAAATCAAGACAAAAGAGAGACAGCGCACCAACGGACTCTCATCCGGTTCAACCACAGGAGGTACCTATGAAAACTGTAGTTGCGGGGGCTTTGGGGGAATGCGTGCACGTCGCTGGCGTAACCAGCTTTTTACGCCTTGCAGAAATCGCGGGCTGGCGGACCGTGTTTTTGGGTCCGGCTGTTTCCGTTGAGCGTTTCGTGCAGGCAATCAAAGAGGAAAATGCCGACCTGGTCGGTGTGTCTTACCGTCTGACGCCTGAAACGGGCGAGCGCCTGCTGGGCGAATTCGCGGAAGCAGCTTCGGACCTGCACGAATCCGGCGTGCGTTTTGTCTTTGGCGGCACCCCGCCGGTCGCCCAACGCGCTGAAGCCCTGGGAATGTTTTTTGAGAAATTCTTTGACGGCAGCCAGCCGACGGATGAAGTGTTAGCCTTCCTGCGTGGGGAAACTCAAGCGGATGGCAAAGCTCTAAATTATCCCCAGGACCTCATCAGCCGGATCGCATGGAAAACGCCTTACCCACTGCTACGGCACCACTTTGGTTTGCCAACCATGGAGGCCAGCCTGGATGGGGTCGCAAAGATCGCCGATGCAAAAGCCCTGGATGTGATCTCCCTGGGAATAGACCAGGACGCGCAGGCAAACTTCTTCCATCCCGAACGCCAGAATCCGCGGGCAAAAGGCGCTGGCGGCGTGCCGGTTCGATCTGACCAGGATTACCGGGACCTCTTCGCCGCCTCAAGGCGCGGGAACTTCCCCCTCATGCGCACCTACTCCGGCACAGACGACTTTATCCGCCTGGCGGAAATGTATGTTGAGACCATCAACATCGCCTGGTGCGCCATCCCCCTGTTCTGGTTCAACCAAATGGACGGACGCGGACCGATCCCCCTGAAGGAATCCATCCAGGAGCACCAGGAGGTGATGGCGTGGTACGGCAGCCGGGGAATCCCGGTGGAGCTGAACGAACCCCACCATTGGGGCATGCGCGACGCTTCGGACGTGGTTTACGTAACCTCGGGGTACCTTTCCGCGCTTAACGCCAAAAAGATGGGCGTTCAGGACTACATCGCGCAGATGATGTTCAACAGCCCGGCCGGGCTTTCGGACGCGATGGACCTCGCCAGGATGCTGGCCATCCTTGAACTTAGCGAAATCCTTGAGGATGAGAACTTCCACGTTTGGCGGCAAACCAGGACCGGCTTGCTGAGTTATCCACTGGATGACGATGCCGCCCGGGCTCATCTTGCGGCGAGCATCTACGTCCAAATGGCGCTCAAGCCGCACATCGTTCACATCGTCGGGCACACCGAAGCCGACCACGCAGCCACAGCGGAGGACATCATCGCTGCCAGCCGCATAGCACGCCAGGCTATTGAAAACGCCTTGCGCGGGCAACCGGACATGCTTAGCGATCCATTGATCCTCAAAAGAAAAGATCGCCTGGTTGCTGAAGTAAAGATCACCCTCCAGGCGATTCGCAACCTGGGCGATGGCAGCGATGCTGCCCTGACGGACCCAAACACCCTCGCAGAAGCAGTGCGTTTGGGTATTATGGACGCCCCTCAACTTAAAAATAACGCCTTCGCCCCTGGCGCCGTCCGTACGCGAGTGCTGGATGGAGCTTGTGAGACAGTGGACGAAAACGGAAAAATTATTGACGAGCAGACACGGCTGCAAAGCTACTTATAAGGAGCTAATATGAGCAAAGAATACATTTTTGGCGTGATCGGAGCTGGGAATGGCGGAAAAGCCATGGCAGCTTACCTGGCATTACTGGGCAAGAAAGTGCTGCTTTATAACCGCACCTTTTTACACATTGAAGTCATCGCGGAAAGGCAGGGCATCGACCTGATAAACCCGAATGGTTTGGAGGGTTTTGGGCAATTGGACTTGGTGACCGACAACATGCAAGAGTTGTTAGCAGGATCACAGGTCATCATGGTGGTCACCCCCTCCACGGCACATAAGGATATTGCGACGGCTGCCACGCCCTACCTGCGGGATGACCACATCGTGGTCCTGCATCCTGGCCGAACCGGCGGCGCACTGGAATTTGCTGAGACGCTTCGGCAAAATGGCTGCACGACCAACCCGATCATCTCTGAAGCAGAGACTTTCATTTTTGCCAGCAGGTCTGAAGGACCGAGCCTGGCGCGCATTTTCCGCATCAAGGAATCTGTGCCGCTGGCTGCACTACCCGCCAACCGCACAAAAGAGGTACTGGATGCCCTCCATACTGCCTTCCCGCAGTACATAAACGGCGGGAATGTTTTGATGACCGGACTGAACAATATGGGCGCGATCTTCCATCCCGCGCTTGCCATGCTCAACGCAGGTTGGATCGAAGCCACCCACGGTAATTTTGAGTTCTATGTGGATGGCGTCACGCCCTCGGTTGCACGGGTGTTGGAAGTAATGGACCGCGAAAGGGTCACAGTGGCTTCAGCCTTGGGCTTGCGCGCGCGTACAGGTCTGGAATGGCTGGAGCTGGCGTATAACGCGACTGGAGAAAACCTGTATGAAGCCATGCATAACCAGACGGGATACTACGGCATCAAGGCACCTCCGACACTTAACCACCGATATATCTTCGAGGAAGTACCCATGAGCCTGGTGCCGATCGCTTCGTTTGGAGAACGCTATGGTGTCTCGGTCAACGGCATCCGCAGCATCATCAGCCTGGGCTGCTTCCTGCACAATACTGATTTTTGGCGCAAGGGCAGAACGGTGGAAAGGCTGGGCATAAAAGAGCTCAGCATAGGAGAGCTGACCCACTTCGTAGAAACTGGTGAAAGGGACTAGTCCTAAGGTGTTTTTTAACCCTGCCTGACCAGGGAACTGGAAACTCTTCGATGAAAGACGCCTTTGATATTCTTAACCAGGACTACTACCTGAATTACCCACTCATCTACGCCCTAAGGCATGGAGCAGAATTGGTGACGGCAAATGAAGATGGCGTGGCTGTATATCAATCACGCCCCGACTTCTTATTAGTGGCAGGCCCAAATCCGCTCGAACTCGTCAAATGCCTGCCCAAACCCGATCTGATTGAGCTGTGCGGCAGCCACAGCGCCATGGAACTGGCAGCGTATTGTGGGCTCGATGAGAATCTGGAATGCTACCAACTCTATTATCCCCACCAAGCGATCGAATCTGACCTGCTGCTCGAACCCATCACGCAGACAGATATTGCTTTTGTCCTGGAACACTATCAGCGCTTGGATTATAAGGAAGTTGTGCAAGCCATCCGTGAGGAACGCATTTTCGGGTTGCGCGACAACGGTAAGCTTTTTGCGTTTATTGGTTTACACGAAGACCACACGATGGGAATGCTGCACATCCTGCCAGAGTATCGCCGGCAGGGGTGGGGCGAACGCCTCGAACGCGCTTTGACCGCCAAAGTCCTCGCAATGGGAGAATTGCCCTACGGGCATGTAATTACAGGCAATAATGCTTCCATGCGCTTGCAGGAGAAACTTGGTTTTGTACGCTGCACTGATAAGATCTACTGGATGTGGCGAGGCGAATGACGTTATAACCGTCATTATCCCGAGTCAGATTTGGAGTAAAAGACTCCATTAAATAAAAACACAACCACCCTCACAGCGGGTGGTTGTGTTTTCCTAATTACTTAAATTGCTAATCTTCAAGAACGTACATTGCGACTTCGTTGGTCTCGCGGTTGGTGGCCACGATCAGGCGTTTGCCATCCTGCTCAAAATAGGTCACATTCGCCGGACCGCTGTCCCTGTCCAATAGTTGGAAGTGATAATCCTTTGCTTCGTGATCCCAGGTGAGGGCGAGCAATTCTCTTCTGCCCTTGCGATTGCCCAAGAGGATGGTTGGCTTGTCATTGATCTGACCTGACCAGATTGCGTGCAGGAACTCTACGGGTTCTGGATGAGCGTAGTCGAGCTCATACTTGCCATCCACCAGGCGCCAGATGCGCAGGATATCGCCGTGGAAAGGCGCAAATGTCAGCAATTCCAGCTTTCCATCGCCATCCAGGTCAATCAGGGTGCCATCGCTGCAGGCTTCATCGAGCAACTTTTCCAGCTTCCAGGCTGGCTGTTCAGGGCTTGGTGGCGTGACTGTGAACACGCCATTTTCTGCGCTGATAAGTGAATACGGTGTGCCATTCTCATACAAGCGGTAGTAGCCGTGGTTACGGGTGAGCCCCTCTGTTAGCACGGTCAGCTCAAGTTTGGCGTCTTCAGCCAACAGATCTTCGGGTAATTCGGCGATATAGATCCTGCCTGGGTGAGTCCAGTCTTCCTTGTATTCATGCCCGGATTTGAGCGTGCAGGCGATCAGATAATTCTTCTCTGGGGTGACCAGCACGTCGAAACGGTGCACAAAAGGCAGCTCAAGCACGGTCTTAATCTGCCAGTTTCCATCCGCCAGGTAAGCCAGCACGATGCGCGCCTTGAGCGAGTCATTCGGTCCATAGAATTCCTGGGTGGAAAGGAATTGGTCCGCTTGTCCAGGAACTGGCACCAACGACATCACACCGCCCGGATCCTGCCAAATCTGTTCCACCAGCCTTCCTTCCAAATCGAAGAAGAAACAGCCCCCTGCCTTTTCTGTCGCGATCAGGAAGCCTTTGGTACCCCGCAATGTGGTCGGGCAAACCGAATAACATTTCTCCAACTCTGCAATTGCATGCTTTGTAAACTTGATCTCGGTCATCTCAGTCTCTCTTTATTAAATGCGCCTGCCCGGAATTGGGCAGGCGCTGGATTTCTTACTTCTTAGTAGTCTCCGTTTGCTTCAACTCGCGTTTGGCCACTTCAGCCTTGAGGTAGGCTTCCACTTCTGCCTGGGTGTCCATGTTCATCACGTTTTCCGCGATCTCTTCAGTCTCAGCGAGTGTGAAGAGCGAGAGCGTGCGTTTGACATGGGCAATATTGGAAGCGTTCATGCTGAACTTGCGCAGACCAAGCCCAAACAGGACAATGGCTGCCAACGGCTCACCAGCCAGCTCACCACACACCGAGACCGGCTTGCCAGCGTCGTTGTATTCCTTGAAGATTTTGCCAAGGATGCGGAACATTGCCGGGGAAGAGCTCTGGTAGTAATCGGTGATTTTTGGATTCATGCGGTCAACCGCGTGCAGGTACTGAGTCAGGTCATTCGTTCCGACGCTGGCAAAGTCAGTTTCCTTCGCAGCCAGATCCGCAATCATGGCAATCGATGGGATCTCGATCATAATTCCGATGTTGATCTTCTCATCAAATGGAATGGCTTCCGCCAACAGTTCGGCTTTAACCTCGTTTACCGCTGCGTTTGCTGCCCTGACGTCATCAATTGTGCCCACCATTGGGAACATGATCTGCATGGGACCAAAGGCAGAGGCCCGCAGTGCTGCCCGAAGCTGAGTCTTGAACATTTCGGGCATATCCAGGCAAAGTCGCAGAGCGCGATTGCCCAGGAAGGGATTATCTTCTTTCGGGAGTACCAGGTAGCGCAGAGACTTGTCCCCTCCGATGTCGAGTGTTCGCAGAGTCACGGGGTTGCCCATCGCATTGGCAAGCACTTTCTTGTATGCCGCGAACTGTTCATCTTCGGTGGGCATGTGCTCGCTTTCCATGTAAAGAAATTCGGTGCGGAAGAGACCAACAAAATCGACGTACTTAAACCCATCTTCGGGTTCGGTTGAACCGACGTTCAGACCGACGCTAAAGCGCTCGCCACTGGCAACCAGAGGGATGCGATCGAGGTATTCAGCAGTTTGTTTCTCGCTCTTGAGGTATTCTACGAGCTTGGCTTCGTATTCGGTGATCGTCGTACGCTCGGAATCCAGCATCACCTGTCCCTTGAGCGCATCCAAAATGACCATTTCCCCGTTTTTCATGATTTCAGTCGCATCCGGCACACCAAGCACAGCCGGAATCTTATAACTGCGGGCAATGATAGCGGTGTGCGAGGTGGCTCCACCAACTTCGGTCACAATACCCATAACATGTGCCCGGTCGAGTGTGGCTGTGTCGCTTGGCAGCAGGTCGTGCGCCACGACCACCACTTTTTCGCGCAAATTGGACAGGTTTTGCTCTTTTTCACCCTTCAGGATGCGCAAAACCCGGTTGCGTACATCGCGCAAGTCTGCGGCACGGGCTGCAATCAGCGGATCTTTGGCTTTTTCGAGCAGAATGGCAAACTCAGTGAAGACCATATCCACGGCGTAATCTGGCATTGCCCGGCTTGAGAAGATCATATCTTTCACTTCTTCAGCCACTTCTTCATCGTTCAGGATCTCGATGTGCGCGGTAAAAATCTTAGCTTTTTCGGGAGATTCCACAGATAAGGATGCCACAATTGTGTCAAGCTCAGCTTCTGCCGCAGCGAGTGCGTCAGTAAATTGCTTGAACTTCGCGGCTTCTTGCCCAGCCTCAAAATAAGACTCGTGGACATCGGCTTTAAACGCCTTATAGACATAAACTTTTGCCAGGGCAATACCCCTGGAAACTGGATTACCCTTTAGAATCCTCATCTGTACTCCTTTCAATTGACTAATGCTTTGCTTTTAGTCTTCGCCAAACTTCGAGTCGACCAACTCCACCAACTTCTCAACCGCT
>CAZOYK010000107.1:921-8075 GCA_964584065.1 uncultured Anaerolineaceae bacterium | reverse complement strand
ACGAAGGATCTTGCTCTTTAGTCTATGGGCTGAGATTCTTCGCAAAAGAAGTTCAGAATGACTCAGGGCAACTCTTTCCAGGCTACAAAAATGGTTTTGACTTTCTCCTGGCTCTATCACTATTTCTTCTTGCCCGTCATGCATCTCAAGCAGAAACAAGTTACCTCACAGCACACCTTACTTCGCATTCACGACCAGGCGCTTACCCCCCTTGATCGTCTGATAAAAAGTGGCATCCTCTCAAAATCGCGTCAAGCAGAATTGCTCGAGACCAGAAGCGCGATCAATCCCTTGGTGCTCTATTCCCAAATTGAGACCCTGATCTCGCAGTTGCTTGCTTTACCCTGTCTTAAACCGGGTGAAATGGTAGATTTCTATCAGACCAAACACAACCTTCAAAATCCTTCAATAACACTTTCTTTTGAACCAACAACGCAAATCAAAGCCAAAAAAAAGTCAAAAGTGAGCCGATAAATACGATTCCCATCAAATTCATCCTTTTCCTTCTATTAAACATAGACAAAAAAGCACCGGCTGCGTTTCACAGCCGGTGCTTTCCTAAACTAATCTTACTCGTTATCCTTTCCTATTATATATAGGGCACAGAAGGTTCGTGTTTTTTCGGTCTATCTTCCTCCTGGTCCACGGTGCCCGCCCATGCCGCCAGCGCCTTGCATGCCGCGCATCCCGCGCATGCCCATATCAAACCCCATGGGCATTTCGTCGAGGTTGGCAATCAGCAGCTCAGCCTGAGCCTGGCTCAGCGTCCCCGCCTCCACTTCAGCGTTGATGGCATCGGTCATGGCTTGTTTCATAGTCGCTTCGAAGGTGGTTGATCCTCTCAGTGCCTGATAGGCTGCCTGTAGATCGGCTTCCTCCTGCGTTAGCGTGCCGTCGGCTACCATCGCGTCAATCCGCGCCTGCCTCACGGCATCATATGCCGCCTGGAGTTCCTCTGCGCTGATACCGAGGGCTTCCGCCAGGAAAGCATCCTGTTCAAGCTCAGCCCGCTCAGTCTCACTCAGGTAGCGATACAAGCTTCTGAAGCTGGCACTGCCGGCTTTCAGGGTTTCCGCCTGGGAAGCCGTGAGATACTCTGCTTCGAGAGCCTGATCTACAGCGGAGGCAAAAGCCTTTTCCACCGCCGCATTCAGATCCTCAACAGAAATCCCCAATGCCGCCGCCAGATCCTCATCCGATCCGCCTGGTCCGCCTTTGGTGAACGTGAGTGCATCGGTGGTCGTGCCCGAATCGGCAGAAACCCGCCCCACCCAGTTATTTGCCAGCAGTGCTCCACCAATCAGGAGAACTGCCAGTGTGATTGAAATGATTGTTTTCTTTTTCATTATTTTTTTTCCTCTTTCTGATCCATTCTTTGGATCGACATTAGTGTAGAGGAAATGAACGCTGAAAAGGTATATAAGCAGTATATGTTCTGGAAAAATAATTGATCGTCCTACTCAAAGCAGAGACACTGGTATTTGCCAGCTTATTTGTCTAATTCCTGCTAATCAGGCATACGATTCCCGATTAGCAGGAATAACCTTGTCAGACAATCAGATGCTAGATGTCCTGGTTAATGATTTTTTTGGCGGAACCATGATTGTGCCGGACTTATAAAGTACCCCAGCGCTGAAAGCGCGTGTGGGCAGCCCGAGCACAGACTTTCGCCACAGGCGTCCAACACCACCTGGAGACCTATCGACACACTCTTCGTGCTGGAAGCTTCGACGGTCAAATCCCATGCGCGGTCTGAGACCGGGATGATCATTAAAGGATCTAATCTGCATTTGTTAGTTTGAAAAATTGAATGCAATGATTAATGAACTGCCCTTTAATGCTCGGGGCAGCCGCGTTCAGATTTTTTCGGCAGGATCTTTGCCGCGGCACAGGTGCCCGAATAACTGCAGTCCGCACAACCCCCACGTCCGGATCTGGCATTTCGGATCATTCTGTAGATGATCAATCCCACCACCAAAGCAAGAATGACGCTGATGATTATCGTGGGGACCATCTCAGCCTCTTGCCTCTGCCTTAGCCCGCTTCAACGTGCTGCCAGCCTTCGGTGATGGTCTGAAAATGAGCCACAACACCACCCCGATCACTGCCAGTGTGATGCCGGTCCACAAAGTGAACATTCCCCCCTGAAGCCAGATACCGAGTTGATAAACCATCAGGGCGGCGATATAGCCAACTGTCGTCATGTACCCGACTGCGAATAAAGTCCACATGGCGCTGTTCATCTCGCGCCGGATCGTACTGATCGCAGCAATGCACGGCGCCGAAAGCAGCACAAAGATCAGGAAAGAAGTCGCTGATAGGGTCGAAAAAGCCATCCGCAGGCTGGTCCACATTTCCTGCCCGCCAACAGCCACTTCGGAAAAGCCATAAAAAATGCCGAGACTGCTCACCACCGTCTCCTTGGCTACCAAGCCGCTCAATGCCGCCATCACCGGACGCCATTCTCCCCAACCTAAGGGGCTGAAGATCCAGGCAATTGCGGTTCCAATCGCTGCCAGGATGCTGCGGTTGATCTGCCCGGCTTCAAGCATCTGGAACTGACCATCCACCCAGCCAAAGAAGGTCATAAACCAAATCACAATCGTCGCCAGGAGGATCACAGTGGCAGCTTTTTTGACAAAAGATGAAACCCTATCCCAGGTGGTGATCAGAATGCATTTGAACGAAGGCCAGCGGTAGGCCGGCAGCTCCATCACGAACGGCGAAGGTTCCCCCTGGAACAGAGCGGTCTTTTTCAGGATCACGCCAGAAATAACCACTGCCGCAATCCCCAAAAAATAAGCCCCAAAAGCCACCCAGCCCTTGCCCCCAAAAAAAGTGCCAGCAATCATGGAAATCACCGGCAGTTTCGCGCCGCAGGGAATAAAAGACGTGGTGATGACCGTCATACGCCTGGCATGCTCATTTTCAATCGTGCGCGCCGCCATGATCCCCGGCACGCTGCAGCCGCTTCCTATCAGCATCGGAATAAAGCTTTTTCCTGAAAGCCCAAACTTGCGGAACATGCGGTCGAGGATGAATGTCACCCGCGACATGTACCCGCTGAATTCCAGCAAACCCAACAACAGGAACAAGAGCACCATCTGGGGCAAAAAGCTCAAGACCGAGCCAACCCCCGCCAGGATGCCATCCACCAGCAAGCCTTGCAGCCAGCCCGCCACCCCCCAATCCGCCAGCTTCCCGCTAACAGCAGGCAGGATCATCTGCCCAAAGAGTTTGTCGTTGGTCCACTCTGTCATACTGGCGCCAACCGTATTTACCGAAACGTAATAGACAACAAACATCACCAGGGCAAAAATCGGCAGCGCCAGCCAGCGATTGGTCACAAACCGATCAATGCGGTCTGAAGATGAGAGCTCACCCGCCTTTTTGCGCACCGAAACCCTCTCCAATACCTTCTCAATGAAATCATACCGTTCCGCGGCGATGATGCTGTCGGAGTCGTCGTCATATTCCAGTTCACACTGCCGGATGTCCTGCTCGATATGCGCTTTCAGCTCTGCCGAAATGCCCAGTTCGGCTTCCACCAGTTCGTTGCGTTCGAAGAGTTTTACCGCATACCAGCGCTGTTTGTGTTCTGGCTGCTCGTGCAGTGCAACTTCTTCAATGTGCCCCAATGCATGCTCCACACCGCCGCTAAAACGATGCACCGACAGCAAGTGTCCTTTTTTCTGAGCGGCTTCCATGGCAGCTGCGGCAAGTTCATCGATCTGCGTCTCGCGCAGAGCCGAAATTTTAATCACTGGCACGCCAAAAGCTTCTCCAAGAGTTTCACTGTCTATCCTCGTCCCGCTCTTCTCGACCTCATCCATCATGTTGATTGCCAGAACCATCGGGATGCCCAACTCCGCCAGCTGCGTGGTCAGGTAAAGGTTGCGCTCCAGGCTTGTGCCGTCAACGATATTGATGATCGCGTCAGGATTGGACTCAAGCAGATAATCGCGGGCTAATTCTTCTTCCAGTGAGTTGGTTGAGAGCGAATAGATCCCCGGCAGGTCCACCAATACCACCTCCGGGTGACCGATCAGGATGCCTTCCTTTTTCTCGACCGTCACGCCTGGCCAATTGCCAACGTATTGGTTTGAACCCGTAAGGGCATTGAAGAGCGTGGTTTTTCCGGAGTTCGGGTTCCCTGCGACTGCAATGGTGATAGGCATCGTGTTATTTAAAGGAAAGGAATAATCAATTGACTTCAATGATCTCAGCATCGATCTTGCGCAGACTCAACTCATATCCACGCAGATTGACTTCAATGGGGTCGCCCAGTGGGGCTACTTTGCGCACAAAGATCTCCACGTTTTTTGTGATGCCCATATCCATCACCCGTCGGCGTATTCTGCCTTGTCCGTGGACTTTCACCACCCGGGCTGTTTCCCCTATGCGAACATCTCTCAAAGTCTTCATCTGGTCTTCCTCTTGCGCTTAGTACAGTGCGTTTGAATGATATAATAAGTTAGGTTCACCTAACAGAATAAAATGTTAGTTCAACCTAACTATTCTGTCAAGGTTTAGGCGCAAAAATCGCAGTAATTGTCTTGTTGTTGTAAGGAGAGTGAACTCATGAATTTGCAAGAGTCAGCGGAAATGTACCTTGAGACCATTCTGGTGATCAAAAAAGAAAACGGTACTGTTCGCGCCATCGATATTGCCCGCCACATGCAATTTTCCCGCCCAACCGTCAGCCAGCAGATCAAACGCCTTGCCGAAGACGGCTACCTGGAACTGGACGCCAACAAACACATCTCCCTGACCGCCAAAGGCCGGCTGATCGCCGAAGAGACCTACAAGCGCCACAACAGCCTGGCAGAGATTTTCATCTGGATGGGGGTCAGCGAGCAAACCGCTTATGAGGACGCCTGCAGGGTCGAGCACTATATCAGCAAGGAGACTTTTGACTGCTTGCGCCAGCATTATGAGAACGCGCGATTAAGAGAAACTACCATTAAGAACTAAGGATAATTCCCCTTAACCTTTTCCTAACTTCCTACAGTAGATGTTTTGTGTCATTCTGAGCCTCTTTTGCGAAGAATCTGGGTAGTAAAGAACAGATCCTTCGCTTCGCTCAGGATGACAGGATTCCCCGTAGGGTGGTTTGGCGTCAAGGAACATGTCCTAATTACAGTTTATTCTAGCCATTTCACCCAATATCTCTATGTCGGGTTCAACCTTTTCTACTGCGCTTCCAGAGCAGGACCAGAGCCCAAACTACGGCACAGAACTTAAACCAAGCAGATCGCCACGTCGCTTAGCTCCCCGCAATGTCGGACGTCGCATCTTGTTGCCTGAAGAGTGTGCACATTTCAACCCGACAGCCTCTGATCTTACGTTCATGCAAGCGCTATGCATATAGCCACCCCAGTACTTTCTATCACCTATCATCTACGACCTATCAGCTATAATTGCTCCCATGACCTACCACCCAAATCTGAATATCGCCCAACTTTATGCCAGCTTTGCCTCCCCGATTGCCGAAATCGACTGCGGAATGCTATGCGCACCCCATAACCCCTCCGGCAAACCCTTCTGCTGCGACATCTGCGTGGCAGTGCCCGTTGCCTTAAAGGAAGAATGGGCTTACATCAAGCCCAACACCCAGCTTTGGAACCGCCTGCGCGGTGATGAATGCCCCACCGACCCCATCGACGTGCCCAAGATGAAAGCCGAAACGCCGTCTTACATGCACCTGATGGCCTGCAAAGGTCCCGAACACTGCGAGCGCGACTTCCGCACCCTCAGCTGCCGCCAGTTCCCCTTCTCCCCCTACATCACTGCTGACGACCGCTTCATCGGGCTCACTTACAACTGGGACTTCGAGCCGGTCTGCTGGGTCATTAGCAATCTGGATCAGGTCACTCCAAACTACCGCCGGGAATTCATCGACCTCTATGACCAACTCCTTTACGAATACCCCAAGGAGTACGACAGCTACTACTTCCTCTCGGAGGACATGCGCGCAGCCTTCAAGAAGCGCCACCGCCGCATCCCCATCCTTCACCGGGACGGGTCTGACTATCTCCTCAGCCCTGCCACCGACCGCCTGACACGCGTCGATCCCACTCAATTCCGCAAATTCGGTCCTTATAGATAACTGGTCAGAAACCCTGACAAGCTTACATCCTTGTTTTTCTTATCAGAGGTCTTACATTCACTCATAAAAGAACGCTTCCATCTTCCCTGCGCGTGGTAACATTATTTGCAATTTGATATCATCATTGCCATCATTCTTGAGCGCCTCCAAACAACGCGCCATGACCAAAACTGACACCCACTTTTCAATTGTGGGCAAGTGAGAGATAAATGAGCCTAACCCTAAAAAAAGATCAGCGTCTGATTGTCCTTGCCGGCAATATCGGCAGCGGCAAAACCTCCCTCACCCAACTGCTCAGCCAGCATTTTGGCTGGCAGGCATCCTACGAATCGGTTGAGAACAATCCTTACCTGGCCGATTTCTACGCCGATATGCGCGCCTGGGCCTTCCATCTGCAGATATACTTCCTCGGCAATCGCGCCCAGGAGGTGGAAACCCTGCTGAACACAAACCACTCCGCCATCATGGACCGCAGCATCTACGAGGACGCCCACATCTTTGTGCGCGCCCTGCACGAGATGAACAACCTCTCTGACCGCGACTACCAGGCCTACTTCAAGCTCTATGAGCTGGTCCTGCGGCAGCTGCCCAAGCCCTCGCTGCTCATCCGCCTTGTCGCGCCGGTTGAGACTCTGGTTGAGCGGATCCAGCAGCGTGCCCGTTCGATTGAAGACACCATCGACCCCGACTACCTGCGCCTGCTCGACAGCTACTACCAGCAGTGGGCCTTGGAGTACGCCGAAAGCCCCGTCCTGACGGTCAACAGCCAGCTCTATGACTTCGTCAACAATCCCGCCCATTTGGAGGAGATCATCGCCGGCATCGAGCACTGCATCACCACCCAATCCAGCCTGAGTTTGATCGAGCCGACAAGCAGTAAGGATAAAGAAGGTGATTCATTCTTGAGGAAATAAGATTTTGATGCTGATATATGTCAATTATGCGAAATCGAATAAGGATATTGCCTGATGGATAGAAGACATACATTAACACTTCTGCAAAAAATGATTGGGGAGGATAAAGACTTCCGTCCTGGTCAGTGGGA
>CAZOYK010000107.1:0-911 GCA_964584065.1 uncultured Anaerolineaceae bacterium | reverse complement strand
AATCGAAGCAGTAGCGATAAAGAAACAGCGGGCTTTGGTCGTGCAACGTACCGGATGGGGAAAGAGTCTAGTTTACTTTCTTGCAACAAAATTGTTGCGCGAGCAAGGTTCCGGTCCCACCGTCCTTATCAGTCCATTATTGTCACTCATGCGCAATCAAATTGAAATGGCTGAAAGAATTGGCATTCGAGCATTTACCATAAACAGCGCGAACAAGAAAGAATGGGCCGGAATTGAGGAGGCTTTATCAAAGGATGAATGTGATTTAATGCTCATATCCCCAGAACGGTTAAATAATGAGCATTTCTCAAAAGAGGTTCTTCCACAAATTTCGGGGCGAATCGGTCTTTTTGTAGTGGATGAAGCGCATTGTATCTCCGATTGGGGACATGACTTTCGTCCGGATTATCGCCGAATCGTGAGGATCGTTCAGATGCTACCGAGAGGCGTCCCAGTACTCGGAACAACCGCCACCGCTAATGACCGGGTTGTTAAAGATGTCCAGGCGCAGTTAGGTCCTGGACTTACACTTCTTCGCGGCTCATTAGCTCGTGAATCTCTGCGTCTGCAGAATATTAAACTTTCAAATCAAAGTGAACGATTAGCATGGCTTGCTGAAAATCTGCCAAAATTCAAAGGCAGTGGAATAATTTACTGTCTGACGGTCGCGGATACAGAGCGGGTAACCGGTTGGCTGAAAGAGAACGGCTTTTCTGCTGAGGCATATCACGCTGGCAGCGATGAGACAATCGATCGGCCGGCATTGGAACAGGCATTTCTCAGCAACGAAACCAAAATACTAGTTGCTACCGTAGCATTGGGAATGGGCTTTGATAAACCAGATATCGATTTTGTTATTCATTTTCAACGCCCAGGCTCAGTTGTAGCATACTATCAACAGGTTGGCCGTG
>CAZOYK010000106.1:0-8121 GCA_964584065.1 uncultured Anaerolineaceae bacterium | reverse complement strand
GTTGCCAGTGGATTTATCCAATTGAGCTTCCACAACGGTGCCAATGCAAGCGCCCTTGGGGTTGGCTTTGATAGTCAGGTTATCTGCAACCAGGATGATGGTTTCAAGCAGGTCTTCCAGACCCTTTTTTGCTTTTGCTGAAACGGGCATGACAAAAGTATCGCCTTCCCATTCATCAGGCTGCAGTCCGATGTCAGCCAGTTGGGTTTTCACGCGTTCCAGGTTGGCGTCGTTTTTATCAATTTTGTTAAGTGCCACCACAATCGGCACCTGCGCGGCTTTGGCATGGTTGGTTGCTTCACGTGTCTGCGGCTGCACGCCGTCATCAGCCGCCACCACCAACACCACGATATCGGCGCCCTGGGCACCGCGGGCACGCATCGATGAAAACGCGGCATGACCAGGGGTGTCGAGGAAGGTGATGGTGCGGTCTTTGTGCTGGATCTGATACGCACCGATATGCTGGGTAATCCCGCCCACTTCGCCG
Organism: uncultured Anaerolineaceae bacterium; assembly: GCA_964584065.1. Classification (GTDB taxonomy): domain Bacteria; phylum Chloroflexota; class Anaerolineae; order Anaerolineales; family Anaerolineaceae; genus Mesolinea. The sequence goes on along the minus strand of CAZOYK010000106.1, from coordinate 7,634 downwards.
CCAGCTACATCAGTATGACGAATAGCATCCAGCAGCGTAGTTTTACCGTGATCAACATGTCCCAGGATCGTCACGACGGGTGGACGAGCTTCAAGGTTTTTGGGGTCTTCTTCCAGGATCACACGTCTCCAAAGAGGGATTTCGCCTTCTTCTTCGATCACAACTTCTTCTTGCTCAAGTTGGGGTTCATAACCAAGTTCGGTCGCAACCACTGCTGCAGTATCAAAATCAATTTGCTGGTTAATGCTGGCCATAACGCCATTGGACATCAGGATCTTAATCACAGCAACAGCGCTGGTGTCCAACATAACAGCCAGTTCTCTTACCGATAGACTATAGGGAAGTTGAATTGTTTTTTCTTCAGTTTTGCTCATTTTTACTCCGTCTCTCTTTAACGGTCACTTGCTCACAACCCCTCCGGACGCCATACACGAGCAAAACAAGTTTTCTCAGGCAGTCATTGGTGCCTCGTCTGAAGTCTCACCTTCCGGGAGAGTCTCCATGAAAGTCCTCAATGCTGCCAGGTCTTGCTCCTGGATGGTAGTCCGCAGGGCATGTGCCAGTGAACACTTCAAAGCTTTGACCCAACAGCTCTTCTGGTCATGAAGATAAGCTCCCCGACCAGGAAGTTTTCCGCTGGGGTCAATTACCACGCCCTCAGAAGTGCGCACAACGCGGGTAAGTTGCCGTTTGGACAAAACTTGCCTGCATCCAACGCATGTCCTCTGAGGGACGTGCTTAACTTTACGTGCGGTTTTAGCTGCCACCTTTACTCTACTTCATCACACCAGCTTTTACCATTCACCCCAGTCATCGTCGTTGCGATGTTTGTGTCTCACAAAGGTCGCATCACGATCGGGGTCATATTCCACAGTATATCCCTTGCGCTTCTTGCCTTTTTTCTTTTTGTCGCCAGGCAGTCCAGACTCATCCTCTTCTTCAGAGGTTTCGTTGGTGCGGCGCAAGCTATCCATCTGGAAGAGTTCCTCAAAGGAGGTATCTTCCCCAACGGGTTCTTCAACCTCTTCTGTCACGGTCGTCTCTTCAACTTCTTCTGTCAGAACAGCTGTAACTTCAGCCTCTGGAACGACTTCTTCAATCACTTCAGGCTCTTCAACCACTACAGGTTCTTCATCAACCACTTCAGGCTCTGCTTCGGCGACTTCTTCAGGTGTCTCCACCTCAACTGCTTCAGTTTCGATAATTGGGAATTGATAGCTTTGGACAACCTTGAGGATTTCCTCCTGGGATTTCGGTCCAATGCCATCGATTGCCAGGATAGCGTCGGGGTCCAGTTTCACCTGGAGCGTAAGATCGCCAAATGTTTCCAAACCGGCTGACTGCAAGAGTACCTGCAGGTGCTCCTTGAGCTCAGTCACATCAAAGATGTTGAGTTCGAAGGCACGGGGGTCGATTGATTCCCGCACTTTGCGGATTTCTGCCTGGCGGGCATCTTCCTCGACCTTGCGCTTGACCTCGCCGCGCTTTTCAACCCGATCCACAAAGCGTGCAATCAGGTTGCTGTCGTCCAGGTTGAGCACCCGACCCTCTTCCTTTTGCTGCAATAAAACTTCGATCCGTGCCATCGTGTCAGCTTCTTCAGCGGCTAAGGTGGCAAGGCTCTCATCCTTGCGCAGCTGAGCCAGAGCCCTGCTGGCAGCTTCGGAGACACTCATGATGTCAATCCGCCAACCGGTTAGTTTAGCTGCCAGGCGTGCATTTTGCCCTTCCCGACCAATAGCCAGGCTGAGTTGATCCTCAGGTACCACCACCATGGCGGTTTTATCATCGCCTTTGCCATGGTTCAGGTAGACACCTGAAACCCGGGCAGGGCTGATAGCTTTGCTAATATAGATTGCAGCGTCAGGGTTCCACTCGATCACATCAATTTTTTCGTCGTGCAGCTCGCGCACGATCGCCTGAATGCGGACACCCCTTTGGCCAACACAAGCGCCAACCGGGTCAATGCCCTGTTGCGTGGCAGAAACAGCCACTTTGGCGCGCTGACCAGGCTCACGGGCAATCGAACGGATCTCAACGATGCCGTGGTAGATCTCGGGGACCTCGTTCTCGAGCAGCCGGCGCAAAAAGTTGCGATGAGCGCGCGAGAGCACGATCTGCAACCCCTTGGGCAGGTCTTTAACCTCGGCCACGTAGGAGCGGATGCGGTCATGAATGCGGAAACGTTCCGAAGGGATCATATCCTTGCGCTGCATGGTGCCTTCCGCTTTCAGATCCAACCCGATGGTCGCCTGGCGCGAATTCACTGCTTGCACGATACCGCTGACGATCTCGCCTTCCTGCTTCTTGAAGAACTCATATTGTGCGGCACGCTCAGCATCGCGAATCTTTTGCTGGATGGCCTGGCGGGCTGTTTGAGCCGCAATACGACCGAAGTTTTCAGGAGTGGATTCCACCATTACCAAATCGCCAAGCTGGCAATCCGGGTCGATCTTGCGAGCCTCTTCCAACAGGACTTCGGTTCGATTGTCATAGATTTCGTCTGTGACTTCCTTTTCGGCAAAGACCTGCATGGTACCCTTGTCGAGATCGAAATCGACCCGAACCTCCTGGGCTGTAGACGCGCCAACCGATTTTCGGTAGGCAGACACCATGGCAGAGTTGATCGCCCCCATGATCACATCACGGGGCAAACCCTTGTCTTCCAGGATTTCGTTGAAAGCTAATGCAAATTCGCTTTTCATGTTTCTTTTCACTCCAAAAATTCACTAAACAAAAAAGTGGACAACTGCCCACTTTTCATCGAGAAAAGTATTCATTTACGAACGTCTATATTCTAACAGATTTATGAATAAATGCAAGTTTTTTGTCTTGCTTTTATCCGGGGGAGCAGCACAACCCATCCTGCTGTATTAGGCAAGACAGAAAGGCTGGTGCCGCCCACCAACCCCAGGTTTTAGCAAATCCATCAATCAGACAGCAGTTGATGTATATTGTTTTGCTTTTCGATCGATTCCCGTTGTAAAATTCATAGTGTTCCAAAAATGCACTTTGACATTATTGTGGTGCGATCGCTATCACCGGGCTGGCAGTATTACCGGAGCATGACCTGATCGTTGAAGCGCTGCGCAAATTGCAGGCAAAAGTCAATCAAGCCTGAACAAGGCTGGCAAACCCAAGGAGGTAAGATTAATGACAGAGAAGAAATTATGGTGGAAAGACGGGATCATTTACCAGATCTATCCGCGGTCCTTCCAGGACACAAACGCGGACGGCATTGGTGACCTGACTGGGATTATCCAACACCTCGATTACCTGCAGGAACTCGGCATCGATGGTATCTGGCTCTCACCCATTAACCCCTCCCCTGACGTTGACTTTGGCTATGACGTTTCGGATTACCATACCATCGATCCAAAATTTGGCAACCTGCAGGACTTCGACCGCTTGCTTAACGAAGCCCACAAGCGCGGCATCCACATTATTCTCGACCTGGTGCTCAACCACACCTCCGACCAACACCGCTGGTTCCAGGAATCACGCATGTCCCGCAGTAATCCTTACCACGACTGGTACCTCTGGCGGGATCCTGCCCCTGGTGGCGGCATGCCAAATAACTGGCGATCGTGGTTTGGTGGACCCGGTTGGGAGTTCGATGAAAAATTAGGTCAGTATTATTTTCATATGTTTGCCAGGCAACAGCCCGACCTTAACTGGCGTAACCCCGACGTGCGAGCGACTATGCTCGACATCTTCCGCTACTGGCTGAACAAGGGTGTGGATGGCTTCAGGTTGGATGTTTTCAACTCCTGGTACAAGGACGCCGAACTGCGTGATAATCCCAGGCGGTCTGGCTTTCATCTCCGCAACTTTGAGAAAATTGAGCACATACATGAGATCTCTCAACCTGAGATGATCCCTGCCCTGCAGGATATCCGTAAGATCCTTGACGCTTTCCCGGACCGCTATGTGGTCGGCGAAACCTTCCTGGCAGATGCTGCCCAAGCCCGCACCTATATTGGCGACGACCGCTTGCACGCAGCCTTCGATTACGGCTATGCGAACTCCCCTTTCAGCGCCAAAGCCTTCGGCAAAGCAATCCAGTATTGGGACAGCCTGCACGGAGAGCAAGCCTGGCCGAATTACTTCCTCAACAATCACGACACGTCCCGCTCCTCCAGCCGCTACGCCGGACCCAGCGAGGATGCCAAATTGAAACTGCTGGCAACCATGCACTTGACCGTGCGCGGAACTCCCTACCTTTATTATGGTGAAGAGATCGGCATGCGCAACATTTCAATTCCATACTCCCAAAGGCAGGATCCTCCTGGCAAGCGCTACTGGCCATTCTACGAAGGCCGCGACGGTTACCGTTCACCCATGCAGTGGGATGCGCATCCCTTTGCCGGCTTTAGCACCACAGAGCCCTGGCTGCCAGTCCATCCCAATTACAAGGTCCGCAATGTCGCCAACCAGGCAGGCAACCCGGCTTCTCTGCTCAATTTTTACAAGAGTCTGATCGCACTGAGAAGGAAGCATCCCGCGCTGCATGCAGGCAATCTGAGCCTGATCGATACGGAAGAAGACGCTCTCTTGGTTTACAAGCGCTTCACCTCTGACGAGACCATGCTGGTCGTGCTCAATTTCTCGAAGAGCATGCAGAGTTTCACCCTCCCGGTGGCGGAATTCAACCACTGGGATCTAATCTTTTCTGGCAATGAACCGCTCACCAGTCAGATGACAGACTCAACCCTTGATCTGCCGCCTTACGGTGTAGCCATCCTGCTTTCACAAGCAGTTTGACGAGGAAAAAATGCTCAACAACTTGAACCTGCCCGATCTGGTTGCCCCGTACGTCAATGGAGCATCACCGGCTGACCAAGCTCAAACCGGACTGCCGCTGGACCGCTTTTTGCCGCCATATTACCCAGGCTCGATGTCCGGCTGGCTGCAGCGATTTGCCCCACCGGGGAGCCTTGTGTTGGACCCCTTTGGACAGGATCCTTATGTCATCCTGGAGTTGGCTCGGGCAGGCTACCGGGTGGTGGTCAGCGCCAATAATCCCATCGCCGCTTTCATCCTTGAGGTGATGGCATCCGCGCCGAGCGCCGAAGAGATCAGCGAAGCAATCCACGCCCTGGCAGGTATCAGGTCAACAGAAGGATTAACGCTCGAAGATCAGATTAACGCCTATTACCAGTTCGACTGCCCCAATCCCGATTGCCAGCAACGCGACGAAAAACCAAAATTGCTGGTCGATTACCTGGTCTGGGCAGAAGACGCCACTGAACCAGAACTTGCCTTCGGTACCTGCCCAGGCTGTGGCAGGCAAGCAGAGTACCAGTTAACTCCCCAGATTCTCGCCAGCAAGGAGCCGCTGCCCCCGCTAAGTGTGCTCAAAGCACGTTTGCTTGAGCTTTCTGCCAACCCCGGCGATCCACTGCGTGATTTGATGGCGGAGGTGATTACCTTCTACCCCCATCGCAGCCTTGCATCTCTGCAGGCGATCCTGAGCCGCATAGACAACCCCCTCATCTCTCCGCGCCAACGCACCCTCCTTAGAGCGCTAATACTTTCCACCGCCGATCGTGTCAACCAACTTTGGACCCATCCAGGCGGTCGCAGTCGACCGCGCCAGCTCCTGCGCCCGCCGCTTTTCCAGGAACTCAACCCCTGGAAAGCCCTTTTAGCGTCCCAAAAGGTGTGGAGCAAAACCGAACAGTCCGTTCCACTGCGCGAGTGGCCCTTGCTGCCCCCTCAAACCGGCGGCATCAGCCTTTTCCGCGGACGTTTGCGCGAACTGGATCCGCCAGGTCCTCCCGGGTTGGTGGATGTAGTCATCACCTCCCTGCCGCGCAGAAATCAAGCTTGGTGGAACCTGAGTGGATTGTGGAGCAGTTGGCTGTGGGGGCGCGAAGGCAGCAGCACCCTGCGCAACAGCCTGCTCAAGCAGCGCTACGACTGGACCTGGCATTCAACTGCCCTGCAAAAAGTGCTTGTGCAGCTCGGAAAACTATTGCGACCAGGTGTGCCCGTTTTGCTGCAGGTGACCGAGCTTGATCCGATGTTTGCTATGGCTGGTCTTCTCGGAGCTCAAAACGCTGGTCTCACCCTGCACCAACTGGCAGCCAACGGTGAAATGAGCGTGCTGCAAACAGCCTGGCGTTTCAATACCCCATTTCGTCAGAGCAGCCAGAGAGTCCCATTCTCACAGGCAGTCAAAAATGCTGGCATGCAGTTCCTGCAGAGCTACGGTGAGCCTGCAACTTACTTACGCTTATTCAGTGCCATCATTGTCTCACTTCTCTCTGAGGGCTTATTGGAAGGTCGTCCAGGTCCAGAGGAAACGCTCAATGAATTTCAGGAAGAGATCGACAAGACGCTCACCAGCCCGGGCGTCTTCTCCCGCTTCAATCCAGGTCTTTCAGCCGATACTGGCTTATACTGGCTGGTCGATGCCAATGGCAGTGCCCAAACTGCCGCAGACCGGGCGGAAAGAGCCCTCTTGAATGCTCTCCAAAACCAACCTCTGCTTTCCATGAAGGATGCCCTTGCAGCCGTGAATCTGAAACTGCCTGGGCTCCAAAACGTTGAAATGGAACTGGTGCATGCTATCCTCGAGTCTTATGCCGATCCAACCCCGGACTACAAGGCCTGGTCACTGCGCGATTTTGAATCGACCAGAGAGCGTGAGAAAGATCTAAAAACGATTTTCAAATTGCTCGAATCCCTGGCAAACCGCCTGCACATGACGCGCGAGTTAAAAACTGATTCCATCACCTGGCTTGGGCAGGATGGCTCGCCGGAATTCTCCTTCTTCCCAATCATCACCACAGAATTTTCACAGCTGCTCGTCCGCTACCAGGATCTGCCAGGCAGGAAACTGATCGTGATACCGGGCAGTCGTGCAAACCTGGCTGCCTACAAATTGCGGCGCGACCCACATCTGCAGTCGCTTAAAACGGAAAACTGGAGCATCATCAAAAATCGCCAGCTGCGCAATTTGAGCGATAACCCCTTGCTCACCCGGGAATTGTTTGCCTCGCAAATCACCGGCGACCCGCCGGAGTATCGCTCATCTCAATTAGCCTTGTTCTAGTTAACCGGGACATTCGACGCAGGATGGATTGCCGTCAGAGGCTTTTGGTGAGTCGTAGTGTGTGTTGGCGTCACAGAATCCATACCAACAATTGCCTCAAGATAGCCAACCCACCAACACAAACCCCTCACATTCAACCGGTGGGTTTGCTTATTAAACGCCCTTTTACTCCGATGCTCCAGGACGCCAACACACCCTACAATTTGATCAATTTTCCCCATCAGGTTCAAATGAAGAACCTGACCTACAGTATTAGATGGGTGTGCAACTGTGTGCAAGCAAAACTGAGTAGGTAGGTATTGAGTGATTTGGTAGGGTGGGTTGGCGTCGCTGAGTCTTAACCAACCTTATCCTCTCTTTAGCCAACCCACCGAACAAGCACCTTGCGTTTATTAATGGTGGGTTGGCTTTTCAAGATTCCTCAAATTTCATTATCCTATTACGCCAACACACCCTACAATTTGATCAATTTGCACTAAAGCGAAGGTAATGCTTACGGTGTGCCCTGAGTTGGCGTTGGCTCATCCGGCACGCTTGTAGGCGTGGGAGTTTCCGTCGGCTCTGGAGTCGGTGT
>CAZOYK010000105.1:0-8184 GCA_964584065.1 uncultured Anaerolineaceae bacterium | reverse complement strand
GACCCTTGCGGGTATTGGCGAATTAACCGACATAACGGATCGTCCTGCTTATTTTGAAAGTGAAGAGGGCAGGGCATGGCTTGAGCTGGCAGATACACTGGAAATCATTGATAAATCTTTTCAGGTCATTGCCTCTTCAGATATCCAAAGCATGATCCCCTTCCACATGAAGCAAATTTGGCTCACAAGTGGCAGCTTTGAGTCACAGCCTGGCGCATGCTATGTCAGCGAGCGCCTGGCAGGTTTGCTTGAGCTTGAGGTTGGTGATCATTGGCATCTTGCTTACCATTACGACCCAAACGGCAACCCCGCATTCACATATGCTCCCGAGACAGGCTATTCTCATGAGGAAGATTGCCAGGTTGCAGGGATTTTCCAAATTACCGCGGATCTTACCCACACAGTTCTGATCCCCTATCCCGAGTGGCTGCAAAAAACCGCGGATAATTACGATTTTCTGCGCGTACGCGTAAATAACCCTCAGGTTGAGGAATACCTGGGTTATGTCACCTCCCACATACCCGAGATGGTCGAGCTCCAGGTGGAAGACCAGGGTTACAGCAATGCGGTCATCCCCATCCTGAAGTTGCGCGAGCGTTCACTTTATATGACCGTCGCCAGTACAGCCGCTGGGATTTCAGTGATCAGCTTGTTTGCCTATCTTTTTATCGTTCGCCAGCGGGAAACCGCGGATGTTATGATGAAACTGGGCACCGGTCGCTCCCGGACAATCTCTTATTTGATTTTTGGCATCATGATAATTGCAATCCTGGCAGGTTTGGCGGGGAATTACATTGCCAGCCTGGTCGATAAAAGGTTGACTGAAGCCGTTTGGGATATTTTGCAGGGCGGCATCATGCAAGACTTGCGCTTCAGCGAAAGAGCTCTGGGCTTGCAAGTGGCATTCGCGCCCGAATTGGTCACTGCCGGCTGGGTACGCTGGCTTACCACCGCGCTTGTGGTCATGTTGGTCTTTGTCATTACCCTGGTTGCCTCGTTTGTAGCCCTGAAGAAGACCAGGCGGCGAAAAGCAAAACCGATTATTGCCCCCAAGTCTGAGAGCGGTCGCGCGATGACTTTCGCTGGTGTGCCGGGCTTGAGTTTGCGTTTTGCCCTTCGTTCGATTCGACGGAATTTTTCGCGCAGTCTTATTGTCCCCATAACGGTCGCTCTGCTGGCTGCATTCATCCTGATCATTGGCGTCTCGGTTGCGGACCAGGAGCAAGCAGCCGAAACAATTTATGATCGTGTACCTACCACGGCTTACCTTACCACCATCCTGGGTCAGCACAGACAATTTTCCATCTCTCTTCAAAGTGATGTCTTTCGGATGCTTGATACCAGCTTCCAAGGCAGACAGACTTGGAGAATGTTCAAGTTTCCTGCCACTGGCGAACAGATCCGGGTAGCAAGAGCAGAGTTTGAGGATGCGAATCCGGTCATAAAAGAATTTTTACTTACCAGGTACATGCACTACGAATATATGGGCTTGGTAGAGCGTGCTGATGGCAGCCCCGGTACGCCTGACCTGCCAGAAAAACCCACAGTTGACCGGCAAGAATCCGCCATGGCTTCACAACTGGGCTTCAACTTGTTGGAGAGACAGGTAAAACGGATGCCGGTTTTGGCTCTGACCGACAGCATCACCCGAACCAGTGAAGCTGTCAAATTCCGTGAGTCACAGGTGCAATGGCTGGAAGGATATTCAGACGAGAATTTCCTCAGGTCCGAGTTTGTCATTGTCTTGCCTGACCGCTTAATGAACGAGCATGATGTGGCACTTGGGGATGTCATCAGGCTGGGAGTTTACGAACCGGATCATAGCTTTGGAGTGCTGGTTGAAGCCTTTGATTTCAAGGTTGTTGGTAGTTATTTCCAGGGCAGTCGTTCCCCTGTCCTCTATGTTCCCTGGAATTTGCTGACAACCATAAAAATGGGCACTGATTTGGAAATTGTGATTCCCGAAAATCCTGCAAACCCGGAATCACCTATGGTTACGGGTCTGCCTAACGAATACCTGGCGGAATCCGTCGACTCTGCCACGATCATTCCGCGGGACCCACGCAATCTTGACGCTCTGCGGGACTACCTGGAAGAAAACAAATACAGCCAGGTCGGCATCATCCGCAGCAATCGCCTGGCGGTCGTAATCGAGGACAAAGCCCTTGCGGACGGTTTGCTTTCAATCCAGCAGCATTTGTCCTTCCTGAACTTTATTATTCCCATCATGCTGTTATTATCCGGATTGATGGGTTTTATATTATCCTACTTGCTCACCCGTAATCGCTTGCCAGAGTTTACAGTGATGCGTAGTGTGGGCGCGAAAAAGCTCCAGGTTTACCTGGCGTTTTTCCTCGAGCAATTTTTCCTGTTACTGATCGGGGTCTTGCCGGTTGTGGTCGTTCTGCTAACACGACCAGACTGGCTGCCAGCGGTCGGGCGAAACCTGGTTTTATTCTTATTTGTCTACACTTTGGGCATCGTCATTGCCATCGGGCTGATGGGGCGCTCCAAAGTGCTCGATATTTTGTTCACCAAGGAATAGAAGTTTTATGGATCAGATCTCATTTACAGAACCCATCCTGAAGCTTGAGAACGTTAGCTATCAGTATAGCAACAAGTACCAGTCGGTCGATGCGGTTAAAGAAGTCAGCACCGATTTCCATGAAGGAAAAATGTACGCCATCATTGGAAAGTCTGGCTCAGGTAAATCCACCTTGCTTTCGCTGATGGCTGGGTTAACACTGCCTACGGAAGGTCAGGTGATCTATCGCGGAATCCCGACCGACGAAGTCAACCTGGACGCGTACCGGCGCCAGAATGTGACCGTGGTTTATCAGAGTTTTAACCTTTTCCCGCTGATGACCTGCCTGGAGAATGTCTGTTTTCCGCTGGAGTTGCTGGGTAAATCGCCCAAAGAGGCGGCTGTGATAGCCAGGGAACAAATCTCCCATGTGAACCTGCCGGAATCAGTCTACAAGCGTTTTCCGAATATGATCTCCGGCGGAGAGAAACAACGTGTGGCTATTGCCCGTGCCCTGGCTTCGGGCGCGAAGGTCATCCTTGCGGATGAACCGACCGGCAACCTGGATGTGGCTAATGGGGAGAAGATTGTAGATTTGCTCTGGCATCTTGCGCACGATGATAATTACCTGGTCATTGTTGTGACGCACGATCTGGGGATCACCAGGGTGGCAGATGAGGTGCTGCAGATGAGCGACGGCTACCTAAAACCGCAAATTCTTGATGAAATTCCAGCAATCGACGCTTTGGAAATGAGCGGGCAGGCATAACGAATTGCCAGCTTTTACCCCCCGGTTTTCAGGATTATTTTTCATGCCATTTCAAACGAATGCCCGCGTGATTTTTTCCTGCGGGCTTTTCTAAGTGGGTTTACCCTCGTGCAAGGGTCTTTTTCAATGCTCTGGCGGTTTTGCTCTCAGTTTTGTGTGCTGACCACCAGGTTGTCAATCAGCGTAGCAGTCTTATCCGAACTGTTGTAGTATGCGCCAAAGCGTTCAGTCAGTTCGGTTTTGTCCAGCAGCAGGTCTTGCACAAATCGGTACGAAAGCGTCTCGTACAGCAGTTCAACGCTGACGGTAAAGGGTCCCTCGTATCCACCCGTGTCCACCTGGTAGCGCACCAGGTCACCCCCTCCGACAAAGTTCGCGTCCTGAGCCGCCAATCCGTAAACAGCGATATCCGCGGGCAAATTTTCCTTATCAGCTCCCACCGGCAGCAAACGGTTATCCTTGGCAAAACTGCCAGCCCTGAGCAGGGTGTACGTGACCTCTTTATCGCTGTTTTGCATGATGCCTTCGTAGATTTGCACCTGGTCTGGCTGGGTGATCACCTCGTAATGCGGCTCATAAGCCAACGGGTCCGCATCAGCCGCGTTACCCTGGATCGAACCGTCCGGGTTTTGCTTGCCGGACTCAAAAATAACCTGACCACTCGAATCTTTCACAACGAAGTGCAGCCAGGCTCTTCGGGTCGGGATGCTGGTGGGGAATTTGTGTCCGGTTAAAACCTCCACCTGGATTTCGGCTTCCAGAACCCCATCAGTCAACGAAAGCTCGCTCAGGCTTAAAGCCGCCGTATGCTCGCCCAGCTGTTCCTCAGCCCGGGCAATCGTCTCTCTGAATTCTTCCTGGGTCGCGCTGACTTCCAAATCGCCGCCCCAATTTGCCAGGATCTCGAGCATAAAAGTGTTTCCGCCCACAAAATAGTGTTGAAAGAAAGGCTCGCGGGCTGCCAGGCGTCCCGGCATTTGTGAGATCTTAACTGCCCCATCAGCCAGCGGCATGTGGCAGCTCTGGCAGGATTGTGTTTGACTGCCAAATTCTGAATATTGCCATTCCGTGTAAGGTGTTTGTTCCGGGAACTCACCTAAAATATTCCCTTCGCTGTCAATGAAGGGGGTATAGAGGTTGTGGCAGGTGGCACAGTGTTCGGCGCTGAGCATGTGTTCGCCAAAGGCTGGAATGTAACCGGTATGCATCTGCATCTGCATAGTGACCGGGTTTTGATATGGACCGTAAATCATGCGGTTCGGCGGGATACTGCTTGTGTCGATGACGTAATGACCGCTGAAGCCTTCCATCGTGCCCAGATTTTGGTCAGTGACTTGATGACACAAAGTACAGGACACCCCATCGATGGCGGCGGCATGGTAGGAATGTTCCTGGCTGTAAAAACCATCGTCCAATCCCGCCACCGGCAGCCCCTCAACCAGCGACTGGGTTGTGGCCATCGGCATGTGGCAGGTGACGCATTTTTGTTCGATCACTTCCTGAAGTTCAGGATTTCTGGTTACCTCGGAGCTGACCTTTGCCTGCCAGACCGGGTCGATGCCCGAATGTGCCATCATGGTGGACCGCCAGTCACTCGGCATCGAGACGTCCTTGCCGCTTTGATCAATCAGCCCGATATGGCAGAGCGTGCAGATGCTTGGTCCCATGAAATCGGCCGTCTGAAAATCAGCAAAGGGACCTCCCGGGGCAGGGTTCAGCGCTAACTGGATAAATTGCTCTGTCGCCTGAGGGCTCTCCGCGATTGATGTGGGGGAGGAAGTGGAGCTTGAAATCCAAATTTCATCAGTCGCCGTGCTTGAAGCCGAAGGGGCAGGCTCTTTCGTGGTCGTTGGTTCTCCCGCTTGCCTCAGACAGGAAGTCAGATAAAAAAGATAAAAACAAATCAGAACAATAAACAGGATGGTGAGTTTCTTTTCTTTGGACATTTTTTCCTCCGACAAAGTTGGTTCCAATTTTGCTGCTGGTCGCATGGTTCATCAGGCAAAAACCCTGATAATGTGAAGTATATGAGATCTTATTTATTTTTGATTTACTAAATTCAAAAATGGATGATGAATCTTACCTGGTTAAGCTAAAATGGCGGTATGGAAAAAATTATCATCGCGACAGACTCGTTCAAGGGTTCCCTTTCGGCCTCAGAAGCCTGCCGTATCATTGCCGGGCAGGCTGAAAAAGTCTTTCCTCAAGCCGAAATAGTGCAGCTGCCCATTTCGGATGGGGGAGAAGGGCTGGTGGAGGTCGCTTTCAACGCGCTTGGTGGTGAACGGAAAATTGTGCAGACCAGCGATCCCCTGGGGCGCGAGATTTCCGCTGAATATCTGAAGTTGGCAGATGGTTCCGCGCTGATCGAGATGGCTGGGGCAGGGGGGCTCACCTTGCTCAGCCCGGGCGAATATGACCCCCTGCGAACAACGACATTCGGGGTGGGCTTGATGATCCTGGATGCGATCAGGGCTGGCGCAGATCCCATCTACATCGGTCTGGGCGGCAGTGCCACAGTTGATGGCGGCGCCGGCGCGGCGGCTGCCTTGGGGATGCGCTTTTTGGACGAAGAGGGTGAAGAAATTACCAGCGGTGGGGGTCTGGGGAAAATCCAAAGCCTTGATGTTAGCGGTCTGCGTGAGGTGAATTATTCTGGGAAACTTGTTTTCCTGACAGATGTCAACAACCCTCTTTGTGGTCCAATTGGTGCCGCGGAAATCTTCGCACCCCAAAAAGGCGCCACCCCTGAGCAGGTTGCGCAATTGGACCAGGGTTTGCAAAATTTGGCGGAAATCATCGATCGCGAGACTGGCTTTAATCTGCAGGACATCCCCGGGATTGGCGCGGCTGGAGGATTCGCACTGCCTTTTGCAGCCTTTATAGGGGCTGAAATCCGCAGCGGCATTGATTTTGTGCTCGATTTGTTGGAATTTAATGAAAATTTGCTTGGCGCAGACCTGTTAATCACAGGAGAAGGGCGCACAGACGCCCAGAGCGCGATGGGAAAGGCCATTTCAGCCCTTGCCAGGCGCGCTCATGCCGCCGGCGTGCGCGTAGCCGTAATTTCCGGGGCTTTGGGAGAAGGAGCGGAGAAAATCCTTGCACTAGGCGTGGATGATTTGATCCAAGCCACCCCCGCCGGACAACCTCTTGAAGATGCGCTTGCCCACGCCGCTGATAACCTGTCAAATGTTGCGAGCAATTACTTGATGGGACTACAATCCTAACGTTTTTTCATTGTGCTGAAGACATTGTGCGTAGGTCAGGTTGTGCTGTTCAACCTGACATCACGAATGCTGGCATAAAACCTCTTTCGTAGGGCTGGGCTTCAGTCCAGCCGCTGCCTCCGTCCATGCAACCTCATCCGGAGGGCCTTCATCCATGTGAAAAAGAAGCGATTGCGTAGGTCAGGTTCCGTTCCTGAACCTGACTTAACGAATGTTGGCAAACAACGTCCTTAACAAAATGGGCTTCCTCTTTCTGACGTCATCGCGAGGAGCGCAGCGACGTGGCGATCTGCCTCTCATGATAGTGCCAAGCTTCCAACGTCAGGTTGAACTGCGCAACCTGACCTACGACTAAGCTTGCCAACAACAACCTTCGTACAGCGATGTGGTCGTAGGGTTGACGCCTGCGTCAACCAAGAAGTTGTGGAGCCTGCCTGCCTGTTCCCTGCGACCTGCGTCCAAGAAACCCCCCATCACCCATCAAAACCCCTCTTATAACTATCGAGAAGTAATATTCTCATAAGTAATAACTTAGATGATCTTTGTTATCCCCCTGCCCTTCTATTGTTAAAATTTCTGCCAGAAAGAAAAATGGCTGGGTTTACCAGCCATTTTCTAATCTAATTCTCTACTTCGAGACCTACGCCCCAGCCATCATGGCTTCGACGTCCGCTTCAGCCGTATCGATTGGCTTCAGGTCAAAAGCATCCACGATCACCTTCGCCACATTCGGGGAAAGGAACGCGGGCAGTGTGGGTCCCAAGCGGATCTTTTTGACCCCGAGGCTCAGCAGCGCCAGCAGCACAATCACCGCCTTCTGCTCGTACCAGGCAATATCGAAGGAAAGCGGCAGGTCATTCACTGTGCAATTGAAAGCGCCAGCCAGTGCCTGGGCAATTACCACCAGCGAGTAGCTGTCATTGCATTGTCCGGCGTCCAAAACGCGCGGAATCCCGCCAATATCACCCAGACCAAGCTTGTTATAGCGATACTTGGCGCAGCCAGCGGTCAGAATAATCGCATCCTTCGGCAATGCCAGGGCAACGTCGGTGTAATATTCGCGATTCTTGTGGCGTCCGTCGCAGCCCCCCATCACTACGAAGCGCGAGATTGCGCCGCTCTTTACCGCTTCTATGACCTTATCAGCCACACTCAGGACGGTGTGATGCGCGAAACCGATCGGGATCGTGCCGGTTTCGAGTTCTTTCGGCTCAGCGCAAGTTTTAGCACGCTCAATCACTGCCGAGAAATCCTTGTGTCCACCTTCAGGACGGTCGGCGATGTGCGGCACATCTGGATATCCCGCCATGCCGGTGGTGAAGATCCGATCGCGGTAGCCATCGCGCACAGGAATGATGCAGTTGGTGGTCATCAGGATCGGACCGCCAAAAGCATCAAATTCCTCAGCCTGTTTCCACCACGAGCCGCCGTAGTTCCCAACCAGGTGCTTGTATTTCTTCAGTTCAGGATAAGCATTCGCCGGCAGCATTTCGCCGTGGGTGTAGATGTTGATACCGGTGCCTTCGGTTTGTTGGAGCAGCTCCTCGAGATCCGGCAGGTCGTGTCCGCTGACCAAAATGCCCTTACCGGGTTTGACGCCGAGGAAGACCTGGGTTGGCTCCGGATTGCCGTAGCGACCGGTATTGGAGGCATCCAGCAGC
>CAZOYK010000104.1:0-8260 GCA_964584065.1 uncultured Anaerolineaceae bacterium | reverse complement strand
CAGGATGACATTGTCGGTGTTAAGATCGCCACGTCGCTTTGCTCCTCGCGATGACATAATGTGTAGGGTGCAGTTGGCTACAACTCGGTGCACTCATGCATATGCTTTGTGACGCCAGCCCAACCTACGTCTGAGTATGACCGCCAATTCAATTATTCAGCTTGAACTTAAGACCATAACCTAATAAAATAGATTATTATCTACTGACCGGAGGAATGCTATGTGCGCTTCTATCCACACCAAAATTCAATGGGATATGGGGTCGGCTTATGACCTGTTTGTGAGCCTGCGCGCGCTCCACGACCCGGACGCCTTTGGCGTCAGGGCGTCCTGGGCTGCCGGCGTACGCTCGCGCCTGCCCGCCGAGCACCGCCAGACGCTTGACCTGGCCGTCAGGCAGATCACTCCACCGCTTTTTTATGTCCACAGCCTGCCCACGCCGAAGAACGCGGCAGCCGTCATCAACGCTCTCAAAAATTTGCCGCCATCCCGTGTCTTGGAAACGCTTTCATTTCCATTTCAGACCCCCACTGCCTTCAAGGAAACCCTGCTGAGCACCCGCCCAGGGCATAAGTGGACCCCTGCGGAGAGGCAGATTCTACTGGAGGGTGCGCGGCTTTCCGACCAATACCCCCAATCCGCTTACCTCGATGGACTCCATCAAACCTGGTCTGATCGCGAAGCATTCGGCGCCAAGCTCATTAAAGCGTTTGAAGCCTACATCGACAGTTTTTTTAATGAAGAGGAACAACGCATTTTGCCAGTCCTCAAAAAAGGTCTGTCACATGCCCAGATGCGGGCTGGCAGCCTGGCTTTGCCGGTGCTGCTCGAAGAACTGAGCAACGGCGTGCGCATTGAAAAGATCGACAGCTACTCAAAAATTGTGATGGCGCCCTCATTCTGGGGCTCCCCTTACGTGTTTCTCGAGAAACTGAGCGCCGACACGCTGATGGTTATCTTCGGCGCACGCCCAGATACGATGGCAATCATCCCTGGAGATATCGTGCCGGATGCCCTGATCCGCAGCCTTAAAGCGCTCTCGGATTCGACCCGTCTGCGCATCCTGCGCTACCTGGCGCAGTCCCCTCGCACTGCCACTGAGCTTTCGCGCGCCTTGCGGCTGCGCCCGCCAACGGTGCTGCACCACCTCAACCAGCTGCGCATGGCCGGCAT
This sequence comes from uncultured Anaerolineaceae bacterium, assembly GCA_964584065.1. Taxonomy (GTDB): domain Bacteria; phylum Chloroflexota; class Anaerolineae; order Anaerolineales; family Anaerolineaceae; genus Mesolinea. The sequence continues at coordinate 7,087 of CAZOYK010000104.1, read as the reverse complement.
GGTCCAGATCCTGCTCAGCGAGGAAGGCGAACGCCAGTTCTCACCGCGTTACGACGGCTTTGAAAACACCATCGACCTGCTCAAGCTTTTTGTCCAGGGGGAGTGAGGTTGGAAGAAAAAAACCCCGAAGCCGAGCCTGAGGAAAAACCCTCGGTCCTGCGTACCTACCTGAGCCGCGTGCGCGCCTTTACCGGCAACGCCAGGCTATTCCTGCTGAGCCTGCTGTTTTTTGGCATTGCCATGGGCATCAGCCAGCTGCTGTTCAACTTCTATGTGCTCAGCCTGGGCTACAACGAGGCCACCCTCGGCAACCTGGTCACTGCCCGCAGCCTCACTTCGCTGGTCGCGGCGCTGCCGATGGGCTACCTGACCGATCGCATCGGCAGTAAGAACGCCTTTGTGATTGGCTACCTCTCCTATGGCATTTCAATGGCGATGATGCTGATTTTCCCATTCGTGCCGATATTTATCGCGATGGGCGTGCTGCAGGGGGTTGCCCAGTCGCTTTCAGGCGTCGCCACCGGACCCTTCCTGATGGAAAACGGCGGTCCAAAAGAGCGGACCTATCTCTTTAGTCTGTCTTCAGGATTGCGCATGACCGCAACTTCCATCGGCGAATGGCTGGGCGGTTACCTGCCGGGTTGGGCGGCTGGCATCATTGCCGTCAGCGCGGTCAGCTCGAAGGCTTACGGTTGGTCGCTATGGGTGATGGCGTTCCTCTCGCTGGCAGCGGCAATCCCGGTAATATTAATGAAAGCGGGTCTGCGGTCCACCAGCCAGCGGTCAGCCTTCGCGCCAGTCAGCTTTGTCCGCAAGAATCCGGGATTACTTGGAAAACTAATCCTGCCCAGCCTGATAATTTCGATCGGTGCGGGCATGGTGATGCCCTTCATGAACGTTTTCTTCCGCAACGTTCACAGCCAGAGCGACGCGGCCATCGGCGTGATTTTTGCCTGGGGCAGCCTGGCGATGGGCATTGGATTGGTAGTTGCCCCAGCCCTGGCGGAGCGATTTGGCAAGATCCAGGTGGTAACGGCTACCCAGGCGCTCTCGATCCCGTTCCTGGTGCTGCTTGGCTTTGCGCCGTGGTTTGAGGTGAGTGTGGTCGCGTACTACATCCGCCTGACGCTGATGAACATGAGCGGACCGATATACTCCACCTTTACCATGGAACGGGTAGACCCCGAATCGCGTGGGATGATCGCGAGCCTTTCGAGCATGGCGGGCAACTTTGGCTGGGCCTTCAGCCCGACCATCAGCGGGCTGCTGCAGGTGCGCTCGGGCTTTCAGTGGCCTTTTACGATCACGATGATTACCTACGTGATTGCCATCAGCATGTATTATGCCTGGTTCCTTTCGAAAGGAAAGCGAAAACAGCCCGTGGAGGTGGAGTAAAATTGATATGGGGTGGTTATGAACCCCACCGCATGTACTTTGATTTTGATTTGCAAATATGTGCAAGCAGATGGACTGAAAAATACCGAACTATCGTCATAAAAGGATTCAACCATGAAACTTTGGAAAACGCTCTCAAAAAAAACTGTTTTTGAGAGACCCCCATGGATTAGGCTTGAAGAACACCAGATCGAACTTCCGAATGGAAGCGTGTTAGATCAATGGGTCTGGATCGATACGCCCGATTTTGTTATCGTTGTGGCTGTTGATGAGCAAGATCGATTCTTAGTCTTTGAGCAGACCAAATATGCCTCTCCAGTCATTACCCTGGCACCGGTTGGTGGATACATTCAACCGGGGGAGGAGCCCCTATCAGCTGCCAAACGAGAGCTGTTGGAAGAAATGGGTTATGCGGCAGAAAACTGGTACAATTTGGGTTGTTTCGTAACTGATGCCAACCGCGGTAACGGCACAGGCTATTACTTTCTGGCAAAAAACGCTCGAAAGACAGACCAAATTGTCCTTTCAGACGATCTGGAGGAACAGCGATTACTCTATTTCTCAGCCACTGAGTTGCAGGAAGCCCTAGACCTAAACAGGGTAAAAATCATAACATGGCAGGCTGGTTTTACTATGGCTATGCACCATTTATTAAAACAATGACGCCAGACAGTTAACAAGCCCTGTACCATTTTCCCTTTACAGGGCTTTGCTTGGGATTTTAGTAGCATCACGATCTCCTGAGTGATCGCCTTCAGCATGTGTTACGCCTGGTTCCTTGCCAAAGGGAAGCGAAAACAGCCCGTGGAGGTGATGGCGGACTGAGCTTGGGGTGATTTTGCTTGACACCTCAGGTGGTTTTCCATATAATATGTTTCTGCTTTCCCTGGTAGCTCAATTGGCAGAGCGGGCGGCTGTTAACTGCTAGGTTAGAGGTTCGAGTCCTCTCCGGGGAGCTGAAGAGAGTGTCTCTGGCATGCCAGAGACCTTTTTTTCGAACAGGCTGTGCTATAATATCAGCCACAAAATGGTCCTGTAGCTCAATTGGCAGAGCAAGCGCCTCTTAAGCGTTAGGTTCTCGGTTCGAGTCCGAGCAGGATCATTTTTCTATTTAAGTGCCAGGTTAGGTTCTCGGTCCGGTACTGGCAAGCCAGCAGGCTGCGCACTCCGAGCAGGATCATTTTTCTATTTAATTCCTTCGTAGGCCGGATTGCGTAGCACCTGCCCCTGAGCGTAGCGAATGGGGTTCAATCCGGCTTTTTTGTTAGTTCCAGGTTAGGTTCTCGGTCCGGTACTGGCAAGCCAGCAGGCTGCGCACTCCGAGCAGGATCATTTTTTTATTTAACAAATCCTGACCCCCTCCAGCCGAGGAACGAGGCGAATGGAGGGGGAATTAAAGGGGGTGGGTCTTTTTCTTTATCTTTTCGTAGGCCGGACAAAGTATTTGTAGGGCGGGATTGAGGGCACCGTGAACAATGTGATGGGCAAAAGTATCGTGCCCTCAATCCGCCGACATCTGTGATTATTGTGCAATGGCGGATTGGAAGCACATCAAGGTTTCTACATGATGTAGTATACAGTGCTTCCAATCTCGCCCTACGACTTGCTATTCATGAAAAACAGCGAAAGGCGAGACAAAGTGCTGTAGGGCATGGCAAGCTACCCGCAGGGTATCGAGGGCACCGTGAACAATGTGATGGACGAAAGTATCGTGCCCTCAATCCGCCGACATCTGTGATTATTGTGCAATGGCGGATTGGAAGCACATCAAGGTTTCTACATGATGTAGTATACAGTGCTTCCAATCCCGCCCTACAGGCGAAAAATCTGGCGCATTAAAATCTGCAAGAAAATATGGGGCAGGAACCGAAATCCGACGCAGGAAAGAAGCGCCATTCCAAACATCTAAATTATTTGATCATCAATGGCAGGAAAACCATAGGCTGATATTCAACAGCGCCAATGTCACAACCACTCCCTATCGGTCTAACCACCCCGCGCTGGTCAGTGGCAGGGCAGACAGTCATATCACCGGCATCAATAGCTGAGCTGCCAGCTCCCAGGGCATGGGTCATATTGAAGCCGCCATTATCTGCCAGAGGACCAAGAAGAGGATCAGCTGTGATGATGTTTGTGCCAGTCGAGTAGCCACCCTGGATGACACTATAGGAGACAACTGGCGAAGTGCTCCCACTGACGAAAATTTGGTCAGATTCAGGTGTGTTTCCCCACAAAATCGTATTGATTATGTTGGTGGAGTTGGCTTCAGGGGACCAATTGTATATTCCACCGCCAGCAGCCGTGGCTGTGTTGCCAAAAAAAGTTACATTGATCAATGTTGAAGCGCTGAAGTCGTTATACATTCCCCCACCATTTTCAGCCGAGTTGCCAGAAAAAGTAACATTGGTCAGCGTGGGGTCAGTGGTATTGCTGTTGTTATATATACCACCGCCTCTGTTTTGGGCAGTGTTCTCAATAAAACTGACATTATTTAGATCGGGACTGCTGCCGAAGTTGCACATCCCACCCCCATTAATATCTGCAAAGTTTCCTGAAAAAAGAACATCAGTCAGTTTGGGGTGGCTGTTGTTCCTATTATTCATTCCACCACAAGAACTCTCTGACCAGTTTTCATTAAAAGTCACCTTAGTCAATATTGGGCTGCTATCATCATTGAGCATCGCACCACCTTCGTTGTTGGTGAATATTGCATCTGTAAGCGTGGGATTGCTTTGATTGAAGTTAGCCATCCCTCCAGGGGATTGATAGACGGATCTGTTTGCAGAAAAGGTTACATTGATAAGCACAGGGCTGCTTTGATCGTTGTACAGTCCACCGCATCCATTGATAGATGAATTACCAGTGAAAACAAGATTATTTAACCTGGGGCTGCTTCTGAAGCTATACATTCCCGCACCATTAGAGGTACTTTCTGAAATAGCACCATTCGCATTTCCGCCTGTGATGATGAAGCCATCCAGTTTGGCAAGGCGGTTCACATCGGTCGCGATAATTACGTGATAGCTGTTGTCTTCATAATTGGCAAAATCCTGCCCATCATCGCCATTCAAGTCACCACTCAGGATAGTAGGGTGCAGTTCCCAATCCCGCTCCTCCCAAGCTCCTCCATCGGCAGGAAAACCACCAAAAATTTTCATACCTGATTCCAATATAAAACTTCTCGTTCGATCGCCTGTCTCAGAAGGAGTGTAAGTTCCCGCTGCCACCCAGATCTGATCTGCCAGCTTCCCAATCGCGGTCTGAAGGTCGCAGGCTTCCTCCCAACTCAGACAAGAATCTGTCGGTTCTCCCGTTTCTTTAACGTAGAGAATTTCGGGTGGTTCCTGGATAAGAGGAGCTGCAGAGGCAGTCGAAAATAAAACCAGCAGAACAATCAGACTATACAGAAAAGATTTGAGAACCTTCATCGGATGCACCTGCCCTTTCCTGGGTGTCAAAATGATGGATATCACGATTGTAACCCTTAATCTTTTAGAATATTGCCAACTTGTCAAATTAATCAAGAATTGTCTGGCAATAAATCGATCATTCCCCCGTTTTTTTGATTTTAGATGTGTGTTGCTCACGCAGCCACACAAAGCTTTGATGACGAAACATTAAACCAACATTAGCAAACTGCATGATCCAAACAAAAATGCGTTAAACTGATGGGAGAGGTGAAAATGAAAAAGACCATTGTCCTCTATCGCTCCAAAACCGGTTTTTCAAAGCGCTATGCTGCGTGGATCGCTGATGATCTGGCGTGTGAATGCCGTCCCATCAAAGGCATGAAATTGGATGATCTCAAGGAATACAAACTTGTGATCTACGGCGCGGGCGTTTACGCCGGCATGATTGCCGGCGCGGGCAAAATTAAGAATTGGATGGAGAAATCCCCGGAAAAAACCTGGATTGTCTTCGCCACCGGCGCCACCCCTCACGAGGAAGGTTACAAAGAGTTGCTTTTCAAGACCAACTTTCGCAAAGGCGAAAGCCGACCATCGCATTTCTATTACTTTCTCTCCGGGATTAACTACGAGAATATGGGCTTTTTCAATCGCGTCCTGATGAAACTCTTTTCAGGCATGGCATCAAAAAAGAGCGGCTCCACCCAAACCCCAAAGCAGACCTCAGTTGACCTGGCTAATCGTATTTACATCACGGATCTGCTGAGTTACGTTCGACTGAAAGCGAGGTAAGGATGAACCTTGAGCACATTGCCCTATACGTGGAAGACCTCGAGGCGATGAAAGCATTTTATGTGCGCCACTTTGGTGCCACAGCCAACAACAAGTACCACAACCCGCGCACCGGGCTGCAAACTTACTTCCTTAGTTTCGATGGCGGCGCCCGCCTCGAGGTCATGCAGCGTCCTGGAATGACCCCCAAAGCCAGTGGGGAGCATTCTCTTGGCTACACCCACATCTCTTTCAAGCTTGGCTCGAAGGAAAAGGTCGACCAACTTACCAGGGAACTGCAGGAGAGCGGCTGCCCGCTGCTGAACGGTCCCCGGATGACCGGTGATGGCTATTACGAAAGTGTTCTCAGCGACCCCGAAGGCAACCTGATCGAACTGGTTGCATAAAGTTATGAACATGCGCACTGAGCAAGAAATGTTTGACCTGATCCTCAATTTCGCCCGGCAGACCCCACGCATCCGTGTCGTGACGATGAACGGCTCGCGCGCCAATCCCAACGCGCCCAGGGATGCCTTCCAGGACTATGACGTCGTCTTTGCCGTGACGGAAAAAGCAAGCTTCCTCGCAAACGACGGCTGGCTGGAAGTTTTTGGCAGGCGCGTCATCATGCAAAAGCCGGATGCCATGGAACTCTTTCCGGCAGAAGGAAGAAACAGGTTTGCTTACCTGATGCAGTTTGAAGACGGCAATCGGATCGACCTGACACTGATCCCGCTCGAGGAACTTGAGCAATATCTAAAGGAAGACAGCATCATCCGAGTTTTGCTCGACAAGGACGGGCGCGTGCCTGCCCTGCCGGAAAGCAGCGACGTGGATTACTGGATCAAACGCCCAACGCCTGGCATGTTTGATGACTGCTGCAACGAGTTTTGGTGGCTGAGCACTTATGTTGCCAAGGGCCTGGCACGCAACGAACTGCCGTATGCCATCGCCCACCTCGACTACATGCGCAAGCAACTGATGACTATGCTCAGCTGGCAGGTGGGGCTGGAAAAGGGTTTTGATTTCTCGATAGGAAAGCAATTCAAGTACCTGCAGCAGCATGTAAGCGACACCACCTGGCAGCGGCTGTGTGCCACCTGGAATGCCGGCAGTCCGTCAGCCTGCGCAGAAGCGCTTATGGGTATGTTGGCTTTATTCAGGGAGGTCTCGAAGGACGTTTCTGAGCGATTCGGCTACATTTATCCTGACTATGACGCTAAAGTAAGCAACTATTTGGGCAGGCAGGGAAGTAACACCAACTAAGCATTGGCAGTGTCAGAACAAAGCCCGTCATTCGGCGGGCTTTGTTATAATGAAACAAAACTACTCAGGAGGCTCACCAATGTCCAGTCCGAGAGAAATTCACGCCCCAACAGGCACCCAACTCACCTGCAAAAACTGGTTGATCGAAGCGGCTTACCGCATGATCCAAAATAACCTCGATCCGGCGGTTGCTGAAGCCCCGGATCGCCTGGTGGTCTATGGCGGACGCGGGCAGGCAGCCCGCTCCT
>CAZOYK010000103.1:0-8484 GCA_964584065.1 uncultured Anaerolineaceae bacterium | reverse complement strand
GCGCCGATCAGCTCAATCAGCCAAAAGCGCATCACGATCTGGTTCTCTTCCCAACCGATCATCTCAAAATGATGATGGATCGGGGTTTTCTTGAAAATACGTTTGCCGCCGGTTGCCTTGAAGTAGAGCACCTGGATAATCACACTGACGACCTCAGCGGTGGGGATGATTGCGATTAAAGGCAGGAACAACCAGCGTCCGGTCATCAATGCGATCACGGCAAGGGTTGCGCCCAAAGCCTGGGAGCCGGTGTCGCCCATGTAGAGGGCAGCAGGTTTGCCGTTGAACCACAAGAAACCTGCCAGGGCGCCGATAATGCAGAAACAAAAACGTCCGAGGTATACCTGCCCCTGCATAAGGGCGATGATGCCGTAGGCGCCAAAGGCGGCGATGGAAATCATGCCAGCCAGACCGTCAATCCCATCAGTGAGGTTGATGGCGTTCGAGTAAGCAACAATGAAGAAAGCCGCGATTACTATGTAGAACCAGCCAAAGTAGAGAGGTTCTGGAGAAGTTGGCCAGAGCAGATGGGGAACCAGCAGAATTTCCTTGAGCATGTAGGCTATCACCAGTGCCACCAGGCACTGCAGCAGGAACTTGGTCTTGCCTCGCATTCCCAGTCCGCGCCTTGGTCCGCGAATACCTTCCCAGTCATCGACCGCACCGATCAATGCATAGCCCCACATGGCAGCCAACGGCACCAGGATGGAGGAGCCGATCAGGCGTGATCCAAACAGGGATACCGCATTCAGGATGACAGTCAAGAGCGTGATGGGAATCAGGAACATGAACCCTCCCATGGTGGGGGTGTTCATCTTGGCCATGTGTGATTCAGGCACATCCATTCGGATGATTTTGCCAATATTGAATTGTCGTAGCAGGCGAATAAACGGACTGCCCCAGATGACGGTCAGCAGGAAGCTGATGCTGCTTATTGCAATTGCCAGAGTAGAACCACGCATTATTCCACTTCCTCCAAAGCCGCAACGATTTTTTCCATGTGCATGCTGTGCGAACCTTTGATCAGCGCGATATCACCGGATTTTAAGGTTTCAAGCAGATATGTGGTTGCTCCCTGGTAATCACTGAACCAGTGAACCATTTCAGCTGGGAAACCGTTCTCAACAGCGGCGTCACGGGTCATAAGACTGCGCGTGCCCACCAGGACGATCTCGTCTGCCACTTCTGAAGCGCGCATGCCGATTTTGTTGTGTCCGGCTTCTTCGTAGCGTCCCAGTTCCAACATATCCCCGAGAACGGCCACTTTGCGACCCTGCAAGTCGTCAAGCAAGTTCAGAGCTGCCATGGTCGAATCAGGTGAAGCATTGTAAGTGTCGTCAATCAACACAGCACCCGATGCAGTTTGCACGGTCACGATACGCAGCTGTACGCGGTTATCTTTGAAGGCGTCAAAGATCGAGCCCCAGTCCATTCCAAGGTTGAGTGCAACAGCTGCAGCTCGCAGCATGGTGTAGACCGAGTGGCGTCCGATCAGGGGAGCAGTGACGTAGAGGCTCTCGTCCTGGTAATGCATACGGCAGCGGATGCCGTTAAGGCCGTGACTCTCCACATTATCAGCCCAAATGTCGGCTTCAGGATCGAGACCGTAATAGAAAATACGGGCATCGGTTAATCCGGCCATGTTTTTCACGAATGGGTCATCGAAATTCAGGATGGCCAAACCATTGGGCGAAGCGGGGAGTGATTCCACTAATTCGGCTTTTCCAAGCGCGATGGATTCGATACTGCCAGCCCGCTCGGCATGAACAGTACCGACATTGCTAACAATCCCAATTTGAGGTTGGGCGATATCGCAGAGGAGTTTGATCTCACCCGCTACGTAGAAGCCCATCTCCAACACGGCTACCTTGTGCTCCTCCTTTAGTGAGAGCAGCGTCAGGGGCAGGCCGATTTCATTATTCATGTTTCCCTGGTTTTTCAGGGTTTTCATCCGGCTGCCCAGAACTGAAGCGATGAGTTCCTTGCTGGAGGATTTCCCGACACTGCCGGTGATGCCAATTACAATCAAATCGTGCTGCTGCCGCCAGTATTTTGCCACGGTCTGCAAGGCTGTGAGGGCGTCGGGTGTCTGTAAGCTAAAGGGAGTGCTTTTTGGAAGCTCAAAACTTGTTTGATTGAGATCAACCACCGGGTATTGGCTTTCGATTGGGTGGTCGATTAAAGCCAAAACTGCCCCGTTAGCGAAAGCCTGGTCAACAAATTGGTGACCATCAGTGTTTTCACCTTTAAGCGCCACAAAAAGCCCTTTTTCCTTGACGCAGCGGGAATCAACACAACCGCAGGCGATCTGAAAATCCTGTGTTATCTGGTAGTTCGCAGTCGGTGCGAGGGCTTTTAGAACGTGGCTCAGGGTCAACATTGTTCTCACTCCGAAATCGCAAAACAGTTTTCACCCAGCTTGTCAGCCAGGCGAACATTGTCGGGGGGGATGTTCATCAGCACAACCAGGTCCTTGACTAAATCAGCAAAAACCGGAGCTGCCACTTCAGAACCCCAAATGGAAATTTCAGGTTTCTCCAGCCAAACATAGACCAGGAACTTTGGATCTTCTGCGGGACCCCAGCCAACGAAAGAAGTGTTGGTGGAAGTGTTAGTGTAGCCAAGCGGTGTGGCAATTTCGCCAGTACCGGTTTTGCCTGCCACACTATAGCCTTCAACCAGGGCGTTGGAGGCCTCATTCTCGAGTGAGTTGACCAACATGCTCGTGAGAGTGTGCGCGGTGTCTGCCGAAATGGGCGTGCCAACCACGACTGGATCGATGTTGTATTGCTTGCCATCAATGACCATGGCCTTGACCACATGAGGTGCCATCATTTTTCCGTCATTCGCGATTGCGCCAATGGCGGTTACCATCTGGATCGGGGTGACGGAAATACCCTGACCAAACGAATTGGTCGCCAGGTCGACTTCGTACCAGAGTCCGTCACCGGGCAGTTTCAGCGGCCAGTGATTTTCACCCCCCAAATCAATGCCGGTATTGCGATCAAAACCAAAGGATTTCAAATATGAGTAGAAACTTTCTGGTCCAAGCTCCATTCCAACCCAGGCAAGGCAGACATTCAGCGAGTGTTGCATGCAACCGGTCATGTCAACCTCCCCCCAACCGCCCATATTCCAGTTGTAGATGGTCGCTCCACCAACAAAGAGGGAGCCTGTGTCATTGAAAATTGTTTCAGGGGTCACTGCGCCTGAATCCAGTCCGGCTGCCATGGTGATGACCTTAAAGACCGATCCGGGTTCGTAGGTGCTGCTAATGGCGCTGTTGTAAGGTGTGGGGTTTGGAAATAATTCAGAATAATTCCAGTATTCGTTGGGATCCAGCCGGGGGGCAGTTGCCATCGCGATGATCTCACCAGTTTCGGGGTCATAGACAATGATGGTTCCATTCTCAGCGCCAGACCATTCGATCGCTTCATCCAATTTTGCTTCGGTCATTGCCTGGATCTCGCGGTTGAAGGTTAATTGCACTGTTACGCCCGGCGGAACTTCCTCGATGGAAGTCAACAGGTTGGGGTCAATTGCAGAGTAAACCTGTTTGGGTTCGCCAGCCATCAGATCATCATAAGCTTCTTCCACACCAAAATAGCCAATGCCGTCTGTGCGGTCCAGGAAGCTGTAAAACCCAAGAATATTGGAAGCCAGAGTGCCTTCCGGGTAGCTGCGTTTGTTATTTGCGGTCCAGACCAAACCATTGAGATTTGGGCGAACCTCGCCGCGTTTGGTGCTGCGATTGGCATAGTCTTCTTTAATAGATTCAAGTTGCGCGATTTTGTCCTTGCTGACAAAGCCATCCAGCACGATAAAGAAGGGGTTACCGTTGCCTGGGGTCATCTGCGTATAACCAAGAACCCGGGCATAATCCAAGCCCAGCACGCTCGAAGCTACGGCGGCAATGGTTTCCCGCTGTCCATCTTCGATCGCCTGCAGATCCAGACCAACCTCGTAAATCACTTCGTTGCCTGCCAAAAGTCGACCATCAGAGTCGTAGATGCTTCCACGTTCGGGATAGATCATCCTGTTGATACCCTGGTAGGCTTCACTATCTGCCAGGATCTGTTTCGCGCCTTCAATGTTTTGAATGCGAATAAGCTGGACCCCAGCCACACCTGCCACCACGCTTGCCAGCACGCAAATGATAAAGAAACGATTCCAATTTGTGGTTTTCATGGAGCCACCTCTGTCGGAGCAGGCGCAACCTCTGTGGTTGCGTCTTCAGGGGATTCTGCGGGCTGGCTTGGTTCAATAAAAACTTTTAACCGGAGCCAATCCCACAAAGAAGTAGTAAATTCAGGCAACAGCACTGGCGTGCTGATTTCTTCAACTGCTGGGGGAGGGGCAAGAACTGGTTGGGAAGGCGGAACATAGCCAGGAACTTCAATGTACATTGCCTCAAGCGGATCCAACATGGTCATCTTGAGCGCACTTGCCCGTTCGCTTAGAGATTTAGCCGAAGACACTTGTGCGTATTGCGTTTTGAGATCGTTAATTTCCATTTCCAGGGCACTGATCTCAGCTTCCAGGCTTTGAATACGCCGTCCTGCCGCAGCTGCACGCCCGCTGATCATCAGGTAAACCCCAGCAACTACTGCAATTCCAAGCAGAACCAGCAAGAAAATGCCAATCCACTGGATTTGGGTTCGCCAGGGGGCTTGTTTATAGGCTTGTAGGATATTCTTTTTCATAGCCTTTTCCATGCAGTTTTCGTGCCATTCCTTTATAGCTTTTCTACCACCCGCAATTTCGCACTGCGAGACCGCGGATTGCTCTCAACCTCTTCCAGCGATGCTGTGATCGGTTTGGAGGTCAATATCCGGACGCTGGCTTTATGCTTGCAGGTACAGACAGGCTGCTCGGGAGGGCAAATGCAGTCGATGCTCTCGCGTTTAAAAGCCTGCTTCACCAGTCGGTCCTCCAAAGAGTGAAAACTAATGACCGCAAGGCGTCCGTATTTATTTAAAAGTGCGATCAGGCTTGGTATTGCCTGTTCAACGGTCTTGAGTTCATCATTGACCGCAATTCGCAGTGCTTGAAAGGTTCTGGTGGCGGGATCCTGCTTTTCTTTGCTTCTGCCGATCGCGTTCCGCACAACCTCTGCCAATTCCCCCGTAGTCGTTAAGGGTCTGGCTCGTAGAATCGCCCGCGCGATGCGCCTGGAGTAGCGTTCTTCACCATAGCGCCAGATGATGTCCGCCAGGTCAGCTTCTTCCAGCTTGTTTACCAGATCAGCGGCAGTCTGACCCTGGGTAGGGTCAAAACGCATATCCAGCAGACCGTCATGTCTGAAGGAAAAGCCGCGTTCGCTCTGGTCGAGCTGCATGGAGGACACGCCAAGGTCCATCACAATCCCATCAACACCCTGCCAACCCATTTCTTGCAGGATATCGGCGCTCTGCAGGTAAGATGCTTGCATCACCTGTGCGCGATCGCCGAAGGGATTGAGGCGCTGCCTGGTGAGTTCGATTGCCAGGGGGTCAAGATCCAATGCGAGGAGTTCTCCATCAGGAGAGCTCTCGGTCAGGATACCTTCAGAATGACCGCCAGCACCGGCTGTGCAATCCAGGTAACGCTTCGGGCTCGTGGGAGCCAGATATTGAATTGTTTCTTTGTAAAGTACCGGGCGGTGGGGGAAGGAGACTTCGCTCACCGCTTTCCTCAATTTCCTCTGGTGTTGATGTTGAACATCGCCCAACGTTCAGCGTTGGCTTTCGGGTCACCGTTCGCGTTTTCTTCCGCATCCAACCGCTCAGGAGCCCAGATCTCAAAGCTGTCTCCAACGCCAATGATGACCACTTTTTCCTCGATGCCGGCAAACTTCCGCAGGTGTGTCGGGATGAGGATTCGTCCAACTGTGTCATAAGTGAGTTCAGCCGAGCCACCCAGGATCTCACGGCGCATAGAGCGAAGCAGGGGATCTGTGATGGAAATGCTGTTGATCGAGTCAGCGATGATGTCGAACTTTTCTTTGGAATAGGCCATCAGGTTTCCGTCCAGCCCTTTGGTCACGCAGACAAGATCGCCGGTGGTTTGTTCCCGGTAGGTGGAGGGGACAGTCATCCGACCTTTCTTGTCAATATTGTGCTCAAACCTTCCGTAAAACATTTGTTCTAAACTCCCTTTAATTGGCGAAGCGCCGGTTGACCAGCGCTCCTCTTCAATTATGTGACACTTTCTGACACTTTATGACAATCTTGCACACATTATAGACCCCAAACCCCAAAAATGCAAGCGATTGGGCATGCAATTTGCAAAGAAACATTGATTTTTCAGATATTTGGGGGGGTCCAATTCAAATCTTGAATCTTGCTGCGCGTAGCCACCAAGTGGAGAAGGTTGATAGCAAAGTTTTCTGCGTTCTGAAACAGGAGGCTCCTGGTCGCAAGTTGTAATCTTCCCTGGCTATCCACAGAAGGTCTTTTTGTGAAGATTGTGATCGTTTATAGGATCACCTGTCACAACATGAATGGGCAGCTGGATGCCAACCACCAAGCTGACCACCCGTCGATTTGCATTATAATGACGTGGTATGAGCACACTGGGCATACTCAATGACCGCTACCAACTTGAACAAACACTGGGCACAGGCGGTATGGCTATTGTTTACAAAGCCAAAGACCTGATGCTCGAGCGTTATGTTGCGGTTAAAGCCCTGCGCGAAGACTTTTCGCAGGATGTTGCCTTTCGCGAACGCTTCCGCCAGGAAGCAAAAGCCGCCGCCAACCTTTCCCACCCGAACATTGTTACGGTCCATGACTTCGGTCTGGACCAAAAGCACCTGTTCATTGTGATGGAATATATGCCAGGCACCGACCTGAAAACGCTTATCAAACAAAAAGAGCGTTTCAGCGTCACCGAAGCGCTGGAATTGATGATCCAGGCTTGTGGTGGGGTGGGATATGCCCACAGAGCTGGCTTAGTGCACTGCGACATCAAACCACACAACATGCTCGTCACGCCGGAAAGCCGCCTGAAAGTGACTGACTTTGGCATTGCACGTGCCTTATCAACTATTTCTCCCGATGAACGCAGCGAAGTCGTTTGGGGTTCGCCGCATTATTTCTCACCCGAGCAAGCCAGCGGCATGCCGCCATCTCCGGCTTCGGATGTGTATTCCCTGGGTGTCATCCTCTATGAAATGCTGGCTGGCAGATTGCCATTCATAGCCTCGGATTCAAGCGAGCTTGCGCGTATGCATCGCGAGGAAATTCCTGTATCACCGCGTCATTACAACACCAGCATCCCCGCCAGGCTGGAGGAGATCATTCTCAAAGTGCTTTCCAAGGAACCTTCGGCTCGCTATCGCACAGCTGACCAACTCGGACGGCTGCTGATGGGACTCTATGAAACAGATCGTTCCGTGCCTTTTACTAACGAAAATCTGCAGCAACTTTCGAAATTGGAACAAGTTCAGCCTCAGCCTGTGCCAGTAGAAGACCCTCCGGCTCACACGCCAACACCGGCTCCAGCCAAGGCAACTCCCCAGGCAGAACCGGCGAAAATTCCCCAAAGGCCTGTTGTTTCCTCTCAAACGAGTCAAGCCCGGGTGGGTGTTGCTGAACAATCGCAACAGGAGCGACAAAAATCGGCGATCGACTGGAAGACCTGGTCTTTGGGTTTGCTGGCTGCCGGGCTGCTGCTGGGGTTGATCCCCTTTTGGTTTTATGTCTATTTATTGCTCAAACCCTGACACGAGGTAACATGGCAGCTTTGATCTCCCCTTCTATTCTTTCGGCTGATCTCACCCAACTCGGTGCGGATATGAAAGCTTGTGAAGCAGCTGGTGCAGACGCTATCCACATTGACGTGATGGACGGCAGGTTCGTCCCGAATATCACCTTCGGTCCTGATATTGTTGCGGCTTGCAAGAAAGTGACTTCGCTGCCTTTGGATGTGCATCTGATGATTGTTGAGCCCGAAAAGCATCTGAAAACTTTCGCCAATGCCGGAGCAGATTACCTTACAGTGCACTACGAAACATGCCCGCATATCCACCGAACCCTGCAGACCATCCGTGAACTGGGCGTGAAACCTGGCCTGACCTTCAACCCGGGCACGCCAGTGGAACCGCTGGAGCTTCTGGCGGATATGGTGGATCTGGTACTGATCATGTCGGTCAATCCCGGCTTTGGCGGTCAGACTTTCATTCCGCAGGCAATCGATAAGATCCGACAGACCCGTGCCATCCTCGACGCGCACAGGTCAAATGCCATCATCCAGGTGGACGGAGGCATAACTGCTGCAACGATTTGGGCTAATTACGAAGCAGGCGCGCGAAATTTCGTGGCTGGGACCGCGGTTTTCAAACATCCTGAGGGCATTGCTGGTGGGGTGCGTGCCTTACGGGAGGCACTTCATTAAAATCAAAAAAGCCGCAAGCGCGACTTTTTGATCGTTTGTGGGTTAACAAACTAGTTGTAATTTTTGGTCAAAGTCTTGATGCAGCGTGCGCAGAGGACTCTACGAACT
>CAZOYK010000102.1:0-8532 GCA_964584065.1 uncultured Anaerolineaceae bacterium | reverse complement strand
ACGCGACCATCATTGGGCTTGGGTACCGCGTATGTTTGTGAAACCGCGCAGCACGCTTGCGAGGGTCAACGAGCAGGATAAAGCGGTTTGGTTGGCTCCGATGCTCATCCTGGCTGTTATGGTCCTTTTGGCGGTGGTGTTTGCTGCTCCCATCAAACGCGTCAACATTCAAACCGGCGCAACGCTCCCGGAGGACTTCCAATGGTGGTCACAGGAACGCCAGCAGCAATTCCTGCAGGCGCAGCAAAACCTGACCTCTCCCACGTTCATGTACCTCTTCCCATTGCTATCAGGGTTGGCAGGTTATTTGCTTTTCTGGGTGATCTGCGCGAGTTTACTCTACCTCTCGCTGACGCTGGCTGGAAGCCGGACCACTAATCAGAAAGTCAGCAATCTCATCGCCTGGGCGATGGTTCCATTCGCGCTGCGTGAGTTGGTCAAAGTGATCGTCATCATCAGTTCAAAAAAGTTGGTCGAAGATCCCGGGCTTAGTTACCTGGTTGCCAGTGACACCACAGGCATCATGGCCTGGCTGAGAGGCATACTGGGGCAGGTGGACTTCTATGCCTTGCTTTTTGTTGTTTTTCTCTATCTTGGGGCTATTCCGCTTTCCGGCTTGAGAACCAGTAAGGCTGTCCTTGCCACCACAGTTGCCTTGATCCTGGTGCTGGTGCTGGTAGGATTACCCTCTGTCATCTCAACAGCATTAAGCGGTATGGGCGGCTCGGGATATTACTTCTTCTAAGGTGTTTTATGAGCGATAGTTTCGTTAGTGTTCGTGACTTGGTAAAAACTTACAAAATGGGCAGCACGGAGGTCCATGCTCTTAATGGCGTTTCGCTTGAGCTCGAACGGGGAACTTTCACGGTGCTCATGGGTCCTTCAGGTTCTGGCAAGAGTACTCTGCTGAACATGATCGGCGGTCTGGACTGGCCGACTTCAGGGTCTATCCTGGTTGACGGTGAGCAGATCGATCGGATGGATGAGAATCAGCTGGCAAATTACCGGCGTGATAAGCTCGGTTTTATCTTTCAGACCTTTAACCTGGTTTCGACCATGACCGCGGAAGCCAATATTGGCTTCCCCCTGCGATTTTCGGGCATAAAAAAGAGTCGCCGAATAGAACGTGCCAAAGAATTGATGACGCAAGTGGGGATGGAAGATCGCATTGGTCATAAACCGACTGAACTCTCGGGTGGTCAGCAGCAGCGCGTAGCGATCGCGCGCGCCCTGGTCAATGACCCCCCGTTGATCCTGGCAGATGAACCCACCGGCAATCTCGACACCCAAAGTGGCATCGTGATCATGCAGCTGCTCGAAGAGCTCTGCAAAGCCGGCAAAACGATCATCGTTGCCTCCCACGATCCCCGTATGCTCAACTACGCTACCCAGCGGGTTAATTTGCTCGATGGGCTGCTTGTGACAGACGAACAGTATCAAGAATCTATTCAGCGTGTCGGCTGAGAAGGTGAAAAATGAAAAAGAACCTACAATTCGCACTCATCATTACAATAATTATCGGGCTGGCAGCTCTGCCGGTTCTCAACCAGAAAGGTCACGCTATGACCCAGGGTTGGGTAGACCCTCCCACAGATACTCCTGCCTCTACTCAGCAGACTATCCAACAGCAGACAACTCCAGGCACAGAGCCAGTACGCCCCCTGCTTTATGTTGTGGATTACCACACCAGCCTGGGCGGCAAAAGCGTCGACCCTTATGGCACATTTGGTCTGACCTTCACCATTGGCAATAATGGGCGTGGCGACGCGCATGCCCGCAACATCGTCATGACCTTCAGCAGTGCTGAATTTGATCCCTTGGATGGCAGCGTGATCACCTTCTATGAAGTTGATGCCGATAACAAGGGCAATGAAACCCACACCCACAACTTTAAGGTCGATGATATGTCTACCTGGCTGTATTCCGGGCAGATCCAGGCTCTGACCACCTACACCGATCCTAACGGCACTCCCTATTCCGACACCTTCATCTTTACCATCATGATCAACCAGACCGCTGGCACAGGTTCCACTGCTGCCACAGCCACTCCAGCGGCAGTCCAGCGACCACAAATGGTGGTCAACAGTTACACCACCGATATCGATCCCCTTCAACCCGGATCACATTTTAAGCTGGGGCTAACAGTCAGCAACGCTGGCACAGCCGACGCACGCGGTGTTAGCCTGGTTTATGGCGGTGGCGCAACAGCCGGCACCACCGATCCGCTGGGCACGCCCCAGGCTGGTGGTGTGGGCGGTGCTGGTGGGGATGTGAGCAACTTTGCGCCTGTGGGCAACAGTAATGTCATCCTGCTTGGCGATGTTCCGGTAGGCGGCACGCTGAGCCCGGAGCAGGAATTTATCGTCAATGTGACCACGAACCCCGGAGCCTACCCTCTCAAACTTTCGTTTGTATACACTGATACAAAAGGTGTCCGGATGGTGGACGACCAGGTTATCACTTTGCTGGTTTATGCGCTCCCTCAACTGGAATTTAGTTTTTATCAACCCATGGAGGGCATGATCACTGCCGGTCAGATGAGCATGCTTCCTGTCCAGGTCACCAATCTTTCCAGGAAAAGTGTTGTGCTTGGTAATGTTGTTGCCACCAGCCCAAACGGGGAGATGAGCAATAACAGCATCCTGGTTGGCACGCTTGACCCGGGCGGTTACTACACCTTTGATCCGATGTTTATGCCTTTTAGCGAAGGCGAAGCGACAATCAATTTCGAAATCCGCTACACCGATGATTTCAACCAGTTGCGAACCTACAACGCCTCTCTGGGTATCAAGGTGAACCCGCCGATGGAAATGCCTACCCCTTACCCCTTAGTGGATGAGAATGGCAACCCGGTGCTCGATGAGAATGGTAATCCCGTCATGGTGGATCCGATGGATCCCTTCCCTGATGGCAACCCCCAGGAGCCTGTTTCCCAAACCGGTTTCTTCGCGCGTATCTGGAATGCCATCAAGAGTTTCTTCGGTTTTGGTTCAGGCGCCAACAACGGCAAACCCACTGAACCGGGCATAGATGGCGGAATATATTACGAAGGCGGCGGCGGCAAGATGCCTTAAGCATCGTCGCAGATGTGTTGTCCACTGAAATGGAGCAAGCATGCGCTTTACTGATTTTATCAGCCTGATCATCGATAACCTGAGCCGCCGCAAGGGCAGAGTCCTGCTGACTGCTATTGGCGTGGTGATCGGCACTGCTGCCGTCGTGACTTTGGTGTCGCTTGGGGTAGGTTTGCAAAAGAGTGCCACCAGCCAACTCTGGGGCATCAACGACCTCACCAGCATCGAGGTCTATCCGGGCTATCCCATGGTTGAAGGACCGATGGTGAGAGAGATCACCGAGGATGATATCAAGAGACTGTCTCCAGAAGCAGTTGAGAATTTTAGAGCCATTCCAGGTGTCACCCAGGTTGTCATCAAGCAATACATCCAGGGAGGCATGGAGATCTCACTGGACAAAATGGCAGCCTGGGGGAGTGCCATGGGTGTGAACCTGACCGATTTAAATGACATAGGTCTCGAAGCCAACCAGGGTGTGACCACCATCAGCAAAGGCAAGGTGGTGGTAGGGTCTGGTTTCAACAACAACTTTTATGATCCCAACCCCCGCCCGAACTCAGAACCGTTCACGCCGCCCGACCTGATGGGTCAAAAACTAAAAATTAAGCTTACCCGCTGGAGTGAGGATGGTACAACCTCCACCAAGTCGTATGTGCTCGAGGTGGTGGGAGTCCTCGCGGAAACCCGCGGCGAGTCGGACTACAACATGTACATGTCTCTGGATGAGGTCACCAAGTGGAATGAGTGGTTTGCAGGCAAGCGCATTGACTATAAAAAAGAGGGCTACAACCAGATCTCCGTCAAGGTGGAGAGCCCAAAAATTGTGGTGGATATCGCCAACCAAATCACAGATATGGGTTACCAGGCCTACACGCCTCAATCCACGGTTGAAGGCATCAACAGTTATTTTGCGACCATGCAATTGGTCTTTGGCGGGGTTGGCGCGATTGCTCTGCTGGTGGCTGCCATCGGCATTGCCAACACCATGACCATGGCGATCCTGGAACGCACGCGCGAAATCGGAATCATGAAAGCGGTAGGTGCTACCAATAACAACATCCTGACCATCTTTCTCGGGGAGGCTGCTGGGATCGGCTTTTTGGGTGGCATCGGCGGTGTGCTGGTAGGCTGGGCAATCTGCGCCGTGATCAACGCCTTGGGCGGTTCCATGCTGGCAACTGGCGGCGGAATGGGCACGCAACTGGCGGCTTCGATCCCCTTCTGGCTGCCTGTTTTCAGCATCGCCTTCGCGACTCTGATCGGTCTGATCTCCGGGCTTTACCCTGCCCTCAATGCCGCCACGCTCATCCCCGTTGATGCGTTGAAATACGAGTAAAGGAACGCAAAATCCAAACCCCTGTCAAAGGCTAATTGGCAGGGGTTCTTGTTATTCCCAATCTATCCCGGCATGTCTATACGTTGATAAAAATAGGGTCTCCTCATAGGTATAATGCTTTTTAACAATTGTCAGGAGATGCTATGCTGTTCGTCGAAAATGAACCCAACAAAGACCCCCGGATAAACCTCGCCATAGAGGAATATCTGATCAAAAGCGTCGCCCCGAAGGAAGAAATTTTGATGTTCTACATCAACAAGCCTTCCATTATCGTCGGGCGGAACCAAAACACGATCCAGGAAATCAACGTGGATTACGTCCAGGAGCATGACATCATCGTCGTCCGAAGGCTTTCGGGCGGTGGTGCGGTCTATCATGACCTTGGCAATCTCAATTTCTCATTTATCGCCCCAAATTCCCCGGGAAACTTCCACAATTTTCGCAAATTCACCCAGCCTGTGATTAAGGTTCTGATGAAAATGGGTGTGCCAGCAGAGCTTTCCGGTCGAAATGACATTCTCACTGACGGCAAAAAGATTTCTGGAAATGCCCAATATGTTTCCGGTCCGCGAATGGTCAGCCACGGTACACTGCTTTGGAATACCGATCTTTCGGTGGTTGGGGAAGCCTTACGCGTGAAGCAGGCCAAAATCGAATCCAAGGGGATAAAATCTGTTCGCTCCCGAGTGGCGAATATCACCGAATTTCTTCCTGAAAATCCGCCAGACATCATGACCTTCCGCCAGATGATCATTGATGGCGTGAACAGCGAGACCCCTCTCGAGGAATATGTTCTGACTGAAAATGACTGGGAGAATATTCACCAGCTTTCGCAAGAACGCTATCAAACCTGGGAATGGAACTTTGGCAAGTCGCCAGCTTTCGGCATCCAGCGCGAGATCCGCTATGGAGGAGGTTGCGTTGAGGCCTGGCTGGATGTCAGCCGAGGCGGAATCATCAACCAGGTCAAGTTCTACGGTGACTTTTTCGGTCAGCGGGATGTCGCGGAGCTTGAGCAAGCCCTGGCTGGCTGCCGCTACGAGCCTTCAGCTATTCTTGAGCGGCTTGGCGATTTGGATATCAACGATTATTTCGTTAACCTGACGACCACGGGACTGCTCGATTTGCTTTATTAACCTGAATAGGAGATCGCTGTCTTTGCTTCCTGGTGAGAACCGGAAGTCATACCCAGACAGAGATCCAATTGACTTTTATTTAACAACCAAAGGAGAAATTCTATGAACGATCAATCTAACTGGAATGAATACTCACAAACTGGTGCAGAGCCGGCGCAATCCCAGGCCCACCCACTGGACGCCAAGCGCAACGACGGTCCGGATTGCGTTTCCCAGGATCACCCCGATCCGCTGGTGAGCGATTGTGATGATCTTTTACGAAAAGACCTCAGCGAGGAACTTGAAAGAAAACGCGCTGGAATGGACCCTGAACCCGAACCCGATTGGACAGATAAAGCTAAGAAGGAAGTAGTAGCGGGACTTGAACAGATCCGGGATGCCCTCCATGAGGCTTACCGTGAAGGCAAGAATGACCCCAAAGTCAAAAAATTTGGCGAGGATGTGAAAGAAACCTTCCGCTCCATTGGGGACGAGATCAGCAATTTGTTTGATTGACGCCAGCGGTCAGGGCAGGTCAGCAGGCTTTTCCGGTTCTTCAGTATTCTTAAAGGGGGATCGTAATTTTTCGGCTGCTGCGCGTTTGGTGTCTTCCGGGCGCTTGTCGTAGCGGCGGGTGGTGTCGGCGCTGGCATGTCCGGCAATGGCAGAAACCGTCAGCACGTCGACATCAGCTTCCAACATGTTAGTTATGGTGGTTCTGCGCAGGTCATGCGGACTGAATGACGCCACGTCAGCTTCCTTTTGACGGGATTTCAGAATGTAATACACTGCCTGGGCGGAGAGGCGCTTGAGGCTCACTTTGCCGCCCTTGCTGACACGCGTGAAGAGTGGCCCAAGCTGCCGCCCCCGGATTTGGAGCCAAGTCTCGATAGCGGGGATGGCATCCTGCGAGAGATACACAAAGCGCTGTTTGCTGCCCTTGCCGAGGATGCGGATTTTTTGGTTGTCGAGGTCAAGGTCAGCCAGGTTGAGATCCACAGTCTCCTGGCGTCGCAGACCGCACGCGTACATCAAGGTGATGATGGCAGTGTCCCGAATGCCGAGGTGGGGATTGGTTTGGTCAGACTGGCAGGTGGCGACGAGTTCTTCCAATTCTTGCATTGCCAGCGAACGTCCGCGGGGCAGTGACTCCACCCGCAGGGATCGCACACCAGCTGCCCGGTAATAATCGTTATAGTCCGAATAAAGGCCAAGTCGAAATGCCTCCTCCAACACACGGCGCAGGGCGACCAGGTGTTTGTTGACGGTCGCCTTGGCATAGCCGATATCCACCATTTGAGCGCTCAGACCGCTGGTGTTTTCGTAGCGCAGCAGATGCCAGGGGAAAATGAGCGCGTCGGAACTTTTGCCGTCTGAGAAGATGTAAGCAAGATTGTTGAGGGCGGTAGCTTGCGTCCGTCTGCCGGCAGGGCTGAGCGTGTTCAGGTAAGCCCGGGCAGGGGAGGGTAGGGCGGGGTCAGGTTGTAGTTGCTCTTCGGACAGTGTCAGCAAGGATTGTTTTTGTTTGCCGGGCATAGATATCCTTTCGAGAATATAATTCTCGTAAGGTATTATAACAATATTCAAGCATGCTTGTGCTTTCTTTCCAACGTCATCGCGAGGGAGCGAAGCGACCGTGGCGATCTGCTTTTGGATTCCATTCGTAGGGCGAGATTGGAAGCACTGCAAATAACATGATGAAGAAACCTTGGTGTGCTTACAATCCGCCATTAACCATTCAAAACCTCCAAATTGACCTTTGCTTTTCAGAACTTTCTCTGGAGTCCAGCCGTTTGCATGTCCAACCAACCGTATCCGGAGGGAGCAAACCTTGATCGCGCCGGTGTCCACACCGAGCGTGGTATTTGACCGTTAGGTCTCCATTAGAATTTTGCATCACTCGCGGAGGGAGCAAGGCCCCCTCCGTACAGCGATGTGGTTGTAGGGTTGATGCCTGTATCAACCAAAAAGTGTTTATGTTCATTTTTTCTATGTGTCATCAGGAATATTTGCGTAGGTCAGGTTGCGGGGTTCAACCTGACATCACAAATGCTGGCTAAAAGCGTCCTCAAAAAGTTAGGCTTCCGACTCAAAAAACCGTCATCGCGAGCTTCTTTTGTGCCTGTGCCCGCGTAGCAGGGTTTGGCGATCTGCCTTTTTTCTTATGATCGTGCCGGTCTCCGGACCGCGCACGCGATGTGACCGAAGGTCTCCAATAGCCATTGGATACCGTCTGAGGAATTCTTTTAGCCGCAAACTGCCCTTCCATCTGGCAGCTTTGGAGCATCAACGTTATACTTGGCAGGCTGAAAGAAGCCGATAACCTATGATCTTTAAGCACAGTTTTAACAGTATTATTCGCTCACCAGGGAAGACCTTCCTTTTCTTAATCCTATTAACCGCTTCCATCGTCTTTGTCAACTTGGGCAGCAGCATGAATTACTCTGCCAACCGCATGCTTGACCAGGCCAATGGGCATTTTGACACAGTTGTTGCTTTCAAATACGGCGATTTGCATAATCCGGACGGTGCCTGGGCGGATGAGAATTTCCAAAAGAACCACACAGCAATTGATTTTTCTGCTCTTTCGAATCATCCCGCGGTAATAGCAGTCGATCAGGAGCGCACTATCTCGGCCTATGCGGGTGATGACAGCCAGGTCTGGCAAAACACTTCCCCGGTAAAAAACCACGTCATCGTCACACTGCGTCTGCTCTCCCTGCAGGATGATGGCAGCTGGACAGCTCTGACTTACGACACTTATTTTGGGCGAAAGATAAGCGGCACAGTCTTTCTGAAAGTAAGTCCTTTCAGTTCCACTGGGGTAGACCTTAGCGACCTACTCAAACCCAACCGTACATTCTTAATAGCCGCCTATGCAGAGAATATAGCCAGCAGCGGGCTGATGCTGACGCCGATAAAGCCTGCTAACCTCGTCCAAAATCCGAGTGAGACCCTTGCGGGTATTGGCGAATTAACCGACATAACGGATCGTCCTGCTTATTTT
>CAZOYK010000101.1:1326-8624 GCA_964584065.1 uncultured Anaerolineaceae bacterium | reverse complement strand
AGGGAGCGTAGCGAGCGTGGCGATCTGCCTTTTGGTGTCTATTAGTTGGAGACCTGCGGTCAGTTCGCGTGCTCGGCGAGGACGCCGGCACGATCACTTACGTCATCGCGAGCGAAGCGTGGCGATTTGTCTTTTGGATCTATTTGCTGGAGACCGGTCGGTCAAATCACGTGCTCGGCGAGGACGCCGGCACGATCAATTCTAATTGTAGGGAACGGTCTTGCACCGTTCCGCTTGCCGATGTTGCTGTATACATCAAGTCCATTCCCTCCAAAAGCAGTGGTATTTTAATGGTGGGTTGGCTATTGAGAAGTTCAGAAAGGTCGAGATAGTATGACGCCAACTTACTCTACTACTGCCAGTGATAGCTACTCCGCCAATGATGTTGATGTCGGAGTGAGACCGCGCAAGAAAGCTTGAATCAAAATGAGTCAAGGCGGTCTCATTCCGACCTACGATTACGATCTATTCCGACCTACGATCTGGAGAATTGAGTAAAATGGTAGGACTAATTGCTCAGAAAGCATCTCAATGCGCAGACCGAAGACTCTACCATTAATATTCAGCATATTTTTTATCCTGACCCTGCTTGCCTGCCAGGCTGCACCGACGCTGACAACACCAACCCAAACCCCTGCCCTTCCAACCGCCACCCATGCTGCGCCAACCGCGGCAGAACCAACCCCAACACCCACTGCCGCGAGCATACCCCCACTTTACGTCTACCAGCCCAACCCGGACCTGCCGCTTGGGTTAAGCGAGTTGGTCGCGCAGCAGGCTCTCGCACAGGCGCAAGGCGCAGCCAACGAAGTCACCTACACCTTCGAATTTGGCAGTGCCAACCCGGTCGGCAATTGGGTTTACGCCCTGGTGGCGCCCTTCCCGACCGTCCCGGACGAGGTCAGCGCCAGCTGGTTGCAAAAGCTCTGGCGAGGACAGCCGGAAGACGCCATCCAGACGCTGCTGGTCGCGGAAGGCGATTTGCCTGCCCTTACCAACATCCTGGGTGAGCCCGGGCAAACCGTGCAGACCCAAGCCAAAGAAACCTTGCTCGAAACAGCCTGGACGACGCAAAACACCTGGGCGATCACCCCCTTCGAGGAGATCGAGCCACGCTGGAAGGTGCTGATCATCGATGGGCAATCCCCAATCCACAAAGATTTCAACGCCGATCAATACGCGTTGAACGTTCCGATCTCTGCCAGCCCGGTGGAAGCAGACGAAAACTTCCCAATGCCGCCTGAACTGGCAGCGCTGCACTTCTCCAACCTTGACCCCTCCATGATCACGACTGTGATGCTCACCGGTGTGACCGCCCTGGTGCGCGCCACCGCGGTGGGGATGGACCAGCGCGGCATCCTCGTCCCTGGCGAGAACATCGCCGACATCATGCAAGCAGCTGATATCCTGCACATCAGCAACGAAGTCCCCTTTGCTCAAGGCTGCCCACCGCATACTTTGGGCGATTACCTGGTTTTCTGCACGCCTGAAAGCTACATGGAGCTGTTGCGTTTTGTCGGCACGGATATCGTGGAGCTGACCGGCGACCACTTCCAGGATTACGGCCGGGAGGGGATGCTTTTCACGCTCGAACTCTACGCCAAAGAAGGCTGGCCGGTCTATGGCGGCGGCAAGGACATCTTTGATGCCCGTAAAGCGGTGACACTGGAGATCAACGGTAACAAGCTGGCTTTCATCGGCTGTAACGCCAAATCGCCCAATTTTGCCCAGGCAAGCGAAACCTCGAGCGGTGCCTACCACTGCGATATGGACTACATGGCGGAGGCTGTGCGGGAACTCAAAGCGGAAGGATATCTGCCGATCGTCACCTTCCAGCACGAAGAGCGTTATTTTTGGTCGCCTAATGCCGCGATGGTGGAAGACTTCAACACTGTCGCCGAAGCTGGCGCAGTGATCGTCAGCGGCAGCCAGTCGCACGTGCCGCACTATGCCGAGTTTTACGGAGAAAGCTTCTTGCATTATGGACTTGGCAACCTGTTCTTTGACCAGTACGGCATCGCCCCGAATACGGACATTGGTTTCCTTGACCGGCATGTTTTCTATGAGGGGCGCTACCTGGGAGTGGAGTTGATTCCCATCCAGTTCATCGATAAAGTCCAGCCGCGCCTGATGACAGCCGAGGAAAAGGCTGAAAAACTCACTATCATGTTCGACACCATGCGCATGTGGTGGAAGGACGAGAACAACCAGCCGGTAATGCCTGCCTGGAAATCGATCCAATAGAAATTTAAGCAAACAGAAGTAATAAAAATCACCGATTGAATTTTCTGCCAGATTTTCTGCAATCTGGTTTCATTTGTTAACCTCAAATTTCATGATATTTTGCCAATTCCGCTTGACTACCTTCTTGCTGGATGTATAATACTAAAGGATCAGGGGTTTCCCTCTTCTAAAATTAAAATTCTAACTTATTGGGCAGTTTTACCGGATCAGTCCAGCGAGATCCAGGCAACCAGTTTCAATCGTTCCTTTGTTCGTTTACGCTTTGAGCGTGTCTTATTAAACCTAGCACTAAGCAAGCAGAATAAAAAGGAGGTGTACATAAATAGTATTGATTGTGTTGTGTAAGTTGTTTTTGTATTTTCGAATCTGAGTTAAATAAGGAACTGACATGAAGAAAAAACTGTTTAGTCTTTTTATCGTTTTTGTTTTCGTCCTGACCTCATTCTCCAGCCTTTCTGCAACTAGCGGCATCGCGCAAGCAAATGACCCGGTAGCGACGGTTGATCAGGCCGTTTTGGACGAAATGCAGACCAAAGGCTCCGCAAGCTACTGGATCCAATTCAAAAATACGGTGGATCTAAGCGCAGCCTACACCATGAACTGGAGCGACAGAGGTTGGTTTGTTTACAAAACCCTTCTGAATCAAGCCGAGGCAACCCAATCTCAAGTCCAAAAATACCTTTTGGGCAGCAAAGTTGATTACAAAAGCTATTGGATCAACAACTCCATTCTGGTTACGAGCTCCTCGGAAACCGTCCTCAATGACATTATGAAGTTTAACGGTGTCGAGAGCATCCAGGCTCGTAAATCTTACATTCTCTACGAACCAGATACCTCTGCTGCCCTGCTAGACAACGGCATCAATGCCATTGAACCCAACCTGACGCATGTCAATGCTGACGACGTCTGGGCGATGGGGATTGATGGGGCGGGCTTGGTGATCGCCAATATCGACACCGGTGTGCGCTATTCGCACCAGGCGCTGGTTGGGCAATACCGCGGCAACGTTGGCGGCACTTTTGACCACAACTATAACTGGTTCAACCCCGATGATTTGGGTGATAACGTCCCTCGCGATGGTCACGGCCACGGCACGCACACCATGGGCACCATGGTTGGTGATGACGGCGGCGCGAACCAAATCGGTATCGCTCCTGGAGCCGAGTGGATGGCTTGCGCGGGCTGCCCGGATGGCGGCTGTACAGACAGTGCACTGCTTGGCTGCGGTCAATTCATCGCGGCGCCAACTGACCTGACTGGCGCCAACCCCAACCCGGATTTGCGCCCTAATGCGGTCAACAACTCCTGGGGTGACTGCGGTCAGACCTACGATGACTGGTTTGCGGGCGTTATCAGCGCATGGCACGCTGTTGGAACATATCCAATCTTATCCAATGGCAACGCATCCAACAGCGGTTATACCGCGCCTCCCGGACTTAACACAGTCGGCAACCCAGCCCGCTCGGGCAATGAGACCGGTGTTGGTTCATCGGGTGAGCAAAACGGACTGTATGCCTCTCACTCCAACTGGGGTCCCACCGATGATCCTGATACAATAAATCCTGTTACTGGATTTGAAATGATGAAACCCCAGGTGCTTGCTCCTGGAGTAAGCATTCGTTCTTCAGTCCCCGGCAGCGACACCTCATATGAAGATGGCTGGTCTGGTACTTCTATGTCCGCTCCACATGTAACCGGTTTGGTCGCTCTCATCTGGCAGGCTGCACCATGCTTAATTGGCGATTACGCAACCACAGAAGAGATCATCGAAAGCACCGCGGTGGACATGGTCTACGATGATGGCTCAGCCCTCACCCCTACCAACTTCCCGAACTTTGCGACAGGCTGGGGCGAAATTGACGCCCTGGCAGCAGTCAACATGGCTTCAGGAATGTGCGCGATGGGCACGTTGGAAGGCACGGTCACAACTGATGGTTTCTCACCAGTTGAGGGTGCCAAAATCTTTGCCGATAACGGCGCGGGCTACACCAAAAACATTTATACCGCCTCCAATGGCAGCTACAGCAGTGATCTGCCTGATGGCAGTTATATCCTTATAGCGAGCAAGTATGGTTATGAAACCCAAATCATAACTGGTGTCGTCATCACCGAAGGTGCAACGACAATGCAAGACTTTATCATTCCCCAATTGGGAATGTCACTCGTCTCGGGTCATGTTTATGATGAAGGCGTGGAAGGATTGGGCTCACATGGGTATCCACTTTACTCCTCCATTGAAGTCACAACCCCAGGTTTTAGTGAAACTATTTACACAGATCCCTTTACCGGCTACTACGAAATTGAGCTGGTAGAAGACACTCCTCACACCTTCACCACTGATCCAATTCCTGGCGGTTACGATCCTCTGGTGGAAGCTGTCACCGCAACCGGCACGGCATACACCCACGATATTCACGTTCCCGTGGATGGTGCAGTTTGCGCGGCACCCGGCTATCAGCCGGATTACGACATCTTCTACTCCTTCGAGAGCAGCGATGAAGGCTTTACCCCCGGCGGCACGACCTCCTTTGCCTGGGGCGACTTCACCAGCGGTCCAGGAGAAGGGCACAGCGGCACCAAGGGTATTGCCACTAATCCTGGCGGTAACTATAATGCCAGCGAACTCGGCTGGATGGAATCGCCTGTCATCGATCTTTCCGGCAACGGAACAAGTTCCACCGCAATTCAGTGGTGGGATTGGAAAGATATCGAGAGTGTTAGTTGGGACTGGGCGCGCCTGGATGTAACCAAGGATGGCGGCGTAACATGGGATATCGTCTGGGGTCCTGTTGGCGGTGTGACTGATACAGCCTACAGCCAGCAAACAGTGGTAGTGGATGCTAGTTACAACGTCTCCAACTTCCAGTTCCGCTTCTACTTCAAGAGTGATAGTTCGGTGCAGTACGAAGGCTGGTATGTGGATGATATTGGTGTTGTGAGCATTCCCGTGCCTCCTCCTACAACCGTCTTCACCACAAACTTCGATGCCGACAATGGCGGATTCACTGTCAGCGGCACAACCTCCTGGGCTTGGGGTGCTCCCACATCAGGACCTGGTGCTGCTTATTCACCTCTTAATGTTTGGGCAACGAATCTGGCAGGCAATTACAACAACAGCGAATCTGGATATATCACATCACCGGTAATAGATTTGAGTGCGTATGCCGGGCTTGCACCTAACATATCTTTCTGGCACTGGAATGATGTCGAAAGCGTATCCTATGACTGGGGTGCGGTTGAAGCCACCAAGGATGGTGGAGCAACATGGCAGGATATCTCTGGCAAAATTGGCGATCAGACCTCCTGGGCAGAAAAAACCTACCAACTCGATACAACCTATGCGGTCAGCGATTTCCAATTCCGGTTCTACTTTAAAAGTGACAGTTCGGTTAACTACCCTGGCTGGTATATTGATGATGTGGCAGTAAGCGTTGCTGAATATATTGAGATCGCGGCACCTTGTGTGGTCGTTCCTGGCGGCGTGGTCGCTGGCTATGTCTATGATGACAACGATAATAGCCTGATTGTTGGTGCGGACGTCTACAGCGACGTGGTCGCAACACAGACCTTCTTCATCCCTGAAGATCCTGCCAGCGAAGGCTTGTTCTGGGTCTTCCATCCAACCATGACCGATCCTGAAGACGTAGATTTTACTGCCTCAAAAGCTCTATATGGCAGCGATACCGAAACAGTCAGTGTCGATCAGGATGCCATTAACCAGCAGGACTTCTACTTGGGTACGGGTGAATTAAGCTTTGCCCCAACCTCGTTTGAAGTCACGATGAACATGGGTGACACTCCCCATACCGAAACACTGACCATTAGCAACCTCGGCACCTCGGACGCCATGTTCGAACTGGTCGAGAAAGACGATGGTTTTGAATTACCGACTGTGATGATCCCCGCTTTCGAGGGAAAGTTGCCTGAGGATACACGCCCTGTTTCTATGGGACGCGCGCCTGAACTGGCTAACGCTACCTTAAAATCAGCTGGTGACAATCCCTTCAAGGGTATCCTCGCTGGTGAATCTGCCTTTGCTGTGGATGCATATCCTGGTGAAAACCTGGTCTACTTCCCCGATACAACTCTGCCCGGTACATGGACAATAGTCGGTGGAGTACCTGGCTCCGAATTCTTTGCGGGCGACTTCGTGGGTGGTGATTTCTCACAACTCTATGTCGTCAACTCGACTGGTAACACCTTATATAGTGTCGACACAGCTACCGCAGCCCAAACCATGATTGGCACCACCACCCCACCTTCCGGTCAAAGCTTCTCTGGTCTTTCCGGCACACCGGATGGTACCATGTATGGTCTGACCACAACCTGCGCTGGAACAAACCTGGTTATCGTTGATGTGGCTACCGCCGCAACAACTGACCTGGGTGCTCTGCCTGGTATTGATTGCGGTATCGACCTGGCTTACAACACTGATGATGGCATGATCTATATTGTGGATCTCGTCTCCGACAGTCTTTTCCGGGTTGATCCTGATACCCTGGCAACGACCTCAGTTGGTGCACTGGGTGTTGCTCCCAACTACGCTCAGGGCATGGACTACGAAGAGGAGTCCGGCGTTCTTTACTGGGCGGCTTACACCTCCTCTGGCGAGTTACGCATCATCGACACCACCACCGGTGCAAGCCAGCTTGTGGGTGCCTTCCCTGGCGGGGCTGAAGTTGATTCGCTGGCATTTGCCACCGGCGGTCAGTCCGACGTCCCATGGCTCTCGGAAAATCCTGTCAGCGGCACAGTACTGGCTGCAGGTTCGATCGACATTGATGTTACATTCGATCCAACCGGCCTTAGCCAACCTGGCGATTACCTGGCGGAGCTCAAGGTGAAGCACGACACCCCTTACACCTATCCAAATATCCCAGTAGTGCTGCACCTGATTGCACCGGGAGACTTTGGCACATTCAATGGTCATGTCTATGGCCTGGAAGCCTGCGACGTCAATCCAGCAGTACTGGAAGGCGCCACTGTTAACTTCTGGCAGGATGGCATGATCAAGTACACAACCACCACCAACTCTGAAGGCTACTATAGCTACG
>CAZOYK010000101.1:0-1316 GCA_964584065.1 uncultured Anaerolineaceae bacterium | reverse complement strand
ACGCTGTTCCCGAAGGTATCTATGATATCGAGGTGACGGCCGACGGCTTCGTGTCTGACATTGTTACCTCACAGGATCTTTCAGGTGGTGAAACAATCACAGTTAACGTTACCTTGCGGCTGGAAGCCCCTTGCCTAAGCGTTGATCCAGCCAGTCTCGAACAGACACAAACCGCTGATACCACAACCTCCCAGACTCTCAAAATTGTGAACACGGGTGCTGGCGTTGGCGTCTTTGAGCTGTTTGAACTGCCCGTTGCTGGAATCCTGGCTGATCAATTACTTCTGGATCCGAGCTTTGAAGAATACACACCCAATCCTTACTGGGATGAATACTCCGAAGCTTATGGAACACCGCTTTGCACCGTCGCTGATTGCGGTACCGGTACGGGTACTGGACCTAACATTGGTGATGTTTGGACTTGGTTCGGCGGCTCATCGACCGGTGATTCAGGTTACGTCTCCCAAGAGGTGGAAATACTACCCGGTACAGCTGAGATAAGTTTCTATGCAGAGCAATATGTTTGCGGCGCGGCAGGAGCATCTAATTACATGGCTCTGGTGATCGATGGTACTGAAATCTGGCGCACTGATGGGACTGACACCGCTTGTGGTGTGCTTGGCTATCGTCTTGTAACAGTAGATGTTAGCGATTTTGCTGATGGTGGCACGCATGAAATCATGTTTGACTCCGTAACAGTAGATGGTGCTAACTTCTTCCTTGATGATGTCGAGTTGAACCTTGAAGCTGGGGGTGATGTGCCATGGCTCTCGCTGGATCCCACTGCTGGCGTTGTCCTTGCGGACGACTCAACGGATGTAACAGTCACTTACAACTCGACTGGTCTGGCTGAGGGCGACTACTTCGCTTCAATCCGGGTCAAGAATCCACCGGCTGCCGCGATCAATGTTCCTGTGACATTACAAGTCACTGGAGTTCGCTACCTCTACCTGCCTCTGATCCTGAAGTAGACTGGCTCAGAGAAGAACCTGGTAACGGGTTTAGATAAAGTAACAGGGGCTGGCTTTTTAGCCAGCCCCTGTTGATTCATGTAAGGGGAAAAGGGCTGCCTTTTGCTCGTCAAACCTACCGCCACTTACCAAGGTTGACGCGTCCCGCAAGGGGAGGCGTTGCACGGCGTCAAGCCTACATTCCCACATTTTGCTCGCCTTGCTCCTTTAGGGATGTGCGCGTAGGTCAGGTTCTTCGGTTGAACCTGACGTCACGAATGCCGACTAAAAACCTTAAAAAGAGGCAGGTCTCCGATGTCAGGTTGAACCCCGCAAAAATACACGGGGCAGGCTGCGCAACCTGAC
>CAZOYK010000100.1:0-8685 GCA_964584065.1 uncultured Anaerolineaceae bacterium | reverse complement strand
TTCGCAATGACAGATTAAAAAAGGTTCGCAATGACAGATTAAAAGAGGTTCGCAATGACAGTCGGATTTGTCATTGCGAGGGACGAAGCAATCTAAAATGTTTGTACTCAAGGGATATGTGCGGTTCACACGCACTTTGTGGATTTTTACCGTAATCAAGTTACATCAAAAGGTTTGGTCTGCCAGGAGTTTAGATTGCTTCACAAAAAAGGTTCGCAATGACAGATTAAAAAAGGTTCGCAATGACAGATTAAAAAAGGTTCGCAATGACAGATTAAAAAAGGTTCGCAATGACAGATTAAAAGAGGTTCACAATGACAGATCAAAAGAGGTTCGCAATGACAGATTAAAAGAGGTTCGCCATAGCCTACGGGCACGATGTGACTAATAAAAATGGGTAATACATTGCACCAACATCTAAGGCCTCAAAAAGGGGCAACTCAGGAATTTTCAAAGCATTCAGAATCTGGTCAAGACAGATTCTAAGCGGGTTGGTCGGTTTGGGGCTGGGATTTGGTGGGCTTGTTCTTGGGGACCTTCGGCGAACTTTGTGGATAGTATGGCTTAGCGGGGTTTGTCAGCAGGCGCTGCAGGTTCAACAAAGACGCAGGGTCGTAAATCGTGAATCCACACACATCACAAATCCAGGCAGGGAAATCCGGCACCATCACGGGCTTGCCATTCGTGCGGGCAGCAAAACTGCGCTTGCCCGGCTTGATCCTGCCAAAGTAGCAATGCGGGCAGACTTCGGGGATTTCAGAGAGTGTTTTAGTTGTTCGATTCATTCAGTCAGTGGGCTCTCAAGGGGCAGCATGGACCAGATCCGGGTTAAGCAGCACACGGATACGATCGAGCGGCCAGTAAACAACGATTGCTTTGCCAACGACCCAGTCCTTTTGCACGAAACCCCAGTCATGGGAATCTGAGGAGTGATTGCGGTTGTCTCCCAGCACAAAAAGCTCCCCTTCGGGCACTTTCCACTGGCCAGTGTATCCAGGA
Source organism: uncultured Anaerolineaceae bacterium (assembly GCA_964584065.1). Lineage (GTDB taxonomy): Bacteria > Chloroflexota > Anaerolineae > Anaerolineales > Anaerolineaceae > Mesolinea. Next base: position 7,686 of record CAZOYK010000100.1, on the reverse strand, counting down.
AGTTCAGCGATGTATGGTTCGGTGATAGCCTGACCGTTTACTTTCACGACACCATTGCTGACATTGATGGTATCTCCGGGCAGACCGATCACGCGTTTGATGTAATCTTCGGTGACTGTGCCCTGGTAATGAAAGACAATGATGTCGCCGTGTTTAGGCTCACCAAGTTTGTAAGCGAGTTTGTTGACCACCAGCAGATTGCCTTCAAAGAGCGTGGGCTGCATGCTGACGTTGTAAACCCGCACACGCGAGGTAGCAGCATTGAGCAGCAAGAATAGCACCACTGCCATCAGGATGGTTTCGATCAAATCGCGCCAAAAACCGTGGGCTTTCTTCTCGGGGGCAGGTTGGGGCGTAGGTTCAACTACATTTGTTTCAGTTTCGTTTTGTTCCACAAGCATCCATTCTATCACGCTATCGCGCAGCTTGAACTCCGGCTATTATAAATCAAACCCGCCAAACTAATCATCCAAGCTTTTACGTTCACGTTTCTTCAGCACAAGATGAATAGGTGTGCCGGTGAAGGGGATCTCCTTGCGAATCTGGTTCTCAAGGAAGCGCATATAGGTGAAGTGCCCCAGGGTTGGGTCGTTGCAGTACAGCAAAAAAGTAGGCGGATCAGTTTTTACCTGTGTACCGTAATAGATCCGGAAGGGTTTGCCAGTCCCGGAAGTTGACTGGTGCATGTCCTGGGCGTTGATCAGGATGCGGTTCAACTGGGAAGTTGGCACCTTTTGCAGGCGTTCCTTTTGGATCTGATTTACCAGGGGCAAAACCTGGTGCACACGCTGACCGCTCAAAGCTGAAAGGAATAAGATTGGGATATACGGCAGGAAGTTCAGCTGCTGCCGGATCTCGCGTTCAAATTCCATGCTGGTGTTGGTGTCTTTTTCAATCAGGTCCCACTTATTGACCACCAAAATCACGCTCTTCCAGGCTTCGTTGATGTATCCGGCGATGTGGGTATCCTGGGCAGTGATGCCTGTGGTCGCGTCCACCACCAGCACCGCCACGTCACAGCGTTCAATCGCTTGCATTGCTCGCAGCACGGAGTACTTTTCGACACCCGGGATGATGGAACCGCGTTTTCGAATGCCCGCAGTGTCAATCAGGATGTAGTCCTGACCATCAATGGTCAGGGGTGTATCGATAGCGTCGCGTGTTGTGCCGGGAATATTGCTAACAATCGCGCGTTCTTTCCCGGTGATCTTATTAAGCAGGCTGCTCTTGCCGGCGTTTGGTTTGCCGACAATGGCAACCTTGATGGCAGTCTCATCGACCTCTTCTTCCACCTGGGCGGGGAAATGCGCTACGATCTCATCCAGCAGATCGCCAGTTCCAGTGCCGTGGATGGCGGAGATGGCAAAGGGCTCGCCAATTGCCAACGAGTAAAAGTCCAGCGCGTTCAGGCGGGCGGTTTCGCTGTCAGCTTTGTTGACTGCCAGTACGATCGGCGGCATCCGTTTGCCATCCACCTGCCGTTGACGCTTTCGCAGCATGTTTGCCACTTCCTGGTCTGCCTGGGTAACCCCACTGAGGGCGTCTACAACCAACACCACCACGTCGGCTTCCTCGATCGCGACCTCCACCTGGGCGCGGATCTCGTCGATGAAATCTGCCGAGCCGATCGAAAGAGGTACCTGGTCGCGTTGTTTGCTGGGGTCAATACCACCCGTATCAACAACGAAAAAGTTAAGTCCAGCCCAGTTGCCTTCCGCCACCAGGCGGTCGCGTGTGGTGCCTGGGACGTCATCAATGATGGCGAGGCGCTGTTCCACCAGGCGGTTGAAAAGGGTACTTTTACCCACGTTTGGTCTTCCGACGAGCACAATGACAGGTTTGTCCATTAAAAATTCCTATTAATTTGTTCTGATTCTATCGCGTGATTACGACTTCGATTAATCCGGGCAAAGTAGAATCCAACTGCAGTTCTGGACGGTCGAGTTCAACTTCGGGGGATAACTGGTAAGTGCCCTCTGTCAGTCCTGTCAGATCCAGGGTAACAAAGACCGAAGACGTGCCAATATTTTCCAACAGGTTCATGGGACCAGAGATGTACACATCCACAGTTTGCGGTGAGAGTTCTGCCTTCAATCCGGTTTCCAGATTGATGGCAGTGACTGGCACACCAAGGATTTGAGTTGAGTTGTAGATCGCCTCAACGCCCACTGAAACCATAACGGATTGATCGCCAATCACCACGATACCTTCGGGCACTTGCAAGCCCACCCGCGACTCAAAACTCTGCTGTGCGCCATTTAAATTGACCGGCTCGGTCTCAATAAAAGCAGGCATATCGCGCACCAGGTCAGGGTTTGAGGCGTAAACGGTTAGGGTAGGTGGATTAACGACGATACTAGTCAGATGATAGCCTTGCGCCACAGAGCCGCTGGTGACAATTCTGACAAAAACGTTGCGATAGCCTACCAACTGCTCAACATCGATGCTCACATCAATGCGATTCGGGCTTAGCACTACGCCCTCCACTGCCACCCCGGCTTCATTAAGCGGCTTCAGGTCAATGGTTCGGCTGATGCTGGTTGTCAGTTCAGAGACATTGATGGTGGCAGCAACCTCAACCACTGTTTCCACCAGCGATTCGGGTCCGACTAATTTGGCTTCAGATTGGCTCAGTTTGGCATTGCGTGTCTGATACCCCACCGGTAATCCCCCGATTTGCACCAGGCTGATGGGCATCGTCGTGGAAGCCACTTTTTCGAGGGAGAGGTCCACAGAAGCTGGAGTGATCTCCACCACTTGAACCGGTCTGAGGTTAATGATCACTTCCGGGGTGAGGGCGTGATCGCCTGCTTCCAACCCCGACAGATTGATGTTGGCACTGATCAGACCTGGATCGTTTGCCAGGCGGGTGTGGACGGATCGGGGGGCCTTTAGGGTGAGTATAACGCCTTCAACATCCTGATGTGTAATTATTAGGTCCGGGTTTTGTCCCAGGATCTCCAATTGGATCGGCGTCTCGTAGGTGATGGTCTGATTGGGATCGCTTGCAGTCACAGATGAGACCCAAACAATAATCGCCAGGACCAGGGCGGTGAGCAATGTGGGCAGGAAATTGAGGAATTTACGAAGTGGTTTCATCTGTTTCCTCCTCTTCCCCAGGATTGCGAAGTTTGAAATACGAGAGCAACGATTTTTGACGTTTCAAAACCTCCGTGGAGGTCATGAAGGCGCGCATATTGTTCAACAGGCGTTCGCTATCCAGGCGCCGGATCAGGCGCCCTCGATGGGCGATTGAGATTGTGCCAGTTTCTTCAGAGACGACCACTGCAATAGCATCACTGACCTCGCTGATGCCAAGGGCAGCTCGATGGCGTAAACCCATTGAGCGTTCCACCGTGGCATTCAGCACGCCACTGCTCGAAAGCGGCATCACACAGGCAGCTGCTTTAATGCGATTATCATCAATAATGACCGCGCCGTCATGCAGCGGAGTGTTGGGATAGAAAATTTGCATCAGAGCCTGGGGTGTGACAACGGCGTCCATCAGCACCCCGTTTTTGTAATAGCTATCCAGGAACTGCTTGCGCCGCAGGATGATCAGCGCCCCGTGCCGGCGCTGCGCAAGCTGCAGAACTGCATCTGTGATGGCTTGCAGCGTCTGCTCCAGGTGTTCGCTGGCCCTGGCGCTTCTATGCTTGAATAATCCCAGGTCGCTGACATTGCCCATGCGTTCAAGCCCGCGCCGGATTTCCGGAGCGAGCACAACAGGGATCGCAAAGATTAAAGCAGGGGAGATCGTGTCGACCAGCCATGAAAAACCAGGCAGATCCAACAGCGAGATCAGCAGTGTGACCAGGATGATGATCAGGAAAATACCGCGCAGCAGGGTTTGGGCTTCCGTGTCGCGCAGGAGATAAAGGATGAATGCAAAAACGATTGTGACGAGCACAATATCCAACAGACTGGACCATGTAAAACGCTCCAGAATGAATAGAAGATTACTCCACAGTTCCTGCATACTCTTAAGGCTTTCCCTGTCTTAAAGTATACCCTGTAAAGCTATCTTTTTCCTGCATTATCCTTGGATATTTGAAAAATAGACCTCTCCAGGCATCAAGCCATGCTTACGGAGAAAGTTGTTATAAAGCAGGGGGTGCACCGGCGGTTGGTCGTCGCCATATGTGAAACCCAGCAATTTTGCTTCTTCGGGCGAAAGGAATTCCTTGGTGACGATCAGCATATCGGTCAGCCCTGCGAGATAATTTTTCAACAAGGGAAAACTCACATTCGAAGGCAACAGCTCGGAACGAAAAGGCGCGTGCGCCAGGTGGACAGCCATCCCTTGCTCGATACGGAAGATCATCAACTGGAGCAAGTCCCCGCCGTGGTAAAAAGCCACGACCGTGCGCTGCCCGAGCAAGCGATATAGATCTTCATATTCCCAGGGTTGTCCAGTTTTTTCCTCCATGAAAGCCGAGGCGGTGTCAAAATATTCTGGGTCGAGGTGGCTCAGCCGGATGTCATCATCAGCGGAAACGACCTCATAAGGTGATAAGCCTAAAGCACTGAATTGCTCACGGACCTGATTGTAGGTGTGCGTAAGATTGACATCAGTATGAATGACCTGGTCTGCCAGGCGGATCTTCTCAGACTGAGGAGACTGGGAGTTGATGCGCTGCAGTGCTGCGGCTTCATCCAATCCGCGGTCTTCCATCAGCCTTTCAAGACGCAAGGCGTCATTGGCTGCAATTGCCCAAATGGTATTGCACTGTTTATCGATCCCGGACTCAAAAAGTTTGATCGCTTCAATCGCCACGACCCTCCGTTGGCTCGTTTCGATGAGATCGACAATTTTTTGCCTGACCAGGGGATGAATGATTTCTTCCAGTTCCCCCAGGGCAGCAGGATCGCGGAAGACGATCCGTCCGAGTTTGCTGCGGTTAATTTGTCCGTCGCTGAAAGCCAGATCGGAACCAAAACGCGCCAGGATAGGTTCATAAGCAGGATTGCCCGGAAGGTAAGTTTCCTGGGCGACCAGATCCGCATCGATCGTCAGCACGCCAAGGTTTGCCAGGCACTGCAGCACAACACTTTTGCCAGAAGCAATATTGCCCGTGAGACCGATGACAAAGGGATCGGGTTCCATGCCATAAGTATACAACAACACGGCTTTGTCGAGGAAAAACCACGTAAATGCTATAATCTGCATATGCTGCCAGAAAAAATTTCTCAGACACTGATAAAGGATTGCGGTGTCAACCCTCAATTGCCATTAGTGGTGGGGGTTTCGGGTGGAGCGGACAGCCTGTGCCTGGTGCACTGCCTTATGGAGGGCAGTTTTGACCTGATTGTAGGGCATCTGGATCACGCTCTGCGTGAAAGTTCAGCATTCCAGGCCGAAACCTTGAAAATGCACATTGCTGACCTCAGTTTGCCATTCTTCAGCCAGCGGGAGGATGTCAGGCAATTCGCACTGGAAAACAAACTTGGCATCGAAGAAGCAGCTCGTATCTGCCGATATCGCTTCTTGTTCGATCTTGCACGCGAACATGGAGCACAGGGGGTGGTGGTGGGGCATCATGCCGACGACCAGGTGGAAACAGTTCTGATGCACTTTCTGCGCGGCAGCGGTTTGAGTGGCTTGTCCGGCATGCAGCCCAGAAGTGTCTTAAGCTCGATTGAGCCCGAATTACCCCTCTTTCGCCCAATGCTCGGCATCTTCCGGCAGGAAATCCAGGAATACTGCCAGGCGCATGGTTTGGAGGTGCTTGAGGATGAAAGCAACGCTGACCCCAGTTACTTCCGCAACCACTTACGGCACGAACTGATCCCACAGCTTGAGAAATCCAATCCCGGTTTTAGTCAGAGGCTCGTGCGAACTGCCCAGACTCTCTCAGCCGACCGGCAATTGCTTGAAACGCTGGCTGATGATGCGTTTGAACATGCGCTTGTTCGCACCGTGGAAGGCGGGCTTGTTTTCAGTAGAGAAACCTTTTCGGCTTTGCATCTCAGCCTGCAAAGGCTGGTTCTCAGGCAGGCGTTTGCAAAACTAAAACCAGACTTGCGGGATTTTGGTTTCGATGCGGTTGAAAGAGCACTTGGGGCCATCGAAGATGGCACTGCGCAGACCCCCCTGGCAGGGGGTTTATGGGTTTTCTGTTTCGAGAGTGAATTTGTGATTGCCCCGCGGACCTATCGGCATCAACACACGGAATATCCGCAACTCAAAGACCTCTCGGGGCTCAGGTTAAAACGCGGCGGCAAAGTAAAACTGAACGCGGGTTGGGAGCTTGCGGCAGAGATTATCGATGCCCGCAGGTACAAGTCCCTGCCTGATGAACTCAAAATTCATCCCCTGCATGCATGGCTCAATCCGCTGGATGTTGAATGGCCGTTGGAAGTTCGCCCGATGCGAACCGGTGAACGCTGGTCTCCGTTGGGTATGGCGCTCAAGCATCAGAAGTTGAGCGACTTCTTTGTTAACCAAAAAATCCCCCGAACAGCACGGGCAAGCTGGCCTTTGGTGCTGAGTGGAGGATCAATTGTTTGGGTGGCTGGCTTGCGTATAGCCCAGGCATGGCGCTTGCCTGGAGATGAATGTGAAATCCTGCATCTCCAGTTGCACGCACCTGATTAATTATTTGACCCAGTAGAACTCGAGCAACTTCTCGCGAATGGCGGGAAAATTGGGGAAAAGCACAGAAGCTCCGCCAAAGGTGGTGCCTGGGACTGCGTCATCAGGAGTCAAGCGAAAGGTCGTAAACTCCATATCCACAAATTTATTTGCGGGCAAGGCATAGACAATGGTATCCGAAGCATGCATGTCGGTCTTAACGGTTCTGAAGATAGCCCGGATGACGTTGTCCAAATTCAGGATCTCAGATGGCTGGAGGGCCTTTTTCGCCATAGCCTGGATCACTTCCTGAGCCCGGCGGGTGCGGTCGAAATCGGATGAATTCAGACGCGCCCGCACGTACCAGAGCGCTTCGTCCGAGTTCATTGGCACTTCACCCGGTTCCACCACACACCAGCCCGAATCGTTCATGTGGCATTCGTCTTCCATGTGCTCACCCACGGTCACGACAATGCCATCCAGCACGTCGATCAGATGCTTGAAGCCCTGGAAATCCACCATGGCATAGTGATCCGGTCTGAAGCCGAAATTCACGGCAAATGTGTCGCTCAGCAGCTGCCAGTCTCCGTAAGGAAAAGCCGTGTTTAATCGCTCCTCGCCCAAGCCGGGGATGTTGACCCACAAATCGCGCGGGAAGGAGATCAGGTGTACCTCGTTGGTACGGGTGTTCAACCCCAATAGCAGCATCACATCCGTGCGATAGCCTAACTCGGGGCGATAATCCGAACCGAGCAGCAGGATCGTCTTGACCTCGTTCGGAATCGGGATAGTGTCCGGGTCATCGGCAAGTATTGGATCATCTGCATAGCGGTCTGGCGCCGTCCACAAATTGGTCAGGAAGCCGGGTTTGCCGTTGCGCATCTCATTAACGCTCAATACTGACAGAAAAACAAAAATCAGGGCAGCCACAACAAGCAGGAAGCCCCATGGAAACCTGTGTTTCCGTTGGTTCTTAACGGTGTATGTCATATTCTCTTCGATTCAAAACGGTTTTTAGGCTGTTTCGCCTTCAGCAGTTTCTTCTGGAATGGGATAACCATTCTCTTCTGCCAGGCTGCGCAGTTTGTTACTCACTTCGCGCCATTGTACCT
>CAZOYK010000099.1:0-8775 GCA_964584065.1 uncultured Anaerolineaceae bacterium | reverse complement strand
CTCTTCGTCCTGGTAGCGGGTTTCAGGGCGGGGATAGCCTTCGGCATAGATATTGGCGAATGGCGAAGCCAGGAGGTCGCGTACTGCCTTGGGGGCAATGCTCTCACTGGGAATCATGATCAGACGGCGTGCCTGGCGTTCAGCTTCAAACTCCACCAGTCCACTAACGCTGGGATCATAAATATCAACATCTTTCTTGAACAAAAAATCACTCATGGTTTATTTCCTTTTGAACAGAGGATAAGATTTGCAGAGACAGTCTGGAGTAAGCCTGTTCTGAAAACATTTGGTTGGGGGTGATTGGGGTATGAGAGGCAGGAATCAAAATGCGACTGGCGCAAATTAATGTCAACGATTTGCCATAGTATCCCATTATGTTTATTGTACTCCAAAGCGAGAGCTTTGAGTTGAAACGGAAGATGTGGCATGGTATATAATCAGATTCTGGAAGGTCCATTTGACTGAAGAAACCGACGAAGTAAGCCTGATCAATCTTGCCCGAACAGATCCTGATGCTTTTGGCGTTCTTTACGAGCGTTATGTGGATCGAATCTATAACTACGTCTTTTTTCGGGTCGGTAATACCACGGATGCTGAAGATTTAACCTCAAAAGTGTTCTTTAAAGCGTTGAAAAGTATCGGCAGTTACAAACATATGGGTTTGCCTTTTTCCGCCTGGCTTTATCGCATTGCGCATAATCTGGTCGCAAATTACCATCGCGACAATTTGCGTGTCAGGGAAATTTCCATTGAGAACCTGATCTTACCGGATACAAGCAAACATCCTGCCCCGGAACAAAAAATACAGCAAAACCAGGAAAACGAATTCCTGTTGCGCATCATTAACGACCTCAGCCCCCAAAAAAGGGAATTGGTCCTGCTCAAATTTGTTCAAAATCTTTCCAATGCGGAGATTAGTTTTATTTTTGGGAAAACAGAGGGTGCCATCAAGAGTCTTTACCACCGGACCTTGCTCGAACTGCGCGATCGGGTTAAGAACTTGGAAAATCCTCGTATCTAAAGCACACAAATTGCGTTTAATTAAGCGAGATGAAAGAAAGAATTACATCCAACTATGACCTCCAAAGGCTGGAAGAACAATTTTCACAGCTGATGAGGCAGCATGTGCCGAGCACTGCTTATGTGAAATCGTTGCGGGATAAACTCAAAAAGTCACGGATTTTTGAACTGCGCCGCTCTTTTGGGGCGATCCTCGTCGCGGGTTTTGGGGTTTTGTTCGCTGGCGCGCTCTCGGTTAGCATCGCTGTGCTGGCACAAAAAGCACGCCGGCATTTAGGCATCTAAGTAGATTATTTTGTTTTATAAGCTTCCAAGCTACGGCGAAGCTGACCTGAACCTGGCTCCACCAACATTGAACCATCCGGAAAAATAATCGTTGGCACACTGCGATTGCCGCGGTTTGTTGCCAGGACAAACCTTTCTCCCAGCTTGTTTTCGTCAATATCGATCCAAACGTAAGGAACGCTTTCCTCTTCGAAAACCGCTTTAGTTCTCCGGCAATCCGAGCACCATTTCACCCCATAGACAGTTATCCTGTCTTTGGGCGTCGGATTTGTTGCCGGAGCCATCAGCGATTCTTTCCTGAAGAATTTGTCAATCAGTCTTCGTATGTTTTGCGAACCCACTGCCCAACCAACCAATATTGGAAGTCGCGACCATGATAGGTTTCGACAGCGCCAACGATGCCGTAAATGAGAGCGCCAATTGGCACCAGCAGCAGAAGAAGCGCCAGGATGAGCCCAAACAGACCGATGCAGACGAGTACCAACGGTGTGGAAACAAGAGCCACAACCCCTGCCAGCACAACTGCGCCGAAGAAGTACACCAGTTGAAAAATGATCGCCTGGAGGCTCTGGTATGCCACGTAGCGAGAGCGGTCTTTATAGGCAAAGTAGATGATCAGCGCCGGAACCAATCCCAGAAAACCGGTCACCAGATTCAGCAGGATCGACAGATGCGCGAACATCGCCAAGGTATTTTCTTCGCTGCTTGAAAGTTGCGGTTGAGACTTGTTTAGGTCATTGTCAATCTTGACATCGCCCTGTTTCATGTTCACAAAATCTTGAGAGTCAGTCATATTCACCTCTTTTCAGATATGCTTAAGCTTAACACAAAGTCGAATTTCCGGCATGAAATTTGATGTTAAGGGATTGTGAATAAAACTACAAATTCAGGCTGTCCCTGTGTTAGAATTTCTGTCATGAACGAACGCATCATCTTCATGGGATCGCCTGATTTTGCCATACCCAGTCTGGAAGCCCTGCACGAGAAGTTTGGGCTGGTGGCTGTGGTCACCCAGCCGGATCGCCCGGCAGGCAGGGGACGAACGCTGACACCTTGCGCAGTCAAGCAGCGCGCGCTTGAGCTTGGCTTACCCGTTTTGCAGCCGGTTTCTCTCAGGAGACTCGGGGCTGTGACTGAGCTTGCACAATTTAAACCCGATCTGATTGTGGTCGCGGCTTTTGGGCAGATCCTGCCGAAGTTGGTGCTTGAGATGCCGGCAAAAGGTTGTGTGAACGTGCATGCTTCACTGCTGCCCAGGTGGCGCGGCGCATCCCCGATCCAGGCGGCAATTGCAGCTGGCGATACTGAAACTGGCGTGACCATTATGCTGATGAATGAAGGGCTGGATACCGGTCCGATCCTGGCACAGCGCAGGGTTCCCATCCGTCCACGCACGAACGCGGAAGAACTTTCGCACCAACTGGCTTTTCTTGGGGCGCAGGCGTTAATTGAAGTGCTGCCTTCCTACCTGAGCGGTATGCTGGCACCCTTGCCGCAGGATGGCACCGATCAGACTTACGCGCCGATGTTGAAAAAAGGAGAGGGCGAACTCGATTTCACTAAATCAGCGCTCGAACTGGACCGCAAAGTGCGCGCGTTTCATCCCTGGCCAGGCACGTATTTCATGCTGGATGGCAAACGCGTAAAGGTGCTGGAAGCGCATGTGCACGACAGCTTTGCCAGCGAAGTCGGCGAAAGATTTGTGATCAATGGGCTGCCGGCAATCGGCACGAGTGAGAGTTTCCTGGTCTTCGACAGCCTGCAGCCGGAAGGTAAAAAGCCCATGACAGGGCAGGCGTTTCTCAACGGTCAGCCCGGCTGGCTTGATCCGCAATAAACATCATACATTTTCGTAGGTCAGCTTATCGGGCTCGAAGCGTATGCGCATTTTAAGCTGACATCAAGCCACCCTACTCACAAATCAACTTAGCGGCAACCTACCCCAATCATTTGCCTGAAGTCTCCCAGCAATTCACGAATTATGGATAAGGGATGATTTCAGTTGGGGTTGGTGGCGGTAAAGTGACAACAAAGGTTGGAGCTGGTGTAGCCGTCTCCAAAACCTGCCGGGCTGAATCAACGAATTGACGCGCTAAGGTGTCGAATAAGTAAACATTGTTGGAATTTTCAGCCTGCAAAGTGAGCAGAGATCCATCCATCTCTGTAATTCTTACGGGGTTGGTTTCAAGGTTCGGTATCCGCAGCCAGAGCGGCTCAGTCTGATCGGCAAATTCCATATAAAGCCAGGTCTGCAAAGGGTTTTGCTGCTCTTGCATCATGATAACAATCAGGTCTTGCCCGGCATTGTAACCGTGCCAACAATTGATCTCGGTGAAACCTTGGATTTTCCGAAAAGCAAAACAATCAAATATCTCAGATGTCACTTCCCTTGTTGGAACCGGTGTGGAAAATTGCAAGGTCCGGATTGCCATTGGTGTGGTGGTCAGGCTTTGCATTTCGTAGCCAACCTTCGTTGCCCAACTACTCTCCGACTCAATTCGTTCAGAAATTGCCGTTTGAAAGGGAGGGCTAGTCACTTCCTGCAATTGAGTTTGCAGATCTGCCAGATATTCCTCATTCTTTTCATCCCATGAGTTTATTACTTTAAACAAAGCACTAACCTCCTTGCCAGAAAAAAAGTAAACCAATGATGTAATCGCAAGTAATCCAACAACAAATACTACAACCGCAAATATTACTCTTTGAAGCTTGGTATTGGCATAAGATCTTTTATTCATTATTGCTCCTCATCATGGAGTGCCTGAGTATCATTTTATATCGGATGCCCAATTCAGATTTCTAGAGCCAAGTCGTGTTAGTGGGTTGACTATTGCCGGATGTTATTAATTGAAATTTGCTTACATCAACCTTCCCCGCTAACAGAGCATCCCAGCTTACATCTAATCTTTGGAAAAATACTTTCTCTTCCATTCGTAAAGCAGGTTGAGTGCCTGGATGGGTGAGAGGGTTTCGAGGTCGAGCTTTTTGTATGCCTCAATCATCGGATTATTCTCCGGGAAGAGACGCATCTGATCCTGCGTGGCTGCGGCATCTGGCAGGGTGGTACCAGAGGAAAGCTCAAGCTGTTTGAGGATTTCGTTGGCGCGGGTGATGACGGAAGAAGGCAAGCCAGCCATCTGCGCCACGTGGATGCCGTAAGAACGATCAGCCGCGCCAGGCACGATCTTGTGCAGGAAAACGACTGTGCCATCTGCCTCTGCAACTGCCACGTTGTAGTTGCGCACACCCGGGTAGAGCTCCGCCAGTTCGGTCAGCTCGTGGTAGTGGGTGGCGAAAAGCGTCAGCGGTTTAAGTTTTGGGTGGCTGTGGAGGTGCTCAACGATTGCCCAGGCGATCGAAAGCCCGTCATAGGTGCTGGTTCCGCGGCCGATCTCATCGAGGATCAGTAGGCTACGGGAAGAGGCATTATTGAGAATGTTGGCAGTTTCAAGCATTTCCACCATGAAGGTCGACTGACCCTGGTGGATGGCGTCCTGTGCTCCGATGCGGGTGAAGACCCGGTCCACCAACCCAATTTCCGCCTGTTCTGCCGGCACGAAACTGCCGATCTGCGCCATCAGCACGATCAGAACCACCTGGCGCAAATAGGTCGATTTACCGCTCATGTTGGGACCGGTAATAAGGCGCACGATCTCGCCATCTTCAAATAGCACATCATTGGGGATATAGCGGGTTTCGCTGCGCATACGCTCGACCACCGGATGACGTCCGGCGGTGATCTTGAGGCCCTTTTCCGCGTTAAGTTGGGGTCGGGTGTATTTGTTGAGTGCCGCAACGCTGCCGAAGGAAAGCAGGCAGTCCAGGCTGGCAATGGCACGGGCGGCATTGAGCAGTTTGCTTGCGGATGAAGCGAGTTGCGCGCACACTTGTTTGTAGACCCGCAGCTCCACCTCATGGATTTGCGCCTCGGCGTTCAGCACCAGTGATTCATATTCCTTCAGTTCGGGCGTGATGAAGCGTTCGTTGTTGACCAATGTTTGCTTGCGGATGTAGTTTTCGGGTGCCTGATCCGCCATGCCGCGTGAGACTTCGATGTAGTAGCCAAAAACCTTGTTGAAACCTACTTTGAGAGTCTTGATGCCCGTTCGCTGGCGTTCAGAGCTTTCGAGTCCGCTGATCCAATCCCGGGCGTGCTTTGAGCTGGCGAGAATGGCGTCAAGTTCGGGCGAAAAACCAGGCTGGATGATGCCGATATTAGCGATTGTGGCTGGCGGATCTTCCGTGATGGCTTGCTCGAGCAATTCCAATTGCGATTCGAAACTTCCGATCGCATTCACCAGTTGCTGAAGAGCAGGTTCGTAGGATGGCAGTAGTGCCTGCAATCGAGGGAGCGCGCGCAAATCTTCACGCAGGGCAACCAGGTCGATTGGGCGGGCACTGCCGTTGTTGAGGCGGGAAACAATGCGTTCGATGTCGTGGAATTCGGCAAGCAGGAGTTCGAGCTTCTGCCGCAGGACGCCATCTTTGTAAAAGAACTCCACCGCGTCCAGGCGTGCGTTGATCTGTTCGAGGTCAAGCAGTGGTTTGTTGACCCAGGCTCGCAGCATGCGCTTGCCCATCGGTGTTTTGGTGCGGTCAAGCGCGCCCAGCAGCGAGCCTTCAGGCTTGCTTTCGCGCAAGGTTTCTGTCAGCTCCAGGTTACGGCGGGTTTCCGCGTCCAGCACCATAAAATCATTCAGACTGTAAGTGCTGAAGCTAAACTGAACTTCCGACAGGGTTTTTTGCGTTTCCTGCAAATACTTCAGCAGCGCGCCAACAGCCCTCACAGCCAATGGCAGGGATTTGAGCCCCAATCCTTCCAGGCTGCTAACCTGGAAACGGGTTTTGATCAGCTCCTGCGATCGACCAGGCTCAAAGTACCAGTTTGGGATGACCGTCAGATTGCTGTCAATGTGCTCAGGTATGCTGATCGCGTCTGAAACCAGCAATTCCGCAGGAGAAAGGCGCTTGAGTTCCGCGCGAAGTTGGACGAAGACATCCTGGTCGGTCAGCTCGGTGGCTGCAAATTCACCGGTAGAGACGTCCACGTAGGCCAAACCTGCTTCCTTGTATTGGGTATAAACGCAGGCGAGGTAGTTATTGCGTCCAGAGGGGAGCAGGTTGGGCTCCACCACCGTGCCGGGGGTCACCACACGCACCACTTCCCGCGGGAAAAGACCCTTATCGGGCTGGTCGCCGACCTGTTCGCAGATGGCAACGTGATGCCCCTTTTCGATCAGCCTGCCGATGTAATTATCCACCGCGTGAAAAGGAATGCCCGCCATGGGCACACGCACGCCTTTGGCCACCGGGCGTGAGGTCAGGACGATGTCCAGCGCCTCAGCTGTGGCTTTGGCGTCGTCGTCAAACGTTTCATAAAAATCACCCAATCGGAAAAAAACAATCGTGTCTGGATACTGTCTTTTGATATCCAGGTATTGCTGACGAAGGGGGGTGATATCCTGGGGCATGGCTTATTTCAGATTCTCACGGATGAAAACAGAAACCTGGTCGAGCGCTTCAGAAAGCTTGTCGGGGTCTTTGCCGCCTGCCTGAGCCATATCCGGCCGACCGCCGCCGCCACCACCTACCACAGCCGCAACACGTTTGATCAGGTCGCCGGCTTTGATGCCGCGCGCGATCAGGTCGGGGGTGACTGCCGCGATCAGCATGGGCTTGTCGTGGCTGACTGTGCCCAAAACCACACAGCCAGAGGTATATTGCTGGCGGAACTGATCCGTCAGACCGCGCAAGGAATCCGCGTCCGCGTTTGGAATAATGGCGCTGAGTACGGGTACGCCCGCGACCTGCTGGATATTCTGCAGTTTTTTGCTGAATTCAGCCTGGGCTCCTTGCGCGCGCAGCAGGTCCAGCTCTTTATCGAGCTCCTTGAGCTTGCTCCCGAGCAATTCCGTTTTTGTGAGCAGTTCAAAGGGACTGGTTTCAAGGAATGCGGCTGCCTCGTTGAGCAGGTTCAGGCGTTCGCGTGCCCACTTATAGGCCTTCTCTCCGGTCACGGCTTCGATGCGACGAATGCCGGCAGCCACGCTTGACTCGCTGGTGATATAGAAAGAACCAATCTCAGCAGTATTGTCGAGATGTGTGCCGCCGCAGAGTTCGTAAGAAACGCGTCCGCGCTGGTCAGCGATTTCGATCGTGCGGACCTCGCTGCCGTACTTCTCACCGAATAGCGCGATCGCGCCATCCGCTTTGGCTTCATCGAGGGTTTTCAACCGTTTAATTACCGGGTACTCCTCGGAAACGGTATGATTGACCAGGGCTTCGATCTGGAGCAATTCGTCGCTGTTGAGAGCTCTGGGGAAGTTGAAGTCAAAACGCATGCGTTCGGGATCCACTGCGGAGCCGGACTGGTGCACTTTGTCGCCCAAAACCTGACGTAAGGCGGCATGCAGCAGGTGCGTGCCGGTGTGGTTGCGCATGGTAGCCCGTCGTGATGTTATATCCACGCTAACCAAAGCGCGGCTATCCACCCTGGGCGTGCCAAGGGTAACAATGCCTGATTGGATAATCAGACCGGAGACTGGTTTGCGGGTGGAAACAATTTCAACTTTCCATTCAGGCTCATCGGCAGAAATAACCACGCCGGTGTCCCCAACCTGCCCGCCTGATTCAATGTAGAGCGGGCTGTCGGTCAGGATCAACTCAACCTCATCCCCAGCCTGTGCGGACTGAACCAGCTCTCCATTCCTCAGGATGGCAATTAACTTTGTATCAGTCGAGAACGCAGAGTATGGGTCGTAGCGGACGCCATCTTCAGGCAGCTTCCCTTGGGTTTGCAGATCGCTCAGAACTGCGGCGTAAAACTCTGTGTTGTCGCCATTCATGTTGCCAAATGCCTGGCCTTTACCTGATGCAAGCCGGTGGGCATCCATCGCCTCAAAGAAGCCTTTTTCGTCGACGGTCAGCCCATCCTCCTCGAGGATATCGCGGGTGATCTCCAATGGAAAGCCGAGGGTGGAGTAGAGGGTAAAAGCGGTTTTGCCATCCAATTGACTCTCACCTTTGGATTTCAAGCGCGCTACCTGGTTTTGCAGTTCAGCGAAACCGGCATCAAGCGTTTCGGCAAAACGTTTTTCTTCGGAAGTCAGCGTTTCGTAGATTAAATCAGCATTTGCTTTCAATTCCGGGTAGGCTGCATGGTAATTTTCAACCACGAGCCTGGCGACATGCGCCATGAAAGGCTCAGTGAGGTTAAGTTTGCGCGCGAAACGGGCAGCACGGCGGATGATCATGCGGCAGACGTAGTTACGCCCGACATTGCCAGGGATGACCCCGTCGGCAATAAGGAAAGCAGCGGATCGCACGTGGTCGGCAATCACGCGGTAGGGCGTAAGGTTGGCGGCACGTTCGGCGTCGCTTTGCCCGGCGAGGCGTTGAGTTTCATCCAACAGAGGCTTGAGAAGGTCAGTTTCGTAGTTGCCACGCACACCCTGGATGATCGAAACGATC
>CAZOYK010000098.1:0-8801 GCA_964584065.1 uncultured Anaerolineaceae bacterium | reverse complement strand
TCTTTTCGTAGGCCGGGTTCCGCATTTGAACCCGGCTCATTTTGAATTACAGCTTGCCGCGGTCGCTACGTTCCCTACGATGAGAGAAAACAACGCTCAAAACCCCTATATTTTCTATCCCTCAACAAACCCCACTCCCCTATAATTAAAATTACAAACTGTTACTTTCAAAACAGGAAAAGAGGAAATATGGAACAAAAACGAAAAATCCCCTTCCTTCTGTGGCCTTTTTGGGCACTATTCCAGCTGGTATTGTGGATCCTCAAGCTCACAGGCAGACTTGTCGGTGCGATCCTGGGAATGGTTATCGCGATCGTGGGTGTGGTGCTGACAATAACCATAGTCGGCGCTATCATCGGTGTTCCCATGGTGTTGCTTGGCGTAATGCTGATGATAAAAGCCATCTTTGACTGATCAAGCTAACTCCCCACTTTATTGCTACTGACAATCAACAACAAAATGGCTCCCGGTCAGGGAGCCACTTTGTTGGTACTACTTAATTCGGAATTACTCTTCGTGTTCAACTACTTTTTTCGGTTCCCGGGCGGTCACCGAAATCTTTTTCGGTTGGGTCTCGGGTTTCTTGGGCAAATGAACCACCAGGATACCGTTTTCCGTTTCCGCGCTGATCTGTTCAGAATCGATCACACCAGGCATTGAAATACTGCGATAGAAACTGCCGTAACTGCGTTCGCGGATGTGGTACTTGCCTTCTTCGGATTCCTTGTTCTCTTCCTCAACCTCGCCCTTGATGGACAAAGTATTGTCATCATAGGTGATTTCGATCTTTTCGGGATCAAAACCCGCCACACTGGCTTTCACTACGTATTCCTGATCATTCTCGATCACATCGAGGGGAAAGCCTGACGGAAGTTGCTCCGAGTCAATCTCGAAAAAGCGGTTCATTGCTCGTTCCAGGTTATATTGGTTTCTCCAATAAGGAGTTCGTCTAATCATGTAAGCCATATGTACCTCCGTTTTTTTTACTGTTTATGCTTACAATTTAAGAAATTTTTGTTAGAGAAAGGTTAAAACAACGTATACAGTGTGTATGAATTTTTGCAGTCGACCATCATCGTTCCACAAAGCTCGTTTTCGAGGGGTTTTCAGGGTAGAATAAATATAACAAGTTAGGAAAAATTCCCCGGCATCAGCCGGTTTATTATGTTAGGTAAAAATTATGAGTAAAAAAACATTACGTATTATCCCCCTCGGAGGTCTGGGCGAGGTGGGCAAAAACATGACAGTCTATGAATACAATCAGCAAATTCTGATTGTGGATGCTGGCATGATGTTCCCGGATAACGACATGATTGGCATTGATTACATCATCCCCGATTTTGAATACGTCAAACAGCGTGCAAAGCAGGTGAAAGGCATTGTCATCACCCACGGTCACGAAGACCATACCGGCGCCATAGGTCACCTGCTTGAATACGTGGACGCGCCAGTCTATGCCACACCCCTCACCAATGGCTTGATCAAAAACAAGCTCAATCGGCGCGGGATGAAAGTTGAACCCAAGTTAGTTGACATCCAGGCAGGCGAATCGGTGCAAATCGGTCCTTTCAAGGTCGATTTTTTCCACGTTTGCCACTCCATTCCTGATGGCGTGGGCGTGGGCATCGACACCCCTGCCGGTCTGATCGTACAAACTGGCGACTACAAATTCGACCATACCCCCATTGACGGTCGCCCCACTGACTACAGCAAGCTGGCAGAATTTGCCCGCAGAGGCGTGCTCGCGCTGCTGGCGGATTCCACCAACGCTGAACGCCCTGGTTGGACTGCATCAGAACGTGTGATCAATGACGCCTTCGATAAGGTTTTCTACCAGGCCAAGGGTCGGATCATCATTGCCACTTTCGCTTCCCTGATCTCACGCATGCAGCAGGTATTGGATACTGCAAAAAGACATGACCGCAAGGTCACTTTTGTGGGTCTCAGCATGACCGAAAACGCTCGTATCGCCAAAGAACTTGGCTATCTGAATTATGACGAAAAAATTGTTGTTTCCACAGATCAGGCGCTATCCATGCCAGACAACAAAGTGGTGCTGCTGGTGACTGGGTCCCAGGGCGAACCGACTTCCATCCTTGGACGGCTGGCGAACGGCACCAACCACCGTTTCAGCGTCAAAGAAGGCGACACAATCGTGCTCTCCTCGCACCCCATCCCGGGTAATGAAGAGCTCGTCTACCGCGCTATCAACCGCCTGATGGAACAGGGCGCGGAAGTGGTTTATGAAGCCATCATGCCTGTGCACGTCTCGGGGCATGCCAGCCAGGAGGAAATCAAACTCCTGCTGCACCTTGTGAAGCCGCGCTACCTGATCCCTGTCCACGGCGAACTGCGCATGCTCAAGCAGCACAAACGCTTAGCCCTCGAAGTGGGTATGGAAGAGGAGCAAATTGCATTGGTTGAAAATGGTCGCATCATTGAATTTAGCCACGGTGAGATTAAACTTGGCGAACGCATCCCCGGGGGTTACGTCTTCGTCGACGGCATCGGCGTGGGCGATGTGGATCGCTCCACCATGCGCGACCGCGAACTGCTCAGCCAGGACGGCGTGGTGCTGCTCAACCTTGAGTTGGATAAAAACAACGGTAAGTTCAAAGATCTGGAGATCATCAGCCGCGGTTTCATTGCGCAGGATGAGTCGCAGGAGATGTTTGCCGAACTGCGCAAGCGTGTGGTAAAGCTGACACAATTTGCGGCAAATAACCTGCAGAAGGAAATCCAAAGCGTCGCTACATCCTTCCTCAACGAGGAGACCAAGCGCCGACCGGTAATTTTCGTTACGATTTCAAAGGTTTAGCATCTGATTAAGCGCTAATCAAAAACGCCCTGGCATCAAAGTGACTGCCAGGGCGTTTTTAGTTTTTTTGGATTATTACTGCGCAGTTAAGAGTTTTTCATGATCACCGAGCTTATGGTGTCTGCGACATGCTCACACTGATCACAGATTTTCTCAAACCGGTCAAAAATTCGTACCCAAACCATCACATGCATTGGGTCTTTTTCTTTGGTGTAAAGTTCGCGCACCGTTTTAAAGTAAAGTGAATCAGCAAGTTCTTCGATCACATTTACTTCAACAATCTTTTTGGCAATAAGATCCGATTTTCGGAAATTTTCGAATTCATCAAAGCAAGCCTTCATCGCCTCGGTGGATCGCACGATTAACTCCACAAAATCGAGTGCCTCAGGGCGCATTTGCTTTACGTTATACATATAGAACATCTGATAAACCTCTTCAATACTGTCCAACACGTCGTCCAACATGTAGGATAAGGTTCCGATGTCTTCGCGCTCAATCGGGGTAATAAACTCGGCGACGAGCATCTTCATCATGTTGTGCTTCTTTTCGTCCGCTCCATGCTCAATCTCGTGCATGGTCTTGTTTAGTTTCTCCATTTTTTCAGGATTGTAGTTCTTGACTGTTTTTTCGAGATGATGCGCGGCAAAAATCGCGTCATTTGCGATATCGCTGAACATGTTGTAGTAGTTGTTGTCTTTTTTAGCCATAATCCATCCTTACACAAACATGCGAATAAACAGACGAGTCACAAGATAACCGAGCAACCCGCAGCCCGGGAAAGTGAGCACCCACGCCAGCACCATCTCCCGCACCACTCCCCAATTCACCGCACGGATGCGCCTGGCAGCACCAACCCCCATGATGGCGGTGGTTTTGGTGTGGGTGGTGGAAACGGGCAAACCTCTAATGAGTGTCGCGGCCAGTAGTGAGAGGGCAGCTGCCAGATCGGCGCTGAAACCCTGGTAAGTCTCAAGTTTTACCATGTCCATTCCAACTGCTTTGATAATGCGGTAGCCCCCAATCGAGGTTCCGAGCGCCATGATAACCGAGCAAAACAACATTAACCAAATTGGAATATCAAGGGCTCCTTGCACAGCCTGCCCCTTTGCCAGCGCCATCCCGATAAGAAACACCCCAATGAACTTTTGCCCGTCTTGTGCTCCGTGCATAAACGCCATTGCGGCTGCTCCACCCACCTGGGCATTCTTGAAAAACTTGTTTGTCTTGCGCCTGTCCTGATGCTTAAAGATAACTTCAATAAGCCTGGCAATTCCCCAGCCCAGGAAAAAACCGCCAAAGGTTGAGAGGAGCAGGCCAAATACCACTTTTATCCATTCCGCGCCATTTACACCTTGAAAGCTGTTGAAATACGCCACCGCCGCGCCGGTCAGGCCGGCAATCAGCGCGTGGCTTTCAGAGGTTGGGATGCCAAAGTACCAGGCTGCGGTTGCCCAGATCACAATCGATGCCAGGGCACCGCTCAGGGCAATGGAACTGGCTTTCACATCGGTGCCAAAATCCACCATGTTACTGATGGTCAGGGCTACTTTGCTGGAGATCATCGTCATGACAAACACGCCAAGAAAGTTGAAGACAGCCGCCATCAAAATGGCATTTTTTGGTTTGATTGCCCGGGTTGAAATGCACGTCGCAATCGCGTTAGGAGCGTCTGTCCAGCCATTGACCAGGATAACCCCAATGGTCAGAATGACTGTCACCATCAATGCAGGATTTGCGAGAATATCCTGAATAAACTCCACGGATTCCGCCTTCTTGAAATGTTTACTGGATTATATCCGCTAACAACCCGTTCGGGGAAAAGCAAAAATTGCCGGTCTTATGTGCAAGGAAACTTGCACAATCTCTCAATGACTGCCCTATTTCAGAGGCTTAGGTTGTCTTCTCGTGTACCTCATGAATGATGGTCTGCAGCTTTGGAAAGATGACAGGATTGGCTGCCAGGATGTCCACGCTACCTTTCAGCAGGTGCCCTTCGCCGTGGAGCGTGCTGACGATGCCGCCTGCCTCGCGGATCAGCAGGATACCTGCCGCCACATCCCACGGGTTAAGTGCGATCTCCCAAAAGCCTTCCACGCGCCCACAAGCAACGTAAGCCAGGTCCAGCGCAGCTGAGCCGAGGCGGCGAACGGTTTGGACTTCGTGCGAAAGTCGAATGAAGTTGTTGATGTTGGAGCGGGGAGTGTCGAGCAGGTTATAGCGAAAACCGGTGATGAGCATGGAATCGATCAACTCGCGGGTCTCCGAGACACGGATGGGCTTGCCATTCAGCCAGGCGCCTTTGCCAGCTTCAGCATAGAAATATTCCTGCATCGGTGGGTTGGCAATCACGCCAAGCTTGAGCTCGCCTTTGCAAGCATAAGCGAC
Source organism: uncultured Anaerolineaceae bacterium (assembly GCA_964584065.1). Lineage (GTDB taxonomy): Bacteria > Chloroflexota > Anaerolineae > Anaerolineales > Anaerolineaceae > Mesolinea. The sequence goes on along the minus strand of CAZOYK010000098.1, from coordinate 3,598 downwards.
TGAGATTGCATACAGAGGTATGCCGTGGGCATAATTGAGCGTGCCGTCGATGGGGTCGATGAACCACTCATGTTCCTGATCACCCTTATGCTGCCCGGTCTCCTCGGCATTGACGCTGTGACCCGGGAAATGTGCATTGATCTTTTCGATCATGAAGGCTTCAATGGCTGTGTCGGCTGCCGTGACAAGATCTGCCTTGCTCTTGTGCCGCACTTCCAGATCCTCCCTTCGCATCTGCTGCGCTATAAGGGCGGCCTCTTTTACCCAATTAATTACCTGCTCTAAAGTTGGTTCCATTTTCACCTCGGCTTCCAATTCTACTCCATCCTCTTTGCAGGGGAGCACGTTCGTATGCTTGAACTTAGCCTTTGTGGAAAACATGTGGATAAGTACGATCGGAATTGGGGAATAAATGGATATAATTGTGGATAATCCAACTATTCCTGTGGAAATGAGCCTATGGAAACATCAAAAGTTCTTCCCAAATTTGCAGTACTTCAACTCTCCGGATGCTCGGGCTGCGAAGTCTCGCTCTTGAATTCGGATGAATGGATCAACAATTTCGAGCTGGTCTACATGCCCCTGGTGGTATCGACCCATAAGGTGCCGGAAGACATTGAGGTGTTGCTTGTCTCAGGCGGCGTTCGCACGGATGAAGACTTGCATAATCTTCGCAAGGGTGCCTCTCGCAGCAAGAAACTGATCGCGGTAGGCACCTGCGCGCTCTCAGGCGGAGTCGCTCAAATTGAGGAAGGGCACATTTCACGCGAATCTTACCTGGATTCGTCGCACCGCTTGCGCTTGCCCAGCATGCTGCCCCGCGCTTATCCGATTGATAAATTTGTTCATGTGGACCTGTATTTACCAGGCTGTCCTCCAACCCCAGAGCTTTTCATCAAGGCACTCACAGAAGCGGAAAACGCCAAGATCGCCAGTATCGTCTGCCAGGAATGCGGGCGCAAGAAATTAAACGATATGCGTCCGACTTCCATCAGCGGACCGCGCAGTGGCACTCCTGACCCTGAGATTTGCCTGATCAACCAGGGTTACCTTTGCGTAGGCACGTCCACACGCGGCGGCTGCGGAGCTCTCTGCACCCGACCCGGGCACGCCTGCGTGGGCTGCCGGGGACCAGCCAACCCTTATCTGAATAAAGATCCTGAATTTGTGCTCGATAACTTGCGTCGTGTGTTTACCAGGATGACAGACATCCCTATCGAAGAAATCAATGCCGCGCTGGCATCGCCCTGGCTGTCCCTGTTCCTTGGTCAGTTTACTGACTACACCCAGGATCAGTCCCTGCCCCAGCGGACAAAGGAGAAGATGATCTGATGACAACTATCACGTACCCCCTCAGTCGAATTGAAGGACACGCGCGTGTAGTGATTGACATCCACGACGATGAAGTTTTCAGAGCTGATTTTCAGGCAATGGAAATGCGCGGTTTCAGCTATTATGTTCAGGGAATTCCGGCCGAACAGATAACCGTGATCGTTCCGCGTATTTGCGGCGTTTGCTCAACCGCCCACCAGGTGGCTTCCGTAAAAGCGCTTGAAGACGTTTTTGGGGTCACACCTCCTCCTTTGGCAACGGAAATTAGGGAAGTGCTTCTGCTCGGGCAATTAATTCAAAACCAGGCTACCTCACTTTTCATCTTTACCATGCCAGATCGCGTCAACGCCAGTTCCCTTTTCGAAATGGGAGAGGATCAGGAAAGTAAAGCGCGCCAGTTTTCGCTTGCCCAGATGTCCTTAAAAATCAGAAAAATCGGCACGGACCTGATCAGCCTGGCTGGAGGACAATTCATCCATCCCATTAAGACCGTCATCGGCGGTGTGACCAGTAGTATCCCCCGTGAAAAAGCCGACGCGATGATCAAAACGCTTGAAGAATTGCTGCCGGTGGCGGTTGATCTGGTGGACAATTACTGGCAAATGTCATTGGAAATGGTCGATCGCATCGGCACCTGGGGTGACGATGAACCCACTTATTACCTCACTTCAACTGAAGCCAAAAATTTCCGGCTCAATAGCAATCAGCTGAGAGTTATGTGCAACGAGGGAAGGGTATGCCACACTTTTGCACCCCAGGAGTACGAAAATTACATAAATATTGAAGCGAGCGACTACTCCTATGCTGGAATAAGCGATTTCCAGGGTCACATCATGCGGGCAAACAGCCTCGCGCGGATCAACCTGACGGATTCCTTCGGCACGCCAAAAGCCGATGCTTATCTGAAACGCTTCGGCGAAACTTACGGCAAACCTGCCCACGCGATCTTATTCTTTGACCTCTGCCGGGGAATCGAGTTGGTTTACGCACTGGAAAAAGCCAAACAGATGCTCGAAACCGATTTGCAAAACGGTGAAGGAATGGTCAGGTACCAGCCCAGGGATGGGATCGGGTTTGGCCTGGTGGAGGCCCCCCGGGGACCATTGATCCATCGTTATGAAGTTGAAAACGGTTTGATCAAAAATGCGGATTTCATTATCCCAACCGTGCACAACATGCTGGCAATCCGCAGAGCGCTGATGGTTGCAGCCAAACGCTACGTGAGCCCTGAGGGCATCAGCAATGAACTTGCCCGGGCAGTCGGGCGTGTGGTGCGGGCCTTTGACCCCTGCATTGCCTGCGCGACGAAGTAAGCAAATAAGTTATGAGTCAACAAAGCCGCCTGAATCTCAGGCGGTTTTGTTATTTCTTTGATCGTGCCGGCAAAACCCGATCGTACCGGCGTCCCCGCCGAGTACGGCATTTGACCGAAGGTCTCCTATCTTATTTCCCGACCGAATTGGGATGCCATTGTTTCCGTGGTAGTGGCAGGCCTCCGTGCCTGCCTACATTGTAATTAAATTAATAACCACTGCCCTCGAGAAGGTGGCTACCAGGGATTACCACTTCAGAAGGAATACGGTTCTGGAGACCTAAAGGTCAAACCCCGTGCTCGGTCAGGAGACCGGCACGATCATACTGAACATTGCCCCGATCATATTCCCTCCTCTAACTAACGCTCGCCGCGGCATTCGGCTTGCAGCTGCTCGAAATACTGGCGCAAAAAGGCGTCACGCTGCTCGGCAATGGCTCTGCCAGCCCTGGTCAGCAGCCGCTCGTGCACGAACTGCAGTTTGAACAAAAACTCGTGATAAGCGCTGTGCAGTTCATCGGGCTCGTGTTCGCCGGTCTCCAGGAAGAGCTGAGAGGGCTCGCGGTAGAAAGGTAGGTCTGCCTGGGCTGAGAAAGCCGTGGTGCGGGCGGCCCCAATCGCCCCCAGGACGTCCAGCTTGTCCGCATCAAAAAGGCACATGGCCTCGATGGTCTGGGGAGGTTCATCCTGCGCGCGGTAGCGGTGGCTGCGGATGCAGTGCTGCACCGCTGCAATACGCTCCGGCTGCCAGCCCATCTCCGTCAGCACGGTTTCGGCAAAATCCGCGCTGAGCAGGTGGTGCACCTCGCGTTCGTTCGCCTCGCCGCGCGGATCTGCGCCTTTTGAATCGTGCAAAAGTGCAGCGGTTTTTACTATCTCAAGATTTGCACCTTCGTCCCTGGCGAGCCGCTCGGCAATCCGGTAGACACGCATCACGTGGTCAAAACCATGCAC
>CAZOYK010000097.1:0-8861 GCA_964584065.1 uncultured Anaerolineaceae bacterium | reverse complement strand
GAACCTACTCTTTTTTGGCGCGCTTTCACTCTTCGCTGAAAATCCATTTAGCCGGATCTGGCTATTAGAGTCTGGCGATGTCCTCGATGGTGTGTTTTCACCAGCCGCGGGAGCAACCGTTTACGGTGGAATTTCAGGCTTTGGTCTGAACCCACTCCTGCGCCACTGGGGCATGGTCATCCACCCGCCCATTCTTTATTTCGGGTTTGCTCTCTTCCTGGTGCCCTTCAGTGTCGCAATCTCTTACCTCATTCGGGGTGAATCCGGTGAAGGTCTGTTGGGCGAGACGCGTCTTTGGCTGCTTTCCGCCTGGGTTCTACTGACGGCTGGAATCATCCTGGGCAGCTGGTGGTCCTATGATGTGCTTGGATGGGGCGGTTACTGGGCGTGGGACCCTGTGGAAACAGCATCGCTGATTCCCTGGCTCACCAGCACGGGTTTGCTTCACAGCCTTTTACTGCAGAAGCAGCGGAAAATTTTCCAACGCTTCAACTTTGTCTTGATCCTGTTGACTTACGTCATGGTCATTTTCAGTATCCTCATCACCCGTGCCGGTTTGCTTAATTCTGTGCATGCCTTTGGCGAGAGCAAAATTTCCCTGCCCCTCATGCTTCTAACTCTGACCCTTTTTATGGTCTCTGTTGCGTTGTTGGTCTGGCGCTGGAAGCACTTGCAGTCAGGATGGGAGCTCACTTCCCTGGTCACGCGCGACGCGGCTTTCCTCTACACTAACGTGATCCTGATTGCCCTCACGATTGTGTGTTTCTACGGGCTGGCTTATCCATTGGTCTCTGGTATTGTAACTGGCACGCAGATCGGGCTGGACAGGACATTTTTTGATCAAGCTGCCGTACCTTTATTCATTCTTTTGGCAGTCCTGATGGCTGTCTGTCCACTCAGTGCCTGGACGGTGAATTCAGTCAGGCAATTGGGAAAATCAGCTGTCATACCCCTGATCCTGTCTATCCTCCTGACGCTGGCGTCTTTTTTCTTTCTGACAAAATCCTGGCTGGCGCTGATTGTGCTCTTTGTTGTTGCTTTTGGACTGTTGCTTATGCTCGCCCTTAGCTTGCGCGATAGCAAATCTCCGCGCGAGGCTGGCAAGCGTTGGTGGGGTCAGCGCGCGCGCCATGGCGCATGGTTTGTCCATGCTGGTGTATTGCTGATTGCGCTGGGCATCGTGGGCATGGAAGGTCTTGCAGGAAGTATCCAGGGCACTATGATCCCCGGCGACAAAATGCCACTACGTTCCTACCAAGTGGAATTTGTCCAGCTCACCACGGAGTACGAAAACCCGGAGTATATGACGATTGAAGCTGAACTTGTGCTCTGGAAAGACGGCAAAGCTGTTGCTAAGCTCTATCCCGGGCAGCATCTTTATGAAAGCCGCGGTCAATACGTCAGTATTCCCGATAAACATTCCACCTTGCGGGGGGATTTTTATACACTGCTGTTGGATTACAACAGTATGATGGGTTATGTCACCATCCAGGCTTCTGATAATCCCCTGGTCAACTTTATGTGGATTGGCGCGCTTTTGATGGTTCTGGGTGCAGCACTGGCAGCCAGTTTGCCCTGGAGATCACTGCAAGTTGGCGATGACGATCAGAAAGAGCAGGATTTATCACGTTTATGAACCTTGCGATTCGACAGGTATCCAAATCATTTGGTCAGCATCGGGTCCTGGACGCCCTTGATCTGGAAGTGCAGCCGGGTGAGCTGCTTTGCCTGCTTGGTCGCAATGGCGCAGGCAAAACCACTCTTCTAAGGATACTTGCCGGACTGCTTAAGCCCGAAGCGGGCACCATCTGGCTGAACAATCAGGAAATCGATTATGCTGAATCTCATGCGAGGCATAATATTGGCCTGGTTATGCATCAGCCCTTTCTTTATGAACACCTGACCGGCATCGAAAATCTGCGCTTCTATGCCCGTCTCTACCAGGTTCCGGAAGATGATGCCGCCTATGAATCCGCACTGGCGCAGGTTGGGATGCAGCGATTTGGCGGAAAACCGGTCAGAACTTATTCCCGAGGCATGAAGCAGCGCCTCACCATCGCCCGGTCGCTGTTGCATAACCCCCGAATTCTCCTTCTGGACGAACCCTACACCGGTCTGGACCTGCAAGGCAGCCTGGTTTTCAACCAACTCATGCTTGAGCAGAAAAAGCAGGGGCACATCGTGATCATGACTACGCATGATCTTTCGCATGCACTGCCAATCAGCAGCCGTTTCGCTTTTCTTGCCAGGGGGCGTGTTGCTGAAGCGCTTACTAACGAAAACCTCTCGCTGGACAACCTCGAAAACTGGTTGGCGGAAAAGCTTGCCAAGCACGTGTCCGGGCAGCAGAAGGTGGCGGCATGAAGGATTGGATGCACTCGGTGCGCACCCTGGTCTGGAAAGACCTGCTGCAGGAGTGGCGCAGCAAAGACATGCTCACCGCCATGTTTGCTTTTGCCATCCTGACCCTCTTCATCTTCAACTATGCCATTGAACTTTCGCCGGTCAATCGGGCTGAGATAGCTTCTGGAATCGTCTGGGTTGTGATTGTCTTCGCCGGCACGCTCGGATTAAACCGATCCTTCACTGCCGAGCAGGACCAGGGCTGCTTTGACGCGCTGGTGATGGCAGTGCCGGATGTTTCGGCGATTTACTTTGGCAAGATGCTCACCAACTGGCTTGTGATGCTCTTCGTCAGCGTGCTGATCCTGCCCATTTACTCGCTGCTTTACAACCAATCCCTGTTTAATGCAGGTTTCATCCTGGTTTTGGTGCTTGGGGCATGGTGCTACAGCGCCGCCGGCACGCTGATTGCCGGCATGACCGTGCAGACGCGCATGCGAGACCTGCTTCTGCCCATCCTGCTCTTCCCGATCCTGATGCCCGTCAACATGGCTGTCGTCAAAGCCGCGGGCGGCATCCTTGCCGGCGCTCCACTGGTGGAGGTCCAAGCCTGGCTGGTGTTACTGGCGGCTTACGGTATCATTGTCACTACAGTCTCAATTTTGGTGTTTGAATATGTCATTCGCGAATAAAAAACTAAAACTTCTCAGCTTTTTAGCCCTTATCCTCGTACTGTCGGCTTTTGCGTTGGTGCTTTTCTACGCCCCCATTGAGGTCAACATGGGAATAGTCCAGAAAGTGTTCTACTTTCATGTCAGTGCCGCCTGGATTGGCATGCTGGCTTTCCTGGTTGCGGCGATTTGCGGCATCTTTTACCTCAACAAAAAACAGCTTAAGTACGACTTCATTGCTTTTTCAGCGGTGGAAATCGGTTTGCTGTTTACGGCGATTGCCAACTTTACCGGTATGATCTGGGCAAAACCGATCTGGAATACCTGGTGGACCTGGGATCCGCGCCTGACGACTATGACGATCATGGCTTTTACCTACATCGGTTACCTGTTGTTGCGGCGAGGGGTGGATAACCTCGAAAAGCGTGCTCGATTCGGCGCTGTCTATGCCATCATAGGCTTCGCCAGCGTGCCGCTCACCTTCTTTTCATCGCGCCTGCTGCGCACCATTCACCCCACCATATTTGGTGCCGACACCGGCGATATGGCTATGACCCCCGCTATGTACCAGACCATGGGGGTCAGTATAGTTGCCTTTACCGTATTGTTCGCGGCTTTTCTCTGGCACCGCTCGATTTTGGCGGAACGGGAAACTGAAATCGAAAATCTCAGGGCGCAAACTGAGGCCTTGGAATTTGGGGAGGTGCAGGATGACTAACATGCCGTACTTTATTGCTGGCTACCTGGTAATTTTTGGGCTGCTTGGCGCGTACATCCTGCGCCTGGTTGCTCTGAAGAAACGGCTCGAAAGAGAACAAGTCGAACTAACAACGAAGAAGTAATCCCCTTCCGTACGGACAAACTAATTTGGGTTGTGCTTTGGTGGGTTGGCTATAACCTGATGTGTTCACGCATATACTTTTTGACGCCAACCCACACTACCTGCAATAAATATGAAGCTGGATTGGATCCCGCAAAAAGACCCGGGGCAGGAACGCAACCTGGCCCATATGTTTTTAGGTTAAGGCTGGGTAGGGAATCCTGCTGCGATAAGAGCCTCATAGCCACCAAGTACTGCTTCAACCTTCCGGTAACCATCTTTCAGCATGATGAACGCCGCACCGGCGCTCGTGTTTTCAGCCGGTCAGGTGCAGTAGTTGATGTACCAGGCTTCTTTATCCAGGGTGTCAAGCCAGGTTTCAATTTCAGCGAAGGGCATGCTGATACTTCCCCAAGCATGGCTGGCTTCATACTGCGTTGCTGCGCGTGTATCTACCAGGATTGCCCCCTGATTCCTGACAGCTGCTATCGCGTCGGCTGCGCTAATGCGCGGGACGTCGCTTGCGGATAAGACGATCGGGTTCCCAGCCTCTTTGCGGATTCCCCGATAGATCATAAAGCCAATAACCAGTACAACAATTGCTCCAACGAGGTAGATCGGTAACAGATTGTTTCGGTTTTGCTGTGGGATTCTGCGTTTCATATAAGGCATTATTCCATGCCACATGGGGTATGTCGAGGGTATGTATAAGGTGAGTCCAATTTAAAGAAAAAAGCATTGTTTAAACATTCTTTTACATAAGTCCTTTATAATATTCCAAACTTACCTGAGAGGGCATTATGCTGGAGATCAACGTTAACGGTGTCAGTTATTCATTGGATGAAGTACCGGGCGAAAAACTCAGCGATTTGTTGCGTCAAAGATTGGGGTTAACAGGCACAAAGGTTGGCTGTGGCGAAGGGCTTTGCGGCAGTTGCATGGTGTTGATGGATGACAAGCCGGTACGATCCTGCATTACCCGCGCCAGTAAGGCTAACGGAAAGTCGATCCTTACCATTGAAGGTTTGCGGGCGCTCAGACCAGTTGAACGCCAGGATAAGCGTGAAGATTTGAACGCTCTACATCCGTTGCAGGAGGCTTTCATCACCCACGGCGCGATCCAATGCGGCTTCTGCACGCCAGGACAGCTGATGCGTGCCCACGCGTTACTGCTCGAAAATCCTGATCCGAGTGTCAGCGAGATTCGCGAAGCGATGAACGACGTGGTCTGCCGTTGTGGCAGTTACGAAGCCATTGTTTCGGCAATTCAGGCGGCAGCCAGTTCACTTCGAACGGGAAAACCAGTGGAACCGAGAGTCATCTCACTGGGAAAACAGGACCTGACTTACGTGGGCAAGACGATAATCCGACCAGACGCAGTAGCTAAGGCAATCGGCGGAGCAAAATTCACGGACGATTTTCAATTCAAAGGCATGCTTTTTGCCCGTGTGCTGCGGGCGGACACTCCCTCTGGTATTTTGAGAGAATTGGACGTGAGTAAAGCATCCCGATTGGAAGGGGTCAGGGCAGTATTGACTGCGGCTGATCTAAAACATGAACGCCTGCATGGAATCTATGCAAAAGACTGGTCTATCCTGATAGGTATAGATGAGCGCGTCAGATATATGGGGGATGCGATTGCAATTGTGGCGGCTGATACGCAGGCAATTGCGGATGAAGCGATAACACTGATCAAGATGAGCATTGAATCCCGACCAGTAATAAGTAACCCAATGCAGGCGGCTCAGCCAGACGCGGAACAATTACACAAGAAAGGTAATCTGCTGAAAAAGATCAGGGTGGGTAAGGGCGATCTGGATGCTGGTTTCGCGCAGGCTGATGCGATCATTGAACACAACTTTGAAACACCTTTCATGGATCATTTTTTCATGGAACCGGAGTGTTCGATCGCGGTTCCCAGGGAAGATGGGGGCATGGACGTTTACGTGGGCTCTCAAATTCCGTATGAAGATCGCCGGCAGGTTGCGGAAGCCCTGGGTCTGGAACTCGAGCAAGTGCGCATCAGGGGTCAGAAAGTTGGTGGCGGCTTTGGCGGCAAAGAAGATATCGCCGGGCAGATCCACGCGGCTTTGTTAGCACAAGCAACCGGCAAGCCGGTCAAGCTGCTGTTCACACGGCGGGAAAGCCTGAAGGTACACCCAAAGCGCCACGCGACTTGGATCAAGGTGAAACTGGGTGCGAGGAAAAATGGGGAGCTGCTTGCTGCCAGAACTGAAATTTACGGTGACACTGGCGCTTATGCTTCTTTGGGGGAAGTGGTGATGACAAGGGCAACGACACATTCGTGCGGTCCATATATCATCCCCAATACACTTTCGGAATGTTATGCCATGTATACCAACAACCCTCCCGCAGGGGCTTTCAGAGGCTTTGGCGCCCTTCAGGCGATGTTTGGCATTGAATCAGCCATGGACATGTTGGCTGAGAAACTCGGGATGGATCCGTTGGCTTTGCGCAAGATAAACGCACTGCGCAAGGGAAGTGAAACCAACACTGGACACCACATCGACGAGAGTGTTGGGCTACCCGAGTGTCTCGAAGCGGTTGGTAATCGTCTGCAAGAACTTGGAATATCTGCCCCCTGGACACCACAGGAAGAGGACATTGATGGGCGGAGAATGGTAACTTGTTGGGGGATGGCAGCTGCTTTCAAAAATACAGGCCTGGGCACAGGCGCAGATGACAGCAGCGGCGCAATCCTGAGACTCCTGCCGGCAGGCAGGCTGCAGGTCATGACGGCGGCATCGGAAATTGGGCAGGGGATGAACACCACGCTGCAGTTAATCGCCGCGGAAGTGCTGGGAATAATGCCAGAGAATATCAACGTCTACTTGATGGATACAGATCTTACTCCGGATGGCGGACCGACGACTGCCAGCCGTCAGACCTATGTAACCGGCAATGCAGTGAAAAAAGCCGCGATCGAATTGAAGGAACGCATAGAAAGCTTGCTGATTGAAAGGTTTGAGTGTGAACCTTGCCAGTTAGTATTTAGTGCTGAAGCTATTACCGCAGGCGAAAGGCAAATTGGCTGGCAGGAAGTCTATGAAATACTGGAAAAAAGCCCTGAGGGAACCTCAGTCGAGGTGCGTTATACTGCGCCTCAAACTTACTCCCTGGAACACGGGGGAAAAATACATGTGGCGTATGGGTTTGCTGCTCAGGCTTTAAAGGTGGGTATCGACCTGGAAAACGGCGATCTGAAAATTCTGCAGGTAATCGCGGCAAATGATGCCGGCAGAGTCATTAATCCACTTGGTTTCCAGTCCCAGGTGGAAGGGGGGATAGTGATGGGGGTGGGGCATGGCGTGATGGAAGAATTTAAAATGGATAACGGGATCATTCTGAGCGACCGGATCGCGAGATATAAAATTCCCCGAATGAAGGACAGCCCAACGGTAGAGTCGCTGATCGTGGAAGATCCGACTTCCGAGGGACCATTTGGAGCAAAGGGCAGCGGAGAATTGGTGAGTGTGCCAACCCCACCTGCGATCGCGAACGCGGTCTATAACGCGATAGGCTTACGAGTGGACAGTCTGCCGGTCACCAAAGAGAAGGTCAAAGCCTGGTTGGAAGAACGCAAGTAGGATTTACTGCTACTTACTGCCAGCTACAAATTACCTCCCCATCACCTATCAGCTATCAGCTATTCCTTAACACCAGCTGGCATTCATATTGCAACGAATGGGTTGACTAATCTCGCGTAAAGAGGAGGTTTACTCACAGCAGGAGGCAGTATGGGCAGAGCATTTGGGATTGACATTAGCAAATACCAGTCCAGTAAGGATGGCAGCAAGAAGATGGACTTTACCGCAGTGCAAAATCACTCGGAGAAAGTCACATTTATTGCAGCACGGAGCGGTATTTCGTGGGGATACGCCGACCCGATGTTCAATCATTACTGGAATGAGATGAAGCGCATCAAAGTGATGCGCATAGCCTATCATGTGCTGTACTTCGGGGAGAGCGCCCTGGCGCAGATGGATTCGCTCTTTAAAATGCTGGATGGCAAGGCAAATTTTGCATATGACCGCATCGCACTCGACCTGGAAGTAGCGGGTATCAACACGCGCAGCAGAATCACTGCCACGACCCAAAAATGCCTCGATATTTGCAAGGCAAGGACCGGGTTCTTCCCAATCGTGTATTCGCGGGCAAGTTGGGTCAATACCTATCTCTCTGTAAATAGTCTGCCAACGCTGGACTGGTGGCTGGCGACCTATCGCAAGCCCCTGGTTTCGCCATTGTATACCCAGGAACATGGCGGTCCGCCCTACCTGCCAAACGGTGTGAGCACCTACCTGATCCACCAGACTGGTGATAAGTGCAAATCGATCGGCGGTCTGAGCCATTATATGGATTACAACCGTTGGAACGGAGAAAAAGCGGATGTTTTGCGCTACTTTGGAAATCCAACCGGGGATGCGCCTCCACCAGAAAACAAAGTTTTATTCAAGGCAAAGTGCGTTGTGAGCGCACTCTACAAACGAAGCGGTCCGGGACCTACCTTTAAAGTTATCGGGAACCTGAGCCTGGGCGATGTGGTGTCGGTCTATGAGGTTAACGATTACTGGTACCGGATTGATCCAAACGCGCAATTGTGGTGTTCGGGTAAGAGCGCTTATATGCAGCGATTGGGTGAGACTCCACCAGCGGAAAAAGTCCTCTTCAAAGCCCAGTGCATTGTGAAAGCATTGTTTAAGCGGGAAGGTCCGAGTACAAAAAAGAAGATCATTGGTAATCTGATCAAAGATGATGTGGTATCAGTTTACGAAGTGAAAGATGACTGGTACCGCATTGAACCGGGGAAGAACGTATGGTGCTCAGGCTCCAGCCAATACATGCGCAAGATTTAGCGTTTTGTGAATTGACTTTAAGCCTGGTTCTTACGAATCCACAACTTTGTAGATTAACTCTATTTGACTGCCAAAAAACAGGGATTTCAAGGTTGGATACTGTTTCATATTTGCATATTTCAGAAAAGTTCAGTCAATGAGAGTTCTTTA
>CAZOYK010000096.1:0-8867 GCA_964584065.1 uncultured Anaerolineaceae bacterium | reverse complement strand
TAACCTGACATTATCACTTGTGAATCTAACATGACATTTTCATTTGAGAACAACAATTTAGCCAAAAAAACTTGACAAATTGGCAGGTTTATTACTATAATAATCAGTTGCGTGAATTATATCGGAACGACAAACTAAGAAACACTGGGAATCCTTTTCCCAGCGGTTTTTTGCGTCTTAATGCCCTCGTCTACTTCAGGAGGTATGAGTGGAAACAACTAGTATGAAAGCCCTTCGGATCAATCTTGCGTCACCAGATGTTATAAAAAGCTGGTCTTATGGAGAAGTTCTCAAACCTGAAACCATTAACTATCGGCGATTGCGACCGGAAAAGGATGGCCTGTTTTGCGAAGCGATCTTTGGACCGACCCGCGACTGGCAATGCTACTGCGGAAAGTACAAGAATCCGCGCTACAAGGGAATTGTCTGCGACAAGTGCGGTGTTGAGGTAACGCGGTCTTCTGTACGTCGCGAACGCATGGGGCACATCGAACTTGCTGCCCCGGTGGCTCATATTTGGTACACACGGCGAATTCCATCCTATCTTGGTTTACTTTTAGACATTTCCCGCCGTAATCTCGATCGGGTTTTGTATTTTGCACAATACATCATCACCTACGTGGATGATGATGGTCGCCAAAAAGCGCTTAAGCGCCTGGAAGACGAAATCAGCCTTTCGGAACGTGAACTGATAGCCAAGGTTAACGGCGAAATCGCTGAAACCAAGAAGCAGCGCGATCGTGAACTGAAGGAACTTGAGACTCAGATCGAACAGATCAACCGGGAATATGACGAGAAGGTAGCAAGCTTGTTTGAACCTGTCATTCAGCAGGGTCAGACCCTGGAGCGGGAATTAAATGAAAAAAGTGGAAAGACCATCCGCAAGCCGATCAGCTTTGAGCTGGATGGCGGAAGTCAGACAATTGTAGAGGCTGGCGAGGAAGTCGCAGCCAAGCACATTTCCCGTGTGCAGAAGATCGTGAAAGAGAGGATGGAGATCCTCGAAGCCGATCTGAAGAAAGAGCGCACTGAAAAAATCGAACAACACAAAATTCAGAAAGAAGAAATCCGAGCCAAAGCAGAATTGGGGATGGAAGATCTGCGCGGGCAGTTGGACGACCCTGATGCGGTTGCTAAGACTCAAAACGCGCAGCAGCGCGACGAGTTGTATGAATTACAGCCTTTTACCTTCCTGAGTGAAGCCCGTTACCGCGATTTGAAATCCCGCTGGGGTAACATCTTCAAAGCCGATATGGGAGCAGAAGCCTTCTATGACATTCTGCGCCGGCTTGACCTTGATGCGCTTTCGGAACGTCTCTGGCAGGAAGCGCGTACGACCAAAAGCAAGCAGAAACGCAAGAAAGCGACCAGCCGACTGAAGGTTGTTGAAGCTTTCCGCCGCTCGACCAACAAGCCTGAGTGGATGATCCTGACCGTTTTGCCGGTTATTCCTCCTGATCTGCGTCCAATGGTGCAGTTGGATGGTGGTCGTTTCGCGACCTCCGACCTGAACGACCTTTATCGCCGTGTGATCAACCGCAACAATCGCCTGAAGCGTTTGCTTGAGCTCGGAGCCCCGGATGTGATCGTGCGTAACGAAAAGCGCATGCTCCAGGAAGCTGTCGACTCACTGATTGACAACTCTCAGCGGGGGCGCATGCTCTCTCGGCGTGGACGCCGCGAACTTCGTTCGCTCTCCGATATGCTTAAAGGCAAGAAAGGCCGCTTCCGCCGTAACCTTTTGGGTAAGCGTGTGGACTATTCCGGTCGTTCCGTAATTGTGGTTGGACCACATCTGAAGTTGAATCAGTGCGGTTTGCCGAAATCAATGGCGCTGGAACTCTTCCGCCCGTTCGTGATTGCTGGTCTGGATAAACACGGCTACACCTCCAACATTAAAGGCGCAAAACGCTACATCGAGCGCAACCGACCAGAGGTCTGGGAAGTTTTGGAAGAAGTGATCAAGGAGCGACCTGTGCTCCTGAACCGTGCGCCTACGCTGCACCGCCTCGGTATCCAGGCTTTTGAGCCTGTGTTGATCGAGGGCAGTGCCATTCAGCTGCATCCCTTGGTGACCACCGCTTTTAATGCTGACTTCGATGGCGATCAGATGGCTGTGCACGTGCCGCTCTCAACCAAAGCCGTGGCAGAAGCCCGCGAGTTGATGCTTGCAAGCAAGAACCTGCTGAAACCAGCCAGTGGTGAGCCTATCATCAGCCCAGGAAAGGACATGGTTCTGGGCGTTTATTACCTGACCATGGATCAGAACCTTCCTCAAAGGGGAGAAGGTCGCGTTTTTGGCGACATCAATGAAGTTCTGTTGGCTTACCAGCTTGACCAGGTGCAAGTGCATACGAAGATTAAACTGCGCGTCGAGACGATTTTCAATGATCAAAACGAAAGGCTCGAAGAGCCTGAAGTTCGGATCATCGAAACAACCGTTGGTCGGGCAATCTTCAACGACATCCTGCCAAAATCAATGCGATTCACGAACGTACCGCTTGATAAAGGCGGCATCCGCGACCTGATTGCAGATATTTACGATATGGATGGACAGGAAGTTACCACGCAAGTAGCCGACAGCATTAAAGACATCGGTTTCCGTTACGCTTCACAGTCTGGCTCAACGCTGGCTGTGGCGGATATTACCGTGCCGCCAGAAAAGGCTGAAATGATCCAGGAAGCCCTGCTTGAGGTGGAGCGCGTTCAGAAGGAATTCCGGCGCGGTCTGTTGACCGAGCAGGAGCAGAATGACCTGATCATCGAGGTATGGCAGGGAACGACCAAGAAGGTCGGTGATGCTGTACGAAAGCATCTTGACCCCAATGGCAACCTGTCGACCATGGCAGTGTCTGGCGCGACCAAGGGCGGTTTCAGCCCGATTTCTCAGATGGCAGGCATGCGCGGTTTGATGGCTGACCCCTCCGGGCGTATTATCCCGATGCCTATTCGCTCCAACTTCCGCGAAGGTCTTTCTGCGCTGGAATACTTCATCTCCACGCACGGTACCCGCAAGGGCTTGGCTGACACCGCCATCCGAACTGCAGATGCAGGTTACCTGACCCGCCGTTTGGTGGACGTGGCGCAGGACATGATCATCAATAACGAAGACTGCGGCACCACTGAAGGCATTTGGGTGTCTTCTGAGGACGACATCGCCGGACAGCCTTTCAACGAACGTATTTTTGGTCGCTTGCTGGCTGAGCGCGTGATCGATCCTGTCACTGGTGAAGTGATCGGTGAGCCAAACGACATGATCAACAAAGCTCTGAGCCTCCAAATCACCAAATTGGTTAGCAAAGGCCTTAAGAAGGTAAAAGTTCGCTCTCCATTGACCTGTGAATTAGTCCACGGCATCTGTGCCCGCTGTTATGGCATGGATCTCGGTCGGGGCAAGATGGTAAATCTTGGTTCGGCGGTGGGTGTGGTTGCGGCTCAGTCTATTGGTGAGCCTGGCACGCAGCTGACGCTGCGAACCTTCCACACTGGTGGTGTGGCTGGCGGCGGTGACATTACGACTGGTCTTCCTCGCGTTGAGGAACTGTTTGAAGCCCGGCGCATGCCTCGTGGTGAAGCCGTTATCACCCAGATCAACGGTAAAGCCCACATCAAGGTTGACGAAAAGAACCCTGACATCCGCAAGGTGCTGGTGGAAAGCAGCGATATGGTTGGACAGCGCTATGCCATTCCCGATGGTTGGGATATCAAGGTTAAAGATGAAGACGAAGTCAATAAGGACGCTGTTCTTGCGACCCACGAAGAAACCAGTATCACTGCTGAACATGCCGGCAAGGTTCGGATCGAAGATGGTGAGGTTGTGGTTTCTTACGAAGATCGCCTGAGCGAGGAATATGAAATCCCCTCCACATCCCGCCTCTTAATCACTGAAGGTCAAAAGGTTACGGCTGGTGAGCAGCTGACTGAAGGTTCGCTCAATCCTCACACCATCCTTAAGATCAATGGCACCGACGCAACTGAGTTGTATCTGCTCAAAGAAATCCAGCAGGTTTATCGCACCCAGGGTCAGAACATTAACGATAAGCATTTTGAGGTCATCATCCGAAAAATGCTGAACAAAGTCCAGATCACCCGACCGGGCGACTCTGAATTCCTGCCCCAGGATCTGGTGGACCGGCTTGAAATTCGCAAGATCAATGAAGACCTGGTAGCGCGTGGTTTACGCCCTGCTCGTTATATCAACGTTTTGCTTGGCGTTTCCAAAGCGTCTCTGAGCACGGATTCGTTCCTCTCGGCATCTTCCTTCCAACACACCATCAAGGTGCTGGCTGGGGCGGCAATCTCCTCCAAGGAAGACCCCCTGTATGGCTTGAAAGAAAACGTCATCATCGGCAAACTGATCCCGGCTGGCACTGGCTTTGTTCCCGGTCGTTTCGAAGACCAGGTGATGGAAGCCGAACCGGGTAACCCGGACATCGCAGTTGAACAGCTGGATATTTTTAGCGATAGTATTGATAAGACTGACGGTTTGTACGACGAATTTGAAGACGGCGAATCGGGCGGCTTTGATCTTTACGATGACGAAGACTTCGAAGATGATGAAGAAGTGACGGACGACGAAGAATAGTCCAACGCGGAGAAATTGAAATTGAAGACCCGGAGTGGACAGTCACTCCGGGTCTTTTTATGCTATAGTTGGTGAAAATTGAAAAGAACAACTAAAGAGCCAAAGAAAGAGCGGATTATGAGCACAACCGTCTCCCACAAGATCAACATCAACGCTGAAATGCAGCAATCCTACCTGGATTATGCTATGAGTGTCATCGTATCGCGGGCACTGCCCGATGCACGGGATGGACTGAAACCTGTCCAACGGCGAATTATGTATGCCATGTACGATATGGGTATCCGGGATGACACACCGCATAAGAAGTCAGCACGTATTGTCGGAGAGGTTTTAGGCAAGTATCATCCCCACGGCGACACCGCGGTCTACGACGCGATGGCAAGAATGGCTCAGGATTTTTCAGAGCGATATTTATTGGTGGATGGGCAGGGTAACTTTGGCAGTGTGGATGGTGACCCGCCAGCCGCGATGCGCTATACAGAAGCCAGGCTTTCTTCCCCGGCTATTGAGATCCTGCGCCAGCTGGACATGGACACCGTCGATTACATTGACAATTTTGATGGGACCCTGAAGGAGCCGGAAGTTTTGCCTTCAGCCATCCCCAACATGCTTGTCAATGGCGCATCGGGTATTGCGGTGGGTATGGCCACGAATATTCCTCCTCACAATCTGGGGGAAGTGGTGGATGCCCTGGTAATGATGCTGCAAAACTGGGATGGAATCGAAGAAATTACTGTTGAAGACATCATGCGCTTTATCAAGGGACCGGATTTCCCTACCGGCGGTTTGCTGATACAAGATGAAGGCTCAATTCCTCTGACAACCATCTATGGCTCCGGGAATGGCACAATCAAGGTCAGGGCACGCACACGCATCGAAGAGATGTCTCGTGGACGTTTGCGAATTATCGTGACCGAATTGCCCTACATGGTAAACAAATCCGCTCTGATCGAGAGGATCGCGGAAATCTCACGTGATGGAGGTCTGGAGGGTCTGGCGGACCTCAGGGATGAATCCGACCGGCAGGGAATGCGGATCGTGATCGACCTGAACAAAAATGCCGATCCGGAAGAGATCCTTTCAACACTTTACAAACGCACCCAAATGCACAACACCTTCGGCATCAACATCCTGGCTTTGGTGGATGGCAGTCCGCATCGATTGACCTTAAAACAGGCTTTGCGGGTATTTGCCGAACACAGGCTGGTGGTCATTCGCAGGCGCAGCGAGTACTTGTTAAAAAAGAATGAGGATCGCCTGCACATCCTGGAAGCTTTGAAGGTCGCGATTGACCACATCGATGAAGTGATCCGGATCATTCGCAAATCCGCGTCAGTTGACGAGGCACGCACCAACCTGATGAGCAAGTATAAACTGGATGAAATCCAGGCAAACGCGATCCTGGAGATGCCTTTACGGCGTCTGGCTTCGTTGGAACGACAAAAAATTGAGGATGAGTACAAAGAAGTCAGCAAAACGATCGCTGAACTGAAAGCTTTGTTGAAGTCGCCGAAGCTAATGCGGAATGTAGCGATTGAAGAACTTAAGACGATCAAGCAAAAATATGGAGATGCTCGACGAACCCAGATCATCCAACTCGGTGAAGGCGAGAAAGCCTCAGACATGTACACGATGACAGACGTCATGCCGGTTGAGAACTTCTGGATTGAAGTCAGCGAAAACGGGCTGCTTTCACGCACTGAAGGCGATAAACCTAACCGGTTGGGTGGGGACGGCGCACCCTGGAGCATGATCCGGACAAATACCCATCAAACCGTGTTCCTGGTGACCACTGAAGGAAAGGCAGCGGCAATTTCTTCCTTCTCAGTACCGGTGCAACGGGCTGAAGAGGAGGGCGTGCTGGCTTCAAAGGTAGCACCCCTGCATAAAAACGACATCTTGCAAGGTATTTTTGCGGTTCCCATCAATGGGGAAGAAGAAAAAGAATGTTTCGTGGTGACTATCACACGGCAGGGTATGATCAAACGCTCTGCGGTCGCAGATCTGCCAGGCGCATCCGCCAGCGCGTTCACACTGGTGAAAGTCAATGAGAACGATGAACTGTTCGAAGTGCTCCTGACTCGGGGCGATCAGGACATTTTGCTGGTTACAGCAGCGGGGATGGCAATCCGGTTTAGCGAAAATGAAGTCCGATCGATGGGGCTTGTAGCCGCGGGAGTCAATGGGATCAAGTTAAAACCAGGCGACTATGTGATTGGAGCTGCAGCGGTAGATGATAAAGATGAGGTTGCTTTGTTAACCCAGAAGGGCATGGCAAAACGCACCGCGGGCTCGGAATATCCTCAGCAAGGAAGATATGGGCAAGGCGTTATTGCCTGGAAGCTGGACAAGGGCGACCAGATTAGCGTAGCCTTGGTGGGTAAACTGACCGATAAGGGTATCTGCCACTTCCGAAGAAGTGCCAGCAAGGTCTTCACAATTACCAATGCCATCAGCCGTAAGCGGGCTTCGAACGGGCAGGAGATGTTTACGTTGAAGACAAACGACGAAATCATCGGCTTCACCAACCTGGACGATTATGTTCAATTTTGGGAGAAAGCTTAGCCGGTCGCGTCCGGGGGATTGAGATTGCCTTCAAGATCCAAATCTTTGGCTATCTTGCGCATAGCTTTGATAGCGAAGTCTACATGCTGCCAGAGATCCACGCCAAATTCCTGGGCTCCCTGGGCAATCATCTCCCGGTCTGCGCCAGCGGCAAAGGACTTATCCTTCCATTTTTTGCGGACGGAAGAAGCCTGCAGGTCGTAGAGTGAGCGTGAGGGTCGCACGAGGGCAACCGCCGTGATCAGTCCTGTGATCTCGTCACAGGCAAAGAGCGCTTTGGCCAAAAGGCTTTCGCGGGGAACTCCGGTATGGTCGGCATGACCAGCGATGGCTTCCAGCACAGCTTCAGGCACTCCAGCTTCCTTCAGAATGGGCAAACCTGCCAGCGGATGCTCTTCAATGGTGGGGTGGATTTCCCAGTCAAAATCGTGCAGTAATCCGGCCAACTCCCACAATTCTACATCCTCATTAAGATCCTCAGCATAAGCGCGCATAACCGCTTCAACGCTGAGCATATGCCGGACGAGGGCTTCATTTTTTACGTAGGTTCTGACGATATCAAGTGCTTGTTGACGCTGCATAACTACCTCTCAGGGAGTGAAAATGGGTTCGGGGGAACCAAGAATAGGTTCAGGTTTCAGGATGTAAATGTCAAGATAGGCTGCCAGGGTGGCAAGAACTTCCCGCACATTCCAAAGCATGTAGCGATTGAGAATGTAATCAGATTGCTTAACCGGGATCCCAGTGGTATTGAGCCCGAATTGTTCGCACAGGAAAACCATGCGGGGAAGGTGATATTTCTGAGTGGTGATGATGACCGAGTCCAGACCGAAAATCTCTTTTGCCCGGTAGCAGGTGTCGTAAGTACGCCGACCGGCGTAGTCCAGCACAATGTCCGACTCGGGTATTCCCTGTTCAATGGCGTAATTTGCCATCGCGCCGGGTTCATTGTAGTAGATCGAACTGTTATCACCTGACATGACAATCTTCTGCACTTTTCCCGCGCGATAGAGCTCAATGGCACCGTCGATGCGGTCGCGCAGCGCAAGCGTGGGACGATCATCGGCGGTAATGCCTGCCCCAGGCACAAGCGCAACCTGGGCAGCAGGAATTGAAGCGAGATCGAAGGTGTTCTCCCTGGCGCTGAAGATCATTGCAATTCGGGAGAGACCCAGCAGAATCAGGGCTACACAGGCACAAATAAAGACGAACTTTACAAATTTCTTCATGAGAATTAATTCGTCAGCAAGTCCGCCAGGCGCACACCGCTGGCAGCCAATAGATCACGCAAAGGGGTGTAGGCAAGGTCTGGCAAAGGTTCAAGCGCCGCGATTTCGTAGTCCAGGGCGAGGCCGAGCTGAGCTTTGCCGGCATCCGAGCGGGCGTGGTCGCGCAGGAAATCCGACACGCGTGATTGCAGGGTGAGATCCACCTGGGGCGAAAATGAGAGGTTGAGGTTTGGTATGACTGGCGGAGACATCCAGAGGATTGGCAGTTTTTCGATTGCTTCAGGTATGTCGGTGATGACCTCGGAGGACGTGCGTGGGTCAGCCGCAATGGCATAAGTGGCGGCAAAACTGCAAATGCCCTTTATGTAGAGGGCTCGGATGCTGGCACTGTATAAGTAGGTTTCAACCGGTTCGATGGTTGGGATGTTGTTCTGCTTGAGGTAACCCAGCGGAACCCAATATCCAGCCAGGGAGTTATCTTCGGTCAG
>CAZOYK010000095.1:0-9060 GCA_964584065.1 uncultured Anaerolineaceae bacterium | reverse complement strand
AAAAGCCAATTATAGGCAAACCAAAGATTAAGTCAAGGGTTTTTTGGACCAATTTTCAAATCTCATACAGTAATGTGGGTTAATCCTTACTAAACCCCAAATATCAAAGAAATAGTTGGAACTAAAAGATAACATAGAAAAAGATGCCGCGGAAAAGGCTATAAATGAATTAGAACACCATCAGGCATAGCGCTGCAGGCTCTTACTCACAAAAAATCACAAATATCCCCAACAGCAAAATGACCATCCGCCTCAAATATCATTCAGAATCGACAATAATCTCAACAACAGGGTTATACGTGCCTGGGGAGACATAATCATAATAATTTCTTAGGAGAATTGTGACGGATTGACCGGGATGCAAGTCGTCCAGTTTTCTAAGTGAATAACCATCTCTGTCTTTACTCCAGATTAACGTTCGTTCCGTTACAGATATAGACGTAAAAAGATGTTCGACATTGTTTGGAAGACCGACTCCGTCTAACGTCAGATTTACCCCAGACCAACCTGGGTTTTCATTCTTTGTTACCTCATTAATGACGCCTTCAATGTTCGGTTTTGTCCATGTTAAAATAGGTGTCAGTGAATCCTGAGGCCCCATATCCAGAAATACGATCTTTTTTGCAAATATCCCGGGAGGCATTCCTTCAGTGACTTGAGAAGCGGTCACGATAAACTTCTGCCCAATAACTATATCTTGTATTTTATAGGGATACAGCGTTCCTTGTTCATCGTAAAATAATTCTGCCTCTGGTGGAATGAGTACTATTGCAGAAATGCCCGCGGTTTGGTTATCTTTGTTTATCATCACAATGTCAATGTGTACCAGGTTGTTAACAGTGGGATAGGTAGTATCTGTCACGACACCATTATATTGAGTACCTGGCACAGCCTGAGCAGTGGTGGTAACCGTCGGAGAAACAACAGAGGGGGAGCTTACACAACCGCTCAACAGAAAAACAAGAACCAAAAGGGCATAAAAGAATCTATGGTTATTTTTCATCTCTATCTCCTTATGAAGGGCAAAAAACTTTGAAAAAGACGAAATTCCTCTCTTTCGTAGAGTAGCTGATATGGAAAATAACTGGCAACCCGAGAGCCCGTGTTAGAAATCCCATCTCCTTTTGCCCTGGTATGGACAGCGATGCTACAGAATTGACAATCAGGAAAGCCATTTTCCCATACAGGAGCACCGCTTTGACCACCATAAGTATCGTTGGTGTAATATACAAGTCTGGGTTCAATACCTGTAACACCGCCATATCCGCTCCAAAGCTCATGCCCAGTGTCATCCTTATCAGAAGGATAACCAGCCAATTCAAGAAATCTGTCGATTTGGGTAAACTCCCGAAAACCGAAAAGACCTGTACTTTCTCCAATTGTGCAATTTAGTCTGACAACTCCATAATCCCAGATTGAGGGTTGTGCATTGTAGATCCATTCATATGGAAGCCATCTTTGAAATTCGGTACAACTTCCAAATGGGATTGGATTGCTTGAAAGATAGTTTAGACCGGGATACGCTGTCATCATGCCTGACATTGGAGCTGATGGGTGCTGGACAGCATCATACAAGCAATGGGCAGCAGTAATAACACTACTTGACCCAACCAACCAACCAGTACACCAGGTTTCTGTGTTAGTGTCCAACCGTTTAAACCTCAAGTTGACTATTGCGGAAAAAGGGAAGGTTGAATTCTCATCTCCTATCGGAAATCTCTCATCTGGACCAATAACTTCTAAAGGTCCAGAGTTCGTTTGAATAAGTAATGGACTTGGAATCACAGGTTGTATTTCAACAAAACCATCATCATTTCGATTTGCTTCAAGTTTATCTTCTAACTCCTTTGAGGTATACAGTACTTCACCGGTAGAACTTAATGCAAGGATATCTTCTAATGATCTTGATGGATCGAACTGGAAATTTGAAAAAGGTTCTGTGTGAGTGGGCGGAAGCTCGTCCTCCTCAATTGGATATGGCTGCGGCTCAATCGGATACGGCTGTAGCTCAACCATATTTGGCTGTGTTTCAACTGGATAAGGCAATGGAGGGGCGTTGATTGACCCTCCACGTTGTTATGCGATACATCAGAAAACGCAATGCTCTTTTCTGGATAAAGGTTAGTTTCCAAACGTTGTGAGCTTTTGACGACATTTACTGAAAAAAACAATGCGATCGCGAATGGAATAACACTATACCGTTTCATGACATATCCCTATCTAAAAAATATGATAATTCATTATCGGTCATCGTAAACCAATGAAAGAAGCAATTTCCAATTATTGCAAATTGAAACTTTCATTTTTATTATACAAGAATTTTTAGGGGAACAATTGAGACGTCGGAAGCGTTTGCCTTTGGAAGATTTTCTATCTCTTGTCCGTGAGATGATTGTCACAAAAAATCCTCCTTTTCCGACTAAAAAAATGTGGCAATAATTGACCACCGAGGAAGTGTCAGCATACAGGCTTTTTTGTAAGGTTGTGCATTATTACCCCAAATGTGCTAACCCACTATTCTCCATTTAATACATAAAGTCAAATTAGGAAACAGTATACCGACGCTTCAGAAGTCAAAGAATGGATTTTCGTTTGCCAACGCTCCTAACGTCAAGGTGAACTGTACAACCTGACCTACGCAGCTCATCTGAAGACAGCACAAGGCTGGTTGGAATGCGCTCGTCCAGGAATTTTTGGATCTTTCCGAGCAACCTCTCGTTCGTTCTGGTGAATACTCCCTGAACGGTAAGAGGAAAATGGCTTGCCGGTTTTAGTAGAGCACTGTTTATGCCCCAACCAAAAAGATCAAGTTAATACTTCTTTGGTCCAACAAATGGTACAAACCTTGGGGTTTTGGAAGCGTATTCACGCCATTCGGGTCTCTCAGCTTTTCCTTTTTCCTGGATCGGGACACCCGAAACAAACAGGAGCAGGTAAGTGATCACTGCCGGGCTGATCAGCGCCAGCCATCCCCAGGGATAGCCAAGGCTCATGATTGCCAGCCCCAGCCATACCAGGCTCTCGCCAAAGTAGTTGGGATGGCGGCTGCTTTTCCACAATCCAGCTTGCATGATTTTGCCTTTATTGTTGGGATCCCGCTTAAAGGCAGCTAATTGCGCGTCTGCTACCGATTCAAAAAGGAATCCGACCACGAATATGATCAATCCCACCCATGTCGCGATTCCGACGGGCTTTGGGTCGACATAATTCATGCGCAGGATCGCCGCGGAAACGAGGTATTGCAACCCCGCCTGGAGCATGAACAGGCGCAGAAAGGCTTTGGACTGAGCGTTGTCGCCGTAGCCCTTCAGTATTTCCTGGTAGCGCTTGTCTTCCCCGGTTTTCGCAATGCGTTTCACGACATACCAGGCCAGCCGCAAGCCCCACAGGCTTACCGCCAGTGCCAACAGCAAATTGGGCAGCTCCTTTGGCGAAAATGCAATATAGCTGACCCAGGCGATCAAGGTAAACCCAACACCCCAGGCAGCATCCAGAAAGGTCACCTTGCCAGTCAGCCTGGCAATCAGGTAGACGAGTGAAAACGCCGCCACCGGCACTAACAACATTAGAAGCAAGTATTGGATGATCATTTCAGGATCAAGTAGGTGATAAGTGAGACGGCGAGTGAGAGAAAAGTGCCCCAGGCAATATCCACGACCGTCACAAGCAAGGGCCAGTCCCTGAGGGTCGCCATATTGGTCAGGTCATAGGTGGCGTAAGTCACCAGGCCGAAGATTGCCGCGCTCAGGATCAGCCGGGTCAGGTTCTGATGCTCCAAAGCCGGAGCGATCACAAAGTAGACCATCACTGCCACGAATATTACATAGAAGATTGCCGCCGGCAGTAGTTTGGCTTTGTCAGCCATTAAATGCCCGATTTGCGCCTTGTAAAACTTTGGGGCAACAAGTGTGAGCCAGACCATATCTATGCCCAAAAATACCGCAAAAGCAACAAAGAATGTCTTGATGTTTTCCATTTTCTCCTCCTTTAATTTTCCATTACATAACCGATGGCAAGAGCGTCATGCCCCGCCATCAAAGCATAAATCGGGCTGGACTGCTTGATAAACTCCGGTTCCAGGCCAGTCAGTTCGCGCATGCGATTGAGATATGGTGCGATGACCTTTTCGTTATCAGTATAGATCAGGGCGTATTGTTGAATTTTCCTTTGTTTGTGATCGTTTTCGATGCGTTTCATTAATTTATTAAACTGATGCTTGCGTCCGAAACCAATCATCGCCAGGTCTCCCCCACCCTTTTCGTCCAAGGTCACCACGGGTTTCGCGCTGACAAACTCGAGCATCTGTCCGAGATTTGGCTTGACCCTGCCGGATTTGACCATGGATTCAAGCCTGTCCAGCGTGACATAGATGTGCGCTTTGTCCGCCTGGGATTCTGCCATCGCCTTGATTTTCTCAACAGGTTCGCCTGTAGCCATTGCCCTGGCAGCATTCAACAAGATCAGCCCCAATGCCACCGAGTTTTGCTTGCTGTCGACCAGCAACACCCGATCTTCAGCCTGCAAAAGTTTGATGGCCTGCTGGTAGGACTGATAAGTGCCGCTGAGTGCCGATGCCAAGCTGATGATCAGGACCTTCTCATATTTTTCAAGCAGAGCTTCCAGGCGGAGTTTGACAACGCCCACGGAAGGCTGCGCAGTGGATTTCTTGCCATCCAGCGCAAAAAACTGCCTGGTGCTCAGTTCGATCCGGTCAAGGTAGCTGTGTCCGCCGATCACAATATTTAAAGGCACCACATCAATTCCAAGGGAATCGATCAGTTCCTGCGGCAAATCTGAGCCTGAATCCGCCAGGATTGCCAGCGGACCGCCAGAGCTGTGTTCCAGTGTGTACTGGCGCAGCATGTCATCAGTCTTCTGACTGACGAGTTTGCCGAGCTCGCTCACCTGTTCAAAGACCTCCCAGGGGGTATCGGTATGGACGTGAAACTTGATCATCTCACCTGCATCAGACACCACCTGCGAGTCGCCATAAGCGTTGACGATGGTTCGAACACGCTCTAGGCAGGGTTGACCCTGTTCGCAGGATTCAATAACACCTTCTGTACAATAGCGATAGGAGGGTATCTCATCGAATTGAGTTTCCGCGTGATAGTTCATGACTTCTTTTGGGATCAGGTTTTCAAACGCGGGATCGCTCGTTCTGTGGGAATGTCCGATGGTTCGCACAATTCCTTCTATGTAGCGATAGAAAGCCAAAGCTCCGGCATCCAGTAAATTCTTGCTCTTCAATATTTCCATTTGCTGGGTTGTGGCAAGCAGGCTCCCCTTGGCGCTGTCCAGCGATTGCTCAAGCGTATCAATGACATCCGCTTGATTTTGACTAAGGTTTCTCAATCCTTCCCCCCACCCTTTCATGACCGAAAGCATGGTCCCTTCCTTGGGGTTTGCCACGGCTGAATAGGCCTTTTCGGCTCCGCGATTGATGCTCTCTGAGAGGGCATGAATAGAGAAATTTTGGAAATCGGTGTTTTGAATGCTTTCAATCAAACCAGTAATAAAACTTGCCACAATCGTCCCGGAGTTACCCCTGGCGCTCAACAGCGCCTTGGTGGAGAGGTTGTCCAAAAAACCCTTCAGACTGCTGGTGTCCACATCCGTGATAAGCCCTTCAGCTGTCAGGAGCATGTTCGTGCCCGTGTCTGCATCCGCCACCGGGAAAACGTTGATGCGGTTGAACAAACCCTCATCTTTTTTGAGAGCTGCCAATCCCGATTGTAAAGATGCAAAAATTCTGGAAATAATTAGAGGTTCATTATTCATTTCTTCGCCAATCTCCTTGTCAATAAGCGATATTATCACAGGAGAATAAGCATATTCAATATTTGTATAATCAAACTATTGGGTATTTTGGCTGAGTAAACTGCGGTGCAATTAGTTTGAATTCAGAAACCGGTCAGCATCCTCTCAATAAACACAAAAAAGGGTAGATTACTCTACCCTTTTTGTTGTGATTTGCCATTTTAACTGTGATCTCAGAAGCCGGGTTTTTGTGTACCAACTCCTAAAAACTATAGCCCGAAATTTGTTTCTCGCAAGCCTCGCTCTAAATCATCGACGACAGGAACAAAACAGCCACACCAAGCAGCGCGTTGAGCGCCAAAATCCCCGCAGAAGCTTTTTGAAGTTCCATCTTCTTTTCAACTTTTACCCGTTGATTGATGGAAAGCCGCACGAAAGCCAGGATAACCATTAGCACGGTTAAAATGTGTTTAATAGACACAGCGGTCATGTATGGCGTTCCAAAACTCATCAGACCGGTAAAACTCTTGGATGACCTACCTAACAGCAGCCCAGTCAGAGCCAACCCAGCCATGCTCACCAATGCAAACGGCTTGAGCCGGTCCTGGATCCCATTGATCACCATTAGGGGCTCGCTAATTTTTGGGTTTTTGCGAATGCCTGGCAAAATCACAAAAGCCATCAATAGCATTCCCCCGATCCAAAGTGCAGTAAACAGGTTGTGTAAAAAACGCATGAAATTCATTAGTAAGAGTTGGTTGGGCATGTTATTTTTCCTCTTTTTTTGACATTGCTTTATCAATTAAGTTCAGTAAACTCGATTTTTCCTCAGCATCCAGGCTTTTCAAGATCATGTCCACCCGCTTGCTTCGAAACTGCTCGATTTCAGAAACAACTTGATGTCCTTTTTCCGTCAAGGCCAGTGAAAGCGCTCTACCGTCAAAAGACTCCTGGGTTTTTGCAACCAAGCCTTTTGCGTTCAACAGGCTCACCATGGCGCTCACACTGGCAGCGCTGTATAGCAGAGCATCGGTGAGCTCACTTAAACGGCAATCGGGATGCCTTGCCAAATAATCCAGGTAAACCACCTGGGCGGGTGTAATGTTGAATGTTTCCAGTGGCGGGAGCTCTCCCCCCAGCCGATGAAAACGCAGGATGAATTCTTGAAATTTCAGATTTACTGTGTCTTCCATAATTAGTTAGGCTTCCTAACTAATGATTTTATCCTTGCTTTCCTCAAAAAGCAAGCCCTCTGCAAAAAAAACAGCGCCAGTGAATGCTGGCGCTGCTGATTAAACCGTTTTAGGTTAGAAATCGATATTGAAGACGAAACTGCGGAAGAAGATGTAAATAAAGTAAATTACGATCAAGTATATAGCAGACTTTTTGCCAAGTTTTCCATTATTGAACCACAAGATTGCCCACAGTAAAGCTCCGGTGAGGGTCTCCCATGGGAGATCCCAGATGATCAGAGGTCTTGGCACGGCATAGGTGGAAATCAGCGCGCCGCCGCCGATTGCCAACAAAGGATTGGTAATATTGCTGCCCACCAGCGTGCCGAGGGAAATGCCAGCTTCTTTGTGGCGCACGCCAGCCAAAGCGGTGGTGAGCTCGGGTAAGGCCGATGCCAGGCCGAGCGTGATGACACCAATGAGTGAGCCGCCCACACCAGTTCGATCAACCACGGTTTCGGTAGCAGAAAGCACAAAAGTGGCACACCCAATGATGACCACCAGCATCACTATTGTGATAAAAGCGTCAAACAGCACCTGACGCCCATTGCTTGGTACATCTTCCGCCAACTCCGAAGAACCGAGCTGATTGTCTTCTTCCTTGTAGTGTTTGCGCTCGTCAATATATAAATAGTAGGAATAAGCAATAAATGTCCCGAACAAGATTGCTCCATCTATGCGGCTGTAGTTACCATCCCAACCGAGGATGATGCACATGAGGGTGGTGCCAATCATCGGGATCATGCTCTTCCAGAGGAAATAGCGCCGGAAGTAAAGCGTGCCTGCCAGTAAAATTACGATGCCCATAATCAGGGTTTGCTGAACCACATCCGAGCCGATATTGGCGCCCAATACGATAGCTGAACCGGTTCGATAATCCAGCGTGCCGCGCAGAATGTTGACAGAGGCAGTAAAGTGGGAGGTGATTTCCGGGAGCGAGGTGGCAATGGAAAGCACGGTCATTCCCATGAAGGTGCTGGATAGTTTAAAGTAGTTCGCGATTCCGATCAACTTCTTAACAGCATAATTTGCACCCACAACCAATACAACAAGGGCAACCAAACCTACCGCAATAACCAGTAAAATATTCCAATTTTGCATCATGATAAGTCCTTTTCTCAAAACGATTGATTATAAGACCCTTCCATCCAGTAGCAATAGCTGCTGATACGATTTAACCTCGATTTAACAATTGAGGGAGGGAGGGTGTCATCGCGAGGGAGCGTAGCGAGAGTGGCGATCTGCCTTTTGGTGTCTATTAGTTGGAGACCTGCGGTCAGTTCGCGTGTTCGGCGAGGACGCCGGCACGATCACTTACGTCATCGCGAGCAAAGCGTGGCGATCTGCCTTCATTTTTCATCGGTCGTCGTAGGGCGAGACGAAGTGCCCGCGAAGCAGGGTATTGGAAGCACTGAGGCCTCTATCATGCACAGATCTTGGTGTGCTTCCAATCCGCCATCACATCATCGATCAATCGCAATTATTAAACTTAACCAACATTAACACCATCAGCGGCGGATTGAGGGCACGATACGCTCGCCCACCACATTGTTAAAAGTGCCCTCAATCTCGACCTACAACTGGCGGTCAGTTCGCGTGCTCGGCGAGGACGCCGGCACGATCATTATGACGGACCATCTTAATTCTTATCGATTACTAACACTTTTTTTGTAGACTATAGATAAAACAAAGAACAAACAGGAAAGAAGTAAAGAAGAAATTATGGACCTAAACAAATTTACTCAGAAAGCGCAACAAGCCGTGCTCAACGCCCAGCAACTGGCGCGTGAGTTAAATCATCAAAATATTGAGCCCAGCCATTTGCTGCTGGCGCTGCTCAACCAATCTGACAGCACTGTGCCGGCTGTGATCACGCAAATCGCCGGCTCGGCGGACATATTAAAAGAAGAAGTACACAAAGAATTGGCAAACCGACCCAAAGTTTACGGCGGGTCGAGCGCTGAGGCGGGGCTTGCACGCCAGGCAGCGGACGTACTCGACGCAGCTGAGCGTTATGCCAAGGGCATGGGCGACGAATACACCTCCACTGAACACATCCTGCTCGGTC
>CAZOYK010000094.1:0-9111 GCA_964584065.1 uncultured Anaerolineaceae bacterium | reverse complement strand
CCGCAGGAGGCTTGAAGTTATGATTTTGAATGTTGCTATTATTATCGTTTCGGTCGCATTGATTGCCAGTGTGCTGCTGCAAAGCAAGGGCGTTGGCCTGGGCGGTTTGGCTGGCGGCGACAGCGGCGGCGTCTACACTCAGCGGCGTGGTATTGAGAAAGTGATGTTCTACATCACGATCGCGCTCAGTGTGGTATTTTTGCTGCTCGCACTCATCAGTGTGCTTATTTCCTGATAGCGACATTTCCCGCCGCTATCACAATTGATCATGGAGGATAAAGACAACTCGCCAAAGTCGGGGGTTGTCTTTCTGTTTACCAAATGAGACGTTTCCGCTGGCAGCTTCTGATTGTCCTGCTTACCGGGCTTGTGGTTGGCTTGATCCTGGTCTTCCAACGCTCCGCATCGTCACCGGTGGTCGAGAGCACGCCCAACCCGATCACTGGCGGCAGCTTCACTGAAGCGCTGGTGGGTGACATCATGCGCCTCAACCCCGCCCTGGATCGCTTTAATCAGCCCGATCGAGATGTTGACCGCCTGATCTTCAGCAGCCTGGTGAAGTTTGACTCGCGCGGATTGCCCGTGGGGGACCTGGCGGCAAGTTGGGAGGTTTCTTCTGATGGCACGCGCTACACGGTGAACCTGCGGGAGAATGCAGTCTGGCATGACGGCACCCCGCTGACCAGCCAGGATGTGCTCTATACCGTCTCGCTGATGCAAAGCAACAGCAATTTGGTCGCGGAGGACATGCGCACCTTTTGGCAACTTGTTCACGTGGAGGCTTTGTCTGACCTCAGCCTGGAGTTTTCCCTGCCCAACAGTTTCGCGCCATTCCTCGACTATCTGACTTTCCAGATCCTGCCATCGCATCTTTTGGGCAACCTCACTCTGGATGAGCTGGTGGATCACCCCTTCAATCTTGCGCCGATAGGTTCCGGACCTTATCGCTTCCGGGAGTTTCATCTGACAGATGGCAAGATAGACGGCATCAGCCTGGAATCCTTTGAATACTATTATTCCGGGCGACCCTTTATCGATGAGATCAACTTCAAGCTCTACCCTGATGCTCACGCGGCGCTTCAAGCCTACCTGAGCGATGAGGTTGACGCGGTTGCAAGGATTGATCATGCGGACCTCGAAACCGCGTTGAACCAACCCGGCCTGAACATACACTCCAGCCGGCTGCCCCGCCTGACGATGGTTTTCCTGAACACCCAAAACCTCACCCAGCCCCTGCTGCAATCCGCTGATTTTCGCAAGGCATTAATGGCTGCAACCAACCGCCAGGCAATTATTGATGAAGTCTTTACAAGCCAGGCAGTCCCCGCGCTCGGTCCGATCACACCCGGAAACTGGGCATTTTACGACGGTTTGGAGCCGTACCGCTACGACGTTGACCTTGCCAGGCAGTTGCTTGCTGGCGCAGGCTATTCGTGGTCAGAAGCAGGGCAGCTTATGACGCCTGAGGGGGCTCAGGCGAGCCTGACGCTCCTGGTGCAGGATGACGACGTTCACAACCAGATAGCAAGCATCCTGGCAGAAAATTGGACCTCAATTGGAATTCAAGTCGTGCTGGATGTCAGACCTTATGCTGAACTGATGACCAACCTTGAAGGCCGCGCTTACGAGGCGGCACTGGTGGATATTGACCTCAGCAATTCCCCCGATCCTGACCCCTATCCTTTCTGGGCGGAATCGCAGGCTGAGGCTGGGCAGAATTACGCGCAGTGGCGCAACACCACTGCCAGCGAATATCTCGAACAAGCCCGCACCCAGCCCAACACGGAACTTCGCGTGCGCCTTTACCGCAACTTCCAGATCCTCTTTGCTGAAGATCTGCCTTCATTGCCTTTGTTCTACACGGTCTACAACTATGGCATGAAAGAGTCGATCATGAACGTTTCGATTGGTCCCATTTATGATCCAGCCGATCGGTTTAATGCGGTCAACACCTGGTACATCCTCTCAGACACGGCGCCCTCACAGGCTGTCACTCCCGCGGAGTAGCCTTATGACTCCATGCGGCAAAACGAACCTGATTGGTGAAAATAGTGTCAAAAAATCGGACCTGCGCATCAAGCTGATCGGCGTGCTGGATGAAGTCAGCGCCTCCCTTAGCCTGGCTAAAGCCTTTTGTTCACCAGGTAGTCAAGCTCATCTCGAAACCTGTCAAAAAGACCTGTCGCAGATGATGGGCTTGCTGGCTGCTCTGCCAAAGACTTTACCTGGTGACCTGGAAGGTGTTTTTGCATTACAACTTGAGGACCTGGAAGCGACCATCGAGGGCATTGAGGCGACGATCAATTACCCGAATGAGTTCATCCACCCCGGCCAGACCCCCGCCACAGGCGCGCTCGATCTGGCGCGCGCGATCGTCCGGCGGGCAGAGCGGGAGTTGGTGGCAGGTTTTGAAACACTGCAAATCCCGGACGAGAGCATGCTTCAATATTTCAACCGCCTTTCAACCCTTTGCTACCTGCTAATCCTGGCAGAAATGCCCGCGTGATAACATGACGGGAACCATCATCAATTTCGCCGCAATTTTGCTTGGCGGGCTGATCGGTCTGCTTGCCGGGCACCGCATTCCCCTGAAGGTCCGCCAGACTCTGACCTCCGCACTGGGTCTGTTTACGCTGGCTTATGGTGTGCGAATCTTTGCGCAAACGCAAAATATGTTGGTCCCGCTCAGCAGCATCGTACTGGGAGTGATCGCCGGGGAAGCCCTCCGGATTGAAGAGTTGCTCAATGGTTTGGGAGAGCGCATTCAGCAAAAGGTGGAGCGAGGAACCAACGCCGGCTCGCCAAATGCACAGCGATTCATTACCGGCTTCGTAACCGCGTCGCTGCTTTTTGGCATCGGACCGATGGCAATTCTGGGTTCCATCCAGGACGGTCTCGTGGGGGATTACCAGATGCTGGCGATCAAATCCCTGCTTGACGGGATTGCTTCGATCGCTTTTGCTTCGACCTTTGGGGTGGGGGTGCTTTTTTCTGCTCCGATCGTGCTGCTCTACCAGGGCGCAATCTCCCTTCTGGCTGGAACCATTGGCAAAGGCTTCGATCAGAGTGTGATCCTTGAGATGACTTCAGTTGGGGGTGTGATCCTGAGCGGAATTGCGATCAGCAATCTGCTCGAGATCAAAAAAATCCGCGTCGGCAGTTTTCTGCCCGCATTGTTCATCGTGGTGCTGGTGGTTCTGCTGCTAAACAGGCTCGGAATTGCCTGGTCCTGAAATTAAAAAAGCAATGTTAATTTCCTGCAGCGGCCAAGGCAGCTTCAACCGTTTCGACCAAGGTATTTGAATAGACGATGGTTCCGTTGACATCAAACGTGGGCGTGCCAGTGACTCCTAACTCCTGGGCGTTGGCTGTGTCGGCACGAATAATTTCCAACTGGGCATCACTTTCCATGCACTGATTGAACTCAGTTTTATTTAATCCAATCTGATCAGCATAGGAAGAAATACTGTTATCTGCATAAGCACCAGCAAAAGCGGCATTCTCGTAGAGAAGTTTTTGCATTTCGAACAAGCGGTTTTGTTCACCCGCACAATAGGCTGCTTCAGCTGCTTTGAATGTTTCATCTTCGCTAAATTGGAAGACTTTATAGGTAAAGTACACCTTGCCGGTGTCCACATAGTCTTTGACGAATTGCTCCTCGTTTTCCAACGCAAAGTTGCGGCAATGACTGCAGCCAAAATTGGAAAACTCGACAACTTTTACCGGCGCGTTCGGATCGCCGACGGATTGACCGGATTGGTTTGCGTAACCTGAAACCTTGGTGGTGTTGAGCAGCCTGGGCAGAAAGTAAACCAACAGGATGGCTGCCACCAGCACGAAAGCTCCAATCACCAACGCAGTAGTTCGTTTGCGTGCTTCCTTCTCCCGCTGGATTCTCAGTATTTCACGTTGTGTCATTTTTTGTGTCATATTAACTCCGGATAAGTTTGCTTGATTTTGCCACAAAGGTCTTTTTACGTCCAGCGAACTTAAAAGGTATTTGCTTTTATAGTTTGAGTGACATCACCAGGATATCGCGATCCTCGCGTTCATAGCCCAGGGAATGATAGAGAGATAAGGATTGAAGATTGCTTGCCTGGGTGTTTACTGAAAAAGATCTTACACCGATGTTCGTAAAAGTTTCAAACATGTCCTCCACCAGCATGCGTCCCACACCTCTGCGCTGCCAGCGAGGGTCCACAGCCAGGCGCGCAAGGTGGGCAGAGTCGAAGGCGCTCGTGCTCATCTGGTACCCAACGATTTGTCCTTTGAGGAGTGCGACGCTGTGCCAGGCACTGAGGTGGTAGGTTTTTTCCAAACTTGCGCGGTTCAATTGCCAGATGGGATCAAATGCCGCAATGTCGATGGCTTCCACTGCAGCCATGTCAGGATAAGTCATTTGACGAATGATAAGTTCTGAGTCTGCTTTGGCGTGATTCAACGCTGCGAGATTTCGGTGGAGCGTGACGATCTTGTCGGCTGGTTTGAACCCTTCGCTTGTGAGCAGCCTCTCAAGCCAATCGTAGGGCACGAGGGAGAACAAACTCTGTGCCCCCATAGCCAATAAAGTGGTCACAGCCTGGGATAAGAGGGCTTTGAAATATTGAGCGTGTTCCCCGTCCCTTTCCGCGTGAAAAAAACGGAGCCAGGCTGCCGTGGAATACTCTGGCGTGGCAGCCAACAGGGCTTTGATGTGTTGATTTTCCAAGATGGCAAAACAGCCAGGTTCGTTAAACCTTTCGTTTGGCGAGAACCAGTCGAGATTGCTGAATGAAAGATTGTTTGCATTCAAGAACCTGGCAAGGTCAAAGGACGATAAGTCGGAACAAGGCCAGACTTCAAACGGCATTTTGATCAGTCATTGATGCCAAGTTTGTCCAGGATGGCATTAAGCTCTTCGTCAGAATAGAAGCTGATTGAGATTGTGCCGCCCCGTTTGCCTTTTGAGAGCATTACTTTGGTGTGGAAGAACTGACGCAGACGGTTTTCGAGGTCTTCGGCTTCAGCAGAACGGGGGGCTGACTTCCGGCTGGCTGGCGCTTTTCCGCTGAGCTTGCTGACAAGCAGTTCCGTCTGCCGCACGTTCAAACCGAGGCTAAGGATGCTATCCAAGGCGGCTTCCATGGCACGGGCACTTGGAAGCGCTAAAAGACTGCGGGCATGCCCTTCAGAGATCTCGCCACTTTGCAGGGTTTGCTGCACCACAAGCGGAAGATTAAGCAGACGCAGGGTGTTCGTGACGGTTACGCGGCTCTTTCCAACCCGGTGAGCAATGTCCTCGTGGGTCAGGGAAAACTGATCAGCCAGGCTTTGATAAGCCCTGGCGCGTTCGATCGGGTTCAGATCCTCGCGCTGCACGTTTTCAATGATCGCGAACTCGAGCTGTTCCTGCTGCGAGGCGGTGCGGACAATCGCCGGTACGTCCTTGAGACCCGCGAGTTTGGCTGCCCGCAGGCGGCGTTCGCCCGCAATGAGGGTATAGCGGTCTATGCCTTCGGCAGCGATCACGATTAAAGGCTGGATGATCCCATGTTGTTTGATCGAGGCTGCCAGATCTTCCAGTTGTTCTTCTTCGAAGATTTTGCGGGGCTGTTGGGGATTGGGGCTGATGCTATTAATGGGTAAGAGCCGTACCTGTTCGGATGTGCCTGGATCGGCAGGGCTGCCTTGCCAGGTCGGAATTAACGATTCAAGTCCTTTGCCAAGTCCACTGCGCTGTGCCATCTTACTCCTGTCCGGGGTCAAACTTTACCCCATCCGCCGTCAATAATTCCATCGCCAAAGAGCGGTAGGCTCGCGCGCCGCTTGATTCAGGGGCATAGACCGAAATCGGCATGCCGAAAGAAGGCGCTTCCGCAAGCCTGACGCTGCGAGGAATAAAAGTCGAAAAAACCTTGTCCTGAAAAAACTTTTGTACTTCAGTCATCACATCCGCGCTCAGATTGGTGCGTCCGTCGAACATTGTCAATAAAACCCCCCTGATGGAGAGTTCGGGGAAGAGTCCCTGCCGGATGCGGGTGAGCGTTTGGGTAAGCTGACCAAGACCCTCAAGCGCCAGGTACTCACACTGTACCGGAATGATCACGCCATCCTGCGCGGCGATCATGCCATTCAGGGTCAGCAATCCAAGCGAAGGGGGGCAGTCGATCAGGATGTAATCATAGCGGCTTGTCAGCGACTGAACGATCGTTTTTAAGCGTCTCTCGCGATCTGAAAGCTCGATCATCTCAATTTCCGCACCTGACAAATTGGGTGATGAAGGCATGAGCGAGAGCTTGAAGCGCCCGTTGTGCAAAACAGAATCCAAAGGGTTTTTCGCGCCAATCAGAACTTCGTAAGTCCCTTTTTCCACTTTGTGGCGGTCAATTCCAAGGCAGCTGGTGGCGTTTGCCTGAGGGTCAAGGTCAATGATCAGGACCTTTTGTCCGAATTGCCCCAGGTAAGCACCAAGGTTGATGCTGGTGGTGGTTTTTCCCACTCCGCCTTTTTGATTGACAACTGTGTAGATTTTTCCCATACCTTACCTATGCCAGCATTGGTTTTTTTGCTTGTGCGATTTCGTTTTGAGTTGGGACGCTTTGCAGACGCTTGCGTGTTACTGAGTGCGCTGAGAGCTGAACCGCAAAGCGGGCTGCTTCCCAAGGATCGTGGGTGGTACTGAGGCGGTGAAAGAAACATGCCGCAAAAATGTCGCCAGCACCAGTGTCTTCGACCATTTCCACTGGGGAAGCT
This sequence comes from uncultured Anaerolineaceae bacterium, assembly GCA_964584065.1. Taxonomy (GTDB): domain Bacteria; phylum Chloroflexota; class Anaerolineae; order Anaerolineales; family Anaerolineaceae; genus Mesolinea. The sequence continues at coordinate 2,379 of CAZOYK010000094.1, read as the reverse complement.
GGAAAGTACCTGACCTCTCCCTGGTAAAAAACGCGAGCCCCTTCTCGATTTTCGGTGACCACCAGCAGCTTACAGATGCCAGCCAGCTCTTGCACTTTTTGCTCGTCTCCCCGGAGATCTTCAAGGGATAAGATGACAGCATCGGCTCTGGCGAGCAGAGCCAGCCCTTCGGGCCAGTCGACGTGCCTTACAAGTCCTTCTTCGTCTGCCTGCCGATACCATCCCTGCGGGGTCAGGCAGACCAGGGCTTTCGGGAAAAGCTCCACGACATTTGGATCAATTTCCGCAGCAATTGGACCGAAGTGCACCAGCTGGCAGTCGCGCCAGGGTGCTGGAATGTGGTCGGCGGTGATGCGCGTAGCCGAGGAGTAGAGGTGCTGTACACGGGCGTTCCCAAAACCCTGATTGAGAAATGTGGTTGACTTTTCTGATGGAATGACCCATTTTTGCATGCCAGCCAGGGGGTCAAGTTGCAGATCACTCGCGCAACTTGTCACCAGACCGACCTTGTGCCCCAAACGGGCAGCTGTCAGACCGGAAAAACTGGCAGTACCTCCCAGGCTGATGCTCTGATCCGTCTGTAAATCAGCAGTAACATGACCAATGAGCAAATAGTCGATGGGATCAAGCGTTGGCAGTTGGGTCATAGGGCAGTAAGAACTCGTTTCTTCTCGAAAAATTATAGCATGGAAAAGAATCAAAAATCACCAGGGAGGTTTTGGCGAATTGAAGCACTTAAACGTCCAACAATGGATGAATCAGTTGCTTGATTTGGGCTAAAATCAAGCTATGGAAGATGCAAATACCTATCGTCAAGCCCTCGGGGACTTTCGCCGCGCCCGCTCGAAGGCTGCCATGCAGCGATTCTGGGCAGGTATTCAAGGTCGTTCGATTGACCTGCTGCCTTATGATGAGATCTCCACAAAGCTGCGTGCTGTCAGCCAGACAGATCGCGGGGTAAAGCAGGTTCCACTGAAGGACATTATCGGCAGCGTGAACCGGATCCAGGATTTTGACCGGAACTTCCTTCCGCTTCGCGATGATGATATGGACCGCTGGGCAAAGGTAAAAACTGCCATGACGAGTCCCCTTGGCAAAGGCGTTCCTCCTGTTTCACTCTACCAAATTGGCGAGGCTTATTTTGTGCTGGACGGCAACCACCGTGTTTCGATTGCCAAAGAAATGGGCATGGAAACGATAGAGGCATACGTAACCGAGGTCAAAACCAAGGTCCCTGTTCCCAGCACTCTGACTGCTGATGAGTTGATCCTGAAGACCGCTTACGTTAACTTTCTTGAGGACACCCGCCTTGACCAGATCCTGCCGGGTGTGAATTTCAGCCTGAAGTTGGTTGAGAATTATCCGCTGCTTAAAGAGCACATTACCGTTCACCAATACTACATGGGCATTGAAAATGAACGCCCGGTTAGTTTCGAAGAGGCTGCAATCCATTGGTACGAGAGCCTATATTTTCCAGTTGTTGCCAGCATTGAAAGTTCCGGTCTGCATCACGCCTTTCGTGACTTAAGCCTGACGGATCTTTACCTCTGGTTGCTTGATCATCAGCAGTCACTCCAGCAGGATCTGGGTATTGCTCTTAAGCCTGAAAATGTGCTGGATTACACTGCTGACGTGGAAGGTCTCAAAGCTGAATCCGGTTGGTCCCCCGCGGAGGAGCAAATCATGCAGATTTTGCTAAGGGATGAAGAACATCCTGAAAGTCCCTACCAGGATTGTCTTTTTCAGCACGTTACTGTTGCACTGAGCGATGATGATCCTGACTGGATCGCGCTCGAGCAGGCGATCTATGTTAACCGTTGTCCGGGTGGCGCGATTCGCGGGGTGCACGTGGAAAGCCCAGGCGAGCATGAGGATCTTGGGGATGTGGATGTCTTTCAAAAGCGGTTCGACCAAAGGCTTTCTGAGGCGGGCATGAGCGGCAAATTTTTCCTGCGGGAGGGTGAGCCGGCGAGCGCCTTGTTGGAGTTTAGTTTGCTCTCGGATTTATTGGTGCTCAAGCTCAGCCATCCGCCAGCTACAAGCATTGTAGAGCGGATTTCTCATGGGATCATTACCATCCTCCAGCAAAGCCGACGACCGGTCTTGTTTGTAAAAGATGATCCTCTGCCAGTAAGTTCCATTCTTTTACCCTTTGACGGAAGTCAGCCCAGTAAAGAAGCTCTGTATGTTGCGGCGTATTATGCCGCCCGCTATGACTGCAAACTACACCTGTTGTTGGTGACAAAAGGTTCCGAAAAAGACGAGATCAACCGTTATTATGCCCAAACCTATCTTGAAAGACTGGGGATAAACGCTGAGTATAGCCAGAGTAGTTCGGAGAGTTTTACCGCGGATGTGGTTCGGCTGGCGGAAAGCTTA
>CAZOYK010000093.1:1288-9120 GCA_964584065.1 uncultured Anaerolineaceae bacterium | reverse complement strand
GAACTAACGCGAGTATCTTGACGCTTCAGAACGGGATGACTATAATTCCTTAATCGACTTAGAGTCGGGATGTTTTTGTCTGTACTTACCTTTCGTTATAAACCCCTCTGGGGGATGGATAGAAAATCTGAAAGGAGCAAACAACATTTGAAATATAAGTTTGCCAGACCGTATTCTCAGAATTATTTAAAGATTGTTCCCGCAAGTTTAAGTAGTAACGCGCAGGACGCGTTTCCCTGCAAAACCCAAAAAATAGAGGAAATGGAGTAAAAGAATGAAATCAGCATTGACACGAATATTGGCAATCATTGTGTTGCTGGCACTGGTGATCACACCAGTTCTTGCCATCGACACGACACAAACTGGCGGTCCTGGTCATGAACCAGACCGGTCGGGTTTTGTTCCTGAGTCCACCTTGGGCGCCAAGGAGCAGCTCAAAGCCGTGGAGGCTGTGGAGGTGATGGACCTGGCTCGATCTGACCGCTATGTAATCCTCTTTGAGGATCCATCGCTGGTGGCAGTGAGCAAAGGCTCAGAAAAATTGGATGTCAGCACCCCTGATAGCCAGACTTACCTCGACCTGCTTGCCAAACAGCGCAATAGCGTGATGGCTTCTGTGGAGAGCACTCTTGGCAGAAGCGTCAATATCAAGCATGTCTATGATGTCATTCTCAACGGCGTTTCGGTAGAGATGTCGCTTGAGGAAGCGCAGCAACTGGCAAAAGTGCCTGGCATCCGCCAGATCCTGCCAGTAACCCTGGAACAGCCCGATACTGACGCGGGTCCTGTATTTATTGGCGCGGATGGTGTTTGGAATGGTTCTGCAGACCCAGCTAACCTCGGTTCCCTTGGGGAAGGCATGCTGGTCGGCATCATCGACACCGGCATCAACTTTGATCACCCTTCCTTCAGTGATATGCCCGAGGATGGATTTGTTTACGAGTGGACCGGTGATTATCTGGGTGTTTGTGCTCCTGCTGGTGATCCCGCATATGCCGACGCCTGCAATGACAAACTCGTGGGCGCTTACACCTACACCGGTGAAGCCATCAGCCCTGAAGATTCTGATGGTCATGGTTCTCATACTGGCAGCACAGTTGCTGGCAACTACGTTACATTCGAATTCATGGGTGTGGAAACCACCATCTCGGGTGTAGTTCCCCATGCCCAGATTATTTCCTTTGATGTTTGTGATGAATCCGGCTGTTGGGGGGATGACTCTGCTGCTGCTGTTGAGCAGGCCATTATTGATGGCGTGGACGCTCTGAACTATTCCATTTCTGGCGGTAAGAGCCCATATACTGATGTTGTTGAACTGGCTTTCCTTGAGGCTTTTGGTGCAGACATCTTTGTGGCTGCCTCTGGCGGTAACTTACGCGATGAACCCTCAACTGATGGTCAGGTCAATCACCTTTCCCCCTGGGTGACTACCGTTGCGGCTTCCAGCCACAATCGCAAGTTCACCAACGATATTGATGTCGTCTTACCTGCTGGTTCACCCTGGGTGGATATGGCTGTCATTCAAAGCTCAAGTCCAGTTCAATTTCCTGCTCTGGATGATGTGGAACTGAAATGGGCTGGTGATGATACTGCCTCTTCCTCGACTAATTTCCCGGATAACCGCGAAGGCTGCAGTGCCTTCCCAGCCGACTTCTTCGCAGGAAAAATTGCCCTGATCTCCCGCGGCATTTGTTCGTTTACCATTAAAGAGGCAAATGCGAGGGCTGCCGGAGCTATCGGCGTGCTTGGGACCGCTGATCATCGACCTCCAGTAGCCTGGGGCGGTTTGGAAGAAGCCTTATTACCTGTAGCCACACTCTACCTTTCCTCAGCAGACGCAGCTGCACTGGCTGATTACGTTCATACAAATGCTCCGGTATTACTCGATATGTCCGTTGTTGGGCGTTATCTGAACGACTCCTGGGGCGATGTTAAGGCCGACTTCTCCTTCCGTGGTCCAAGCGCGAATGATATTCAGGTTCTCAAACCAGATGTGACTGCTCCAGGTTTGGAAGTGCTTGCGGCTGTTGCTGACGGCGTGATCGACTCTGATGGCGCTGTGCAAGCCGAACTCTATCAGGGCACGTCCATGTCCTCCCCGCATACCGCTGGGGCTGGCGCTTTGCTCAGCGCTGTCTTCCCGGATTGGACGGTTGCCCAGGTTAAATCTGCCTTGATGCTGACTGCTGAACACGATAATCTGCTGAAAGAAGATATGCAGACTCCTGCTGACCTGTTTGACTTTGGTGCTGGGCGGGTTGACCTGGAAATGGCTGCCCTGACCGGCTTGACCATGGATGAAACCTACGAAAACATGGTTGCTGCCAATCCTGCTGAGGGCGGCGATATGCAGACGCTGAACATCCCCAGCCTGTACAACAACCTGTGTGTGGGTGGATGTGAATGGACGCGCACTTTCACAAGTGTGGCAGAAATTACGGCCTCTTATACTGCGGTTGCGCCTGACTGGATCACAGTTGAACCTGCATCCTTTGAGATTGCTCCTGGAGCCACCCAGGTGGTTACTTTCACAGCTGATGTGACTGGTCTGACCGCGGATGAATGGGAGTTTGCCAGGGTCAATTTTGAAACTGACGCTGTGTTGGAATCCCCCTATGAATACCTGTTCCTGCCTTTGATTTTGAACGGAACCGGCACTGCTTCAGGTGGGACGCCTGCAGAGAACTTTATCATCCCTGACCGGCCGCTTTCTGATGTATCTATTCCTGTGGCTGTACTGCCTGTTGGCAGCAACATACCTGATTTTGTCACTTTTGAAACCCACCGCGACGCGGATTCGGGCATCATCCCAGACTTGCTGGCAGGTGAGATCACCGCTGGCATGACTTACGAATCTGGCTTGGTCAAAGCCGATCTGGAAGAAATCACGCTTGATCCAGACCCCACCAATGGAGATCCCTTTGATGATCTCAGCCAGGTGTATGTCAAGACAATCACCTTACCTGCATACTCCATCCGCATGGTAACCGAGATAACCCAAACAACCGCCTCCGACATCGACATGTTCCTGTTCTGGGATTTGGATGCCAGTGGCACCTTAGATCCTGCCGTAGATTATTTGCTTGCACAGAGCGCTACTTCTTCAGCCCTGGAATATATCAACGCACCAAAGGACTTCATCTTCTACGACGCTGATGACACTTACTTCCTGGTGGTACAGAACTGGGCTGGTGCTGCGGGGGATACCTTTACTCTTGCAACTGGTTTGGTTCCGTTGGTTCCCGAAGTTGGTAACTATGACGTGATTGTACCTGTCACCAATCCTGGTGCAACCCCGTTCCAGTTGGATGTTTATTGGGATGAAGATACCGAAGAAGGCGACCGCCTCTATGGTTACTTCGACACGTGTGCCGATGCAGCCTGTGAAGGTGCAAGTTGGATAGGCTCGACCGATATTGATATCCGCAGACTGGCTGATGATGTGGTCAAGACGGCAGACGTTGAAACTGTAATGCCTGGCGATACGATCACCTATACCATTGAGATCACCAACCTTGCCGATGTGCCAACCGCTTACACCATCAACGACGTACTGCCGACTGGGGTCACCTATGTGCCCGATTCTGTTACCGGCGGTGCGCTGTATGATGACGTTAACAATGCCATTACCTGGTCTGGCACGGTGGACGCGCCCATGGCGCCTTACTACAACGTAAGCGACTCGGTCAGCGACCCAATGTGCGATACTGGCTTTGGCGGCTATGTCGACCTGGAAGCTTATGGCATTCTTGCTAATGCTGGGATCACAGGAGATACAAAGGTCTGGACGTTGACTCCCGGTGCGGTGCCTTATAACTTCTACGGTGTCGAATACCCTGCCATCTCCTTCACTGATGACGGCTTTGCCATTTTTGATTACGCGAATAACTATGGTGGGTCCCCCTGGATAAACCAGGACATCCCGGACCCAGCCTTACCCAACAACATGGCGGCTATGCTCTGGCAGGATATGGAGATCGTGTATGATGCCGCAACCAACAAGGGCGTAAGCCTGGCTGGTGTGGGCGCTGATCTCCACGTCATTGAATATGACGACGCGCAGCCTTGGGGCGACCCAACCACTACCTACGATTTTGAGATCGTTCATTATCATGTGGTTGATGACACTCCGGGTTACTACGAATTTGTCTTCGCCTACGATAACATCAACGGACCGCTGGATTTGGCTACGATCGGCACTGAAAACTCCGACGGAACCGCAGCCACGCAGTACGCTTATAACAGTGCCAGTTTTGCCAACGGACACATGGTCTGTTTTGACCTGGTGACCCCGAGCACTACCAAAACGATCACCTTCCAGGTGACCGTGGATGGGGATGCTCCTCTTGGTCCGCTGAGCAACGTTGCTCTGCACGACAACGATCATCCTGGTACGGTTGAGGAGATGGCGGTGGCGGTGGTCGAGATTGAAGGTCTCCCGGCGATGGAACCAAAGATCAATGAGTATTCTGCTGATACATCTACAGATAGTGATATCGAATTCGTTGAAATATTTGGATCACCAAATACCGATTACGGTATGTACACTCTATTAGAAATTGAGGGTGATTTTAGTTCGTCATCATCAATGGAGGGAACTGTCGATCATGTCATACCTATTGGTATAACTGATGCTAATGGTTTGTTCCTACAGATGTTAGCAGCTAACGATTTAGAAAATGGAAGTATTTCATTGCTTCTTGTCAAGAATTTCACTGGAGCTCTGAATGACGATCTCGACACCGATGATGATGGTATATTTGATGTTACACCTTGGGATGAGATCACGGATTCAGTAGCCCTCGATGATGGGGGCTCAGGTGATCGTGTATACGGTAATACCGTTCTTTATCCGTACTATGACGGATTTGCATTCGACCCAGGCGGCGCATCCCGCATTCCGGACGGATTTGATACAGACTCTGTTACCGACTGGGTGCGAAATGACTATGCTGGCGCTGGTATACCCGACATTCCCGGATCACCTGCCCCCGGAGAAGCTTTCAATACTCCTGGTGCGTTCAATATGATCGTTCCATTCGTGACCTTTAACGTGACTGTGCCGGATTACACCCCTGGAACGGTATATGTTATTGGCAGCGAAGACGAGTTGGGTGCCTGGACTGAGCCGGGAATCGCGCTAACCCAGGTGGACGCGACCCATTGGACAAAATCCATCTATATTCCTGCCGCCGCCGCCTTGGAATTCAAGTTCACGCGCGGCACTTGGGATACTGTTATGAAAGCCGCTGATGGCAATACAGAACTTGATAATCTGACGCTAGCCTATACAGCAGATGGAGCCCAGGTGTTCGACTATACCGTACTTAATTGGCGGGATCCAATTGTGACAGCTGTCGTTCCGGCAGATGGCGCTGTGGATGTTGCCCTTGATGCGGGGGTGGTCGTGACCTGGAATCAGTCCGTTGCCGCAGATTCTTGCTTCACCCTTACCGAGGGTGTGAATACGGTCGCTGGAAGTTGCGCTTATGATGACGCAACCAAGACGATCACCTTCACTCCATCTGCTGTACTGACGGGCCTAACAGCTTATACTGTGAACGTGACAGGTGTTCTTGATACTGAAGCTACTCCTATCACGCAGCAGGTCCCATTTAGCTCAACCTTTACGACCGTTGGGCCGTAAAGATTAATTCGCCTGAACTTATCAGGCATACTATATAACGAAAATGGAGCGGCTTTTCAGCCGCTCCATTGCTTAATGTCTCAGAGCAAGATGAAATTGTGAAATGAACATGCCACCCCCCGCGGTTTTAGCAGGTGGTGGTTGGTAACTATCCTGAAAACCTGGTGATTTCGAGCTGATGTTGCATCCGCCTGAAGATTACTTCAATTCTTATTGAATCACAGGGCAAAATTTGTTATATTGTTAATATAAATCCCCCCAACCTCGTCCGAGGTTATCCATTTCTTACAACTCAAATCAAACGAGCATATGCATACACTCCCATAATTGAGGTGTGTGCGCCAATATTCAGGAGGAGATATCATGGAAAGGAAAACCATTCTTTTAGCGTTCACCTTGCTTTTTGCACTGATTGTGAGCTCCTGTATTCCCACAACCTTCTCAACCCCCACCGAAATCCACATCTCCACTGGCGACCAGGTGGAGCAGGCGGTGGTGGCTCTGGATGGGAATGGGCGCTCACACATCGCCGGGGTGGTTGATGACCGCATTGTGTATTACCGCACTCGCTACGGCAGCGCAGGACCACTGGACAAGTTTTCGATGGTCATGAGCGGATCCGGGACGAACTGGAAACAGTATGACCCTGATATTGCAGCATTAAACAATGGGGAGGCTTATGTGACCTGGGTGGAGCAGCGCGGTACAACACAGAAATACGCTTGTTATCAGAAAATCCCACTATATCCACCAGTCGGTGGTTACGAAAAGTTCTGCATCGATCTGGATCTCCACCAGGAGACGACAGGGAACGTCTTTGTGGTGAGCAATGGCTATGCCGTTTACGCGGTTTATGATCGCAAATATCTGACCGATGGGATGGGCAGGATCGGGGCGCTGATGTATAAAGAGCTTACAGACATTTCCAATACGGGTGTGGCATATGATTACATCAACTTTTTTGAGACTGGATACATCTATGGCTTGGATATGGTGATCGATACCGCGGACAAACTGCATATCGCCATCCAAGATAACTATACAGTTACAGGTACACCCCCCTACACCGAACGGATTTTCTATCGATCTAACCGAACCACGCAGGCTGATGGTACGATGACGCAAGGGATGACAATCGTGACGGGCACCAGTATAGTTGAGGATGTTGACCCGAGCATTTCCATTTATATCGATGCTGTGGATGGACCGCGGATCGGAATTGCCAACATCTGGAGACCGTCTGGGAAAGATTTTATCTATATCGATTCCTGCACTGTGGATGGATGTGAATACATTGGCTCACATTTGGTCGATCTGCCAAACAGCTGGCTCACCTTCTCGGTCATTACTGACGTTGAAATTCAAGGCAGGGATGAATACCTCTTCCTCGGCTTCATCGGGGATGATAACACGGCTCCAACTGGCGCGCCGCAAATCTATTTCACGGATGCTTTTGACACAACGATGTTCTTTGAGCCCAGCGATGGCTCTGCAACCTTTAAGTATGACCTTGAAATGAATATGATTGAGTCTCGCGCGGGATCTGGAGGGATAGCGCCTATACCAGTCATTACCTGGGCGGAGAGCGACTGGATCACGGCGACGTATTTTGCGGAGGGTTGGCTTTCGGAGGTTGTTAAGGTCTCAGAGGACAAATGCCCCGAATCGATGGTGGAAGGGGATGTTGGATCAAATGGGATTTATTTGTCAGGCGTATGGGATGCCTGCTCGGATACGTGGTTTACCACCCAGGCGTGGATGGAGCAATTGCCTTTGATTGTAAAGTAAGAAGAATAGGGAAAGCATGGGGTGGTCGTCGCATAAAAATGGACGCGTTGTTTGTAGGTGAGGTTGAGCCTTTCAGGTCGATACTTATGTCATTCGTATGATACCGATCCAAGGGTGCGATCTTCTGTTGATCGCACCAATTAATGTGGGTGGGTGTTGTTTTGGTGCGTTCAAAAACGGAACGCACCCTACGAAATGCAGCCCTGGAAGCGCAGCGGATTGGGCTCTGTCATTCTGAGCGTTAGCGAAGAATCTTAACGGCAAAAGGGCAAGGTCCTTCGTTCCTCAGGATGACAAAGGGTCGGTCATTAGTATGATACCCATCCAAGGTAAGTAGGGTGTGATCTTCTGTTGATCGCACCAATTAATGTGGGTGGGTGTTGTTTTGGTGCGTTCA
>CAZOYK010000093.1:0-1188 GCA_964584065.1 uncultured Anaerolineaceae bacterium | reverse complement strand
TTGCTTTTAGATTCTTCACTGCGTTCAGAATGACAAAATCGCTTAGGAGGGCAAAACCAGGTTCGCAATCCATGATAAAATACCTGGAGCGCATTGATTTTCTGAACATTTGAACCCCCTCAATTTCCTCAGGGAGATCCTGAAGCAAAATCAAAAATACCCTTGCGCGCTGAGCGGGGTTGTGATATATTTGACGGGCTACCTTCAGGGGTAGTTATATTTGTGTGACAATTTAAGAATGTTACCCGCGTGGGCAGACCGCTGCACAGGGAACATTGACTGAATTGTGCGGAGATGATGCAGCTTGCCCAGGCTGACAGTCTCGCAGAATACTAAACAGGAGAATAGTATGTTAAAAGGGCTTATAGGAAGAAAGATCGGTATGACCCAGATCTTCGATGAAAGCGGGCGCGCAATTCCCGTGACGCTTCTCGAGGCTGGGCCTTGTTTTGTTTCTCAGGTCAAAGATGTTGAGACTGATGGCTATAGCGCTGTTCAGCTGGCATTCGGAGAAGTGAAACCAAAGCGTCTGAGTAAGGCTGAACTCGGCCATCTCAAGACAAACAATCTCCCTCCCGTGCGCGTGTTGAGGGAATTCCGCACCAAGAAAATTGAAGATGTCAACCCAGGTGACGAACTGAAGGCTTCCGTATTCGCTGCAGGCGAGTATGTGGACGTTATCGGCACCTCCAAGGGCAAGGGTTTTGCCGGTGCCATGAAACGTCATGGTTTTCACGGTGGACCTGCGACCCACGGTCAGTCTGATCGCCAGCGTTCTCCCGGCTCTTCCGGATCCGGTACCACGCCAGGGCGTGTATACAAAGGCAAGCGCCGTCCTGGGCACATGGGCAATGTTCAGGTCACTTCTTCGCATATCCGTATTGCGATGGTTGATCCAGAGCGCAATCTGATCGCGGTTCAGGGCTCAGTGCCCGGCGCCAAAGGCGGAACTGTGGTAATCAAAGAGGCTCGCAAGCAGTAATGCGCTTGTGGTTGAATGGAGAAAGCTATCATGAAAGTTGATGTCTATAACTTAAAAGGCGAAAAGTCGGATACCGTTGAACTGCCCGATGAAATATTTGCAGCTAAAGTGAATGTGGACCTGATGCACCAGGCTTATCAGCGCCAGATGGCGAATGCCCGCCTGGGCACGCACAACACCAAGCGCCGCGGCGAAGTCCGTGGTGG